>DFMR01000192.1 GCA_002376325.1 Proteobacteria bacterium UBA3588 | reverse complement strand
GGGTGGGTTCGGCCTGGGTGGCTGTCGACTCCGGCATCGGGATCGCGAACTGCTGTGTGGCAAGCGGCGGCAACGTCGTGGCCCCGCTGGATGGAGCAGCACAGGTGATTTGCAAGGTCTCGCCGCTGCGCACCGTCAACGACGCGGGCGCATAACGCGAGCTTCCGGCAACACGCACAATCGGTGCCTCCGCACGCGGTACCCTGCCGGCCTGCCCCGTTGTGGCCGGTGTAGTCTGCTTGATGGCTCCGCCGGTGGTAAACAAAGCGATATAGGCACCAATCGCCAGGCCGATCAATGCGCCGCCGATTGCCATCGGGCGCCAGCGTGGCGCCCCGGTCCCACGCCTTTTATCCATCAGTACTTCATGCGCCATGGCGTTCACGCCCCCCGGCCAGCCCTGCGACCCTTTATAGATGCGTTTGATATCACGCGCGGTAAACAGCGGCCCGCCGCCATATCCGGCTGCCGACATGCGGTGATGCAGATAAGCGGGCAGTTGCGCCTCTTCCAACGGCTTCAACTCCAGCACGTGGGGTTTCGGCACATTGGCAAAACGCGCCTCGCCGAGACGGCGCATGATGGCGGGCTCCGCGAACAGAATGGTCCGCACCAGCTTGCCGTGATCACCGGCCAACTCGGCCAGGCGCACGACCACCTCCAATCCGTCGTCGGACAAGCGCTCGGCAGCATCGATCGCCAGCACCGGGGTCATGTTCTGCTGCAGCAGGTTGAGGTGATCGCGCAGGGCGTCGATGACCCCGTCGGCATTCAAACCTTCCGTATGCAAACCGAAACAGCGTGCGGCCGTAAGGAACAGCAACCCCGGATCGGCAATCTCCGCTGCGCTGACGCGACAAACCTTCCAGTCGTCGTCGGCGCGGGCCAGATACTGTTCCAACAAACTGGTCTTGCCGCTGCCCGCAGGTCCGCTTACCAACAACAGCTCTTCGCTGTATTGGGTGAGGTGCTGCAGCATGTTGAGGGTCTGCGCCCGCTCCGGATCGGCGTAGAAAAACTGGGGGCCGCCGCCGACGAAGGGAGCTGTGCGCAGTTTGAAGAGGGAAAGATAGGGAGGGGAGGCCATTGGGTCCTTGGTGCGGCGCAGACCCCGGATCATCTCGGTCGCTCCTCGCCCTGCATGAACATTACGCGGTATCCCCGCTGTATCTGTGCATCACGACCCCTGAACATCGCATCATGGGCCGCATCCAAGGTTTGGAAGTGCTCACGTACGACTCGCCCGGAAGCCCCCTGAAAACCCCATTCCTTTACCAGCGACCAGCCACCCAGCAGGTCCTCCTGCACAAAAAGGTGGTAGTAGCGCGGCGGATGGTCATCGGTGACGGGAGTCTGCATGTAGATTCGCATGTGCCGATGACGCCAAGCTCCTAGCGGCTGCCTGAAAAGGCCCTCTGCGCCCCCGAATCGGGCACGCCTGCGGGACTGCAAAAGTATGCCGTTTAAGGATCGATCTGTCTACTTGCGAACCTCACGTCAACTCGGTGGGATTGAACAATTTGGAGTGTTCCGCAATGGCGTAGCGGTCGGTCATGCCGGCAATGTAGTCGGCGACCGCGCGCGCGCGGCCGGCATCGCCGGAGCGCTCGGCAAGGAAACGGACCTTTTCCTGATGATCGAGGGGCAGCAGACGCGGGTCGCTGAAGATCGTGCCGAACAGATCGCGTACCACGCGTTGTGATTTGTTCGTCATCCGGTGCACCCGATAGTGTTGATACAGATTTACCCGCAGAAACCGTTTGAGCGTCTGGTGTTGCGCCTGCATCTCGGCGCTAAACCGCAGTAAAGGCTCACTGCATGTGCGCACTTCATTTACGTCGGCGGGCGACAACTCCTCAATGGCACGGCGGCTGGCTTCGATCAGGTCGACCACCTGTCGGTTGATCATACGCCGGATAATCTCATGCACCAGACGCCGCCCGTCGAGAGACGGATAAGTATTCCGAACCAATCGATATTGCTCGCCGAACAACGGTTCTTCACACAGCTGTTCGATGGACAGCAATCCGGCACGCAGCCCGTCGTCCACATCGTGATTGTTGTAGGCAACGGCATCGGCAACATTGGCAATCTGCGCCTCCAGGCTCGGCTGATGCCCCTCCAGAAAGCGCACCCCCAGTTCGCCCAGCTGTCGCGCATGCTCCAGCGAGCAGTGCTTGAGAATACCTTCACGCGTTTCAAAGGTCAGGTTGAGACCGCAAAAATCGGCGTAACGCTCTTCCAGCTCATCCACGACACGCAAGGATTGCAGATTATGTTCGAAACCGCCGAAATCCTGCATGCAGCCGTTGAGCGCGTCTTGGCCGGCATGGCCAAACGGTGTGTGTCCGAGGTCATGGGCGAGGCTGATCGCCTCGGTAAGGTCTTCATTCAAACCTAAGGCACGCGCTACGGCACGGCCGATCTGTGCGACCTCCAGGGAGTGCGTCAGCCGAGTGCGGAACATGTCACCTTCATGGTTTACGAAGACCTGAGTCTTGTATTCCAGACGGCGGAAGGCCGACGAATGAACGATGCGATCGCGGTCACGCTGGTATTCGCTGCGGTAAGGCGGCGTTGCTTCGGAATGGCGGCGGCCGCGCGACTGCTGCTTAGACACGGCGTAAGGCGCTAACTCCGCCATGGTTCAGCCTCCGCGCTGATGCGCCTCGACGGCGGCAGCGATCTGCTCCGGCGTCACCGCATCGGTGATCGCCGCGCTACCGATGCCGTGCAGTAAAACCAGACGCAGCTTTCCCGCCTGAACCTTCTTGTCGACGGCCATCAGCTCCAGAAAACGAGCCCCGTCGAACTGTGCGGGGGCGCGTACCGGCAGACCGGCGGCGACGATCAAGCCTTGAACACGCGCAACCGTCGCCGCGTCAAGCCAGCCGAGGCGTTGCGATAGCTCCGTTGCCAGCACCATTCCCGTCGCCACCGCCTCGCCATGCAACCACGCCCCATACCCCATACCGGTTTCGATAGCGTGACCGAAAGTATGGCCCAGGTTCAGCAACGCCCGGCTGCCTGC
>DFMR01000006.1 GCA_002376325.1 Proteobacteria bacterium UBA3588 | reverse complement strand
CAACTGGCCGCAACGACCGATGCAGGGCTGCTGTTCGAATCGGGCACGATGCCGGCGGCCGCAACCATCGCCCAGCGCCCCGAATCGCCGCCGCTGCCCGCGCCGCCCCCGACGCTGCGCCAAGTGGTCGGCACGCGGCAGTTGCAGCGCGAGATCGCCCCCAGCCGCGTCGGCACTCACCCCGGCGGCGACGGGGAAGGCGACGAGGACGGCCGTCTGCGCGGCATCGCGATTCACCGCATGCTGCAACTGTTGACCACCGCCGTCGCCCCGGACTCCGTGCTGCCGCAGGTGGCGGCCGAACTACAGCGCAACAACGACGATGAAGAACTGCTGGCGTGGTGGCACGAAGCGCGCACCGTAATCGCTGCGCCGGCGCTGCGCGAACTGTTCGACCCAAGCCGTTTCGAGCAGGCATGGAACGAAGTGCCATTGCATTACCGGCAGGGTACTTGTAACGTGCACGGGATCGTCGACCGCCTGATCCTGCAATCGGACCAGGTGATAGTCGTCGACTACAAGACCCACCGGCACGCGACCAGCGCCGAACTCGACCGACTCGCCGCAACGTACCTGCCGCAACTGAGGCTCTATGTGGAAGGCGTACGGCGCCTGTGGCCGCAGCACCGCATCCGGCCGTTGTTGCTGTTTACTGCCAGTTGCACCGCCCTGCCTCTCACGCTTGATTAACCGGCCGCGACCCTCATATCCGATCCACCGGCCGCGCCCTAACCGACAACGACAACCCATGAACGACAACCAATTCATCATCGATGCCAGCGCCGAGAACTTCCAGTCGGTACTGCAACTGTCACAGCAAACGCCGGTGCTGATGGATTTCTGGGCGCCTTGGTGCCAGCCGTGCAAGGTGCTGCTGCCCATCGTGGAGAAATTGGCACGGGAATATCGGGGCCAGTTCATCCTGGCCAAGGTGAACATCGATGAACAGCAGGCGCTGGCCGGCCAATTCGGCGTGCGCAGCGTACCGACGGTCAAGATGATACGCGACAGTCAGCTGCGGGAAGAATTCAGCGGCGCTCTGCCCGAAGCGGAAGTACGCGCATTCATTGAACGCCACATCGACAAGGCATCCGACCGCGTCATCGACGCCGCCATGGCCGCCTACAGCCAGGGGCACGGAGCCGAAGCCGAACAACTGCTGCGCGAGGCAATGGCCATGGAGCCGGTGAATTACCGCGCCCATCTCACCCTGGGCGAGCTGCTGGCCCGCGACGGACGTAGCGATGAGGCGCAACAACTGCTCGCCGCACTGCCGGCGGAGGTCGGCGCCGACCCCGCCGCGCAGACGCTGCATGCGCGTCTTGCCTTCACCCGAGAGGCCGCCGCCGCGCCGCTGCTGCCGGCGCTGCAACAGGCACTGGCGCTAAATCCCCAAGACAGCGCTGCGCGCTACCAGTTGGCGATGCGTCTGGTGGTAGAAGGGGATTTCGAAGCGGGGCTACAACAACTGCTGGAATTGGTCCGCCGCGACCGCGGCTACCGCGACGACGCCGGACGCAAGGCGATGCTGCAGATATTCGAGCTATTGGGCGGCGAAGGAGAGCTGGTCAACCATTACCGGCGCCAAATGTTTACCGCAATGCACTGACGACCGCGGGGCCTGACGGCCTCCGCGGTCTGCGCTATTACTGCGCTGAGGAGTGCTGATTGAGCAGTGCCGCCAAGCGCTTCGGCGGCAGGTAACCCGGCAGCAGAGTGCCGTCCGCAAGGACGATGGACGGCGTGCCGGTCACGCCCAGCAATTCACCGAGCATATACTCCTTCTTCACCGGATTATCGGCGCAGGTATGCGGAACGATCTTATCGTCGTCGTAGGCGATATCCATCGCCTTGGCGGGATCCGGCGCACACCAAATCGACGCCGCCTTGTCGTAGGACGACGACGGAATGCCGGCCCGCGGAAACGCCAGGTAACGCACGGTGATGCCCAGGTCGTTCATCTCCTTCATCCCCTCGTGCAACCTGCGGCAGTAGGGGCAATCGAGGTCGGTGAACACGGTAATCGTATGCTTCACTTTGCCGCGCGCCGGATAGATGATCATCGCCTTTTTGCCCAGCGCGTCGATCGCCTGGACGCGGGCCTTGCTGCGGTATGCTTCGGTCAGATTACTGTGCTGCTTGAGATCGTACATGTCGCCGCTGAACAGATAGCGGCCGTCCGCCGACACGTAGAACAGCTTCGGCCCGTAGGCCACCTCGTACAAGCCCTTGATCGGCGCGGCGACAATGGTGTCTGGCACCACACCCGGCAGCACCTCATTCATGGCGGAACGAATCTTCGCATCCACCGCCGTATCGGCCTGCGCCGAAACCGACACCGTCAACAGCAGTGCCAAAACCGGTAACAAATATTTCATCGATAAAATCCTGTACTAAAGCAATCAATCACGAAAATTAGTGAACTGCAACGGCATACCGAGGTCTGCCGCCCGCAACAATCCAATCGCCTCCTGCAGGTCATCACGCTTCTTTCCGGTGACCCGCACCTGCTCTTCCTGCACTGCCGCCTGGACCTTGAGCTTAGCCTCCTTCACGCGCTTGACGATATCCTTGGCCAGCTCCTTGTCGATGCCCTGCCGCACCACAATACGCTGCCGCACGCGCATTCCGCTCGTTTCCACCGCCTCTTCCTTCAGACACAGGACATCGATTCCACGCTTGCTGATACGCTGGTAAAGGATGTCTTTCATCTGTCCGATCTGGAACTCGTTTTGTGCGCTCAGCACCAGTGTCTTATCCTCCTGCTCTACCTTTGCGTCACTACCCTTGAAATCGAAGCGGTTATCGATCTCGCGGCTGGTCTGATCGACGGCATTGCCCAGTTCGTGCTGATTCACTTCAGAAACAATATCAAAAGACGGCATAAGTTCCTCAATGATTCCCGTAGGGTTAATGATTCCGCTGTCATGCCGAGGCCTGGGAGAATACGAGCCTGTTCAAGTCGATCCCATAGGCATTGGACTGCAAAATCCTGACGATGTTCACCGGATTCCGGACAGCGGAATACAGCTCCAAATTTATCAGTTTCTGTATCGGATACGGTTCCTTCGCCGGATTCAGCTGCAGCATGACGATCGGTCGCAGATGGTGCATGCGATTCACCGTCATAACCACACCAACTTCGCCGGTATTCAGCTCCACGATACTGCCGATGGGATAAATCCCCAGACATTTGATGAACTCTTCCAGCAGCTCGTGAGGGAAATTCTTCGCCTCCCACTCATACATCAGATTGAGCGCTTCATGAGGCGACATTCCCAAGTGGTAGACGCGATCGCTGGTAATGGCATCGTATACATCCACAATGGACACCAACATGGCATAGTCGCCGATCTGGTCGCCGCGCAGCCCGCGCGGGTAGCCGCTGCCGTCGATCCGCTCGTGGTGGGAATAGACGATGTCCAGCGCCCCCGAACTCATTATCCCTGTGTCCTTCAACATCTCATAACCGTAGGTGGAATGTTTCTTCAACAACTGGAGTTCATCGTCGGTCAGTTCCGATGGTTTGTTGAGCAACTCGACCGGTACGCGCATCTTGCCGACATCATGCAGCAGCGCACCGTGTCCGATCTCACGCAACTGCTCGGCGCTGAAGTTGAGATGACGGCCGAACAGCAGCGCCAGTATGCATACGTTGATGCTGTGCAGGGTGGTGTATTCGTCGCGTCGTTTCAGCTGAGCCAACCAGAGCATGGCATTTTCATCGGCAATAACGGCGTCCACCATCTCACTGATCAGCGCCCGCGCGCCACCCGCGTCCAGACTGCGGCCGAGGCGCGCGTCCTCCAGCATGACGTTGACGTACTCGTGCGTTCGGCGGTGCAGCCGCTTTGCCGCCTCGATATCGGTCGCCAGTATCTTTATGTCTTGCGGCGGATAGTAACGCTTCTCCGGTTCGACATTAAGCCGTTGCGTCGAAAAGCGATGCCGCCCGGCAACGGTGTTCTGGTCCGGAACGTAGTCGAGCCAACCCAGCTCGTAATTGTGCTTCACCTGTTTCGGCTTATCCGGCGCCCATGCCTTTGATTGCTGCGGATCGATGTAGACGTATTCGCAACAATGTCGCAACTGCTCCAGTTCGGTCGGGGAGGTGATGAGAAAACCCTGAAACAAAAACGGAGTACCGAACCAGGGGCGGTCCAGTTCAGTCACGTACATGCCCGCCTCAAGATCGGCGACCGCGACCCTTTTGCGTTCTATCTCATGCATCGCAATTCGCGTACAACGTGTGTCGCACCCAACAGTAGGTTAGCCCGTCCCACTCAACCCCGTGGGTGATGGGCGGCATGCAGCGTCTTAAGGCGTTCACGGGCGACGTGGGTGTATATCTGCGTAGTCGACAGATTACTATGACCGAGCAACATCTGCACCACCCGCAGGTCCGCACCGTGGTTGAGCAGGTGGGTGGCGAACGCATGGCGCAGCGTGTGCGGCGAGAGGTGTGAGCTGATGCCGGCCTGACGCGCATAGCGTTTTATCAGATACCAGAACGCTTGGCGCGTCATCGCCGCGCCGCGCCGGGTGGAGAACAGCGCCGCACTCCCGCCCCCCTTCACCAGTTCCGGCCGTGCTGTCAGCAAATAGCGCTCCAGCCAGCTGACCGCCTCTTCACCCAGCGGCACCAGGCGTTCCTTGCTGCCTTTGCCCATGATGCGCACCACCCCCTGCTGCAGGTTGACCTGCTGCAGCTGTAGCGCCACCAGCTCCGACACCCGCAAGCCACAGGCGTACAACAACTCCAACATCGCGCGGTCGCGCAAGCCCAGCACGTCGGCCGTGACCGGCGCACGCAGCAACGCCTCCACCTCCGCCTCGGTCAAGGCCTTGGGCAAGCCTCTGCCCAGCTTGGGGCTGTCGATGCGTGCGCTGGGGTCCTGACTCAGCAACTGTTCGCGCACCAGGTAGCGATAGAAGCGGCGGACACTGGAGAGCAACCGTGCGGTGGTCCGCGGCTTGGCACCGGCGGCAACCCGAGTTTGCAGGTATTCCAGCAGTTGCGGCCGCGTCGCCTGCTCCAGCGACAACCGGTGCTGGGCATGCAGCCATTGCGCCACCCCCTGCAGGTCGCGGCGATAGGCGCTCAAGGTGTGATCGCTCAGACCACGTTCCATCCACAGCGCATCGAGAAAGCGCTGCAGCAGCGGATCCTCGCCGGGCGCCTCCGGCGCTATCGTGTTTCGTGTCGCAACAGCCATAGTTTCAAAGCTAGCGGCGCGCCCTGCGACGCACCGATGAAACCGCCGCTGCCGGCGGCGGCCACGACGCGGTGACAGGGTACGAGCAGCGGCACGGGATTGGCGCGACAGGCGCCGGCTACGGCGCGCGCACCGCTGCCCAATTGTCGGGCAAGCACGCCGTAGGTCACTACCTGCCCCGGCGGAATCGACCGCAGTGCCCACCACACCTGCTGCTGGAATGGCGTACCGTGCGGCCCGAGCGGGACCGTGAACGGCGCGGCCGGATCGAAAAAATAGCGTTTCAGTTGCTGAACCACCCCCTGCGCGACGTCGTCGCGCGGCGCGCGGCACGGCGTCGCCGCCGGCAGGAACCTGATCGCGACCACCGCCTCCGCGGCGCAACGCAGACCCAGCCGGACATCGCCCGGTAGCGGCGTCGCGATGACGGCGTCGTAATCGCCGCCGCCACGCCGGTTCATTGCTTGACCAACAGCAGTTGCTGCAAATCCCGCTGCAACACCGCTTGCCTTTCCGCGTCGTCGGTCGCCGCCAGCAGTTGTTGGTATAGCGCCTTGGCATCGGCAACCAAACCCGCCTTGCCCAGGGCCCGTGCGGCCTGGTAGCGGGCGGTCTGCGCCCACGGGTCCATGGCCTGCGGCCCCGGCATGGTCGCCGAGCGCAGATAGAGGGCCGCCGCCTCAAGATAGCGCTGCTGGGCATAGCGTGAATCACCCATCCAGTACCACAATTCACGCTTGACCTCGGCTATGCTCACCTGCTGTTCCAACACCGCGAACAGCTCATAGGCGGTATCGTTTTCACCGATCGTCTGCAGATCGAACAGCACCTGTATCAGCTGATCCAGTTGCGGTCGGGCCAATTTGGCCCCTTCGTGTACCAGCACATCCAATACCGCAGCGGCATGGGCGTGATCCCCGCCGAGCACGAAGATCTTCGCCTTGCGTAGACGCCACACAAAGCGGTCTACGCCGGCCGGCGGCTCATCGAGACCGGTGATCAATTGCGAAGCCAGCGCCAGGTTGCCGGCCTCGATAACCGGGTCGAGCAGTGTCAGGCGCACGCCGTCCGGCACGTCGGCGACGGTAGGAAAACGTGATGAGTGCAGGTAGAGCTGGCGCACCAGTTCCGCGCCGTCGTCGGCCTGCATCAGCTGTTTCACCAGGTCATCATGGGCCTTGTCTCGGGTCTGTACGGTAGCGCCGTCCAGCGCCAGCAGGGCATAAATCGAACGCGCACGAATCGGATACATGCGTCCCGCCCCCCGTGCCGCCTTCCACCAGGGCGCATCGTCGCCGATCAGCATCTGCGCGCGGTTGCCCACATACTTGGCGTAGGTGAGATAGGCATTCCACAACGCGTCCGGCGTCAGCTTGAACAACTCATGATCAAACGGGACGCCTCGCGCCGCCGCAAACAGGTGCTCCAACGCTATCGCCTGCGCCGCCGCATTGCCTGCCTCGGCGGCGGCCTCGGCCGTGACGGCCTCGCACTGTTGGCGCACGTCCGGCGCCAACGATTTGTCTCCCAGCATCATGCGACTTGCATGCAATACTTTGGACGGCCGCCACTGCTTGCTGCGCAGGCGCGCCAGCAACAGCAGTGAACGTGCTGCCGGGGTATCGACACCGCTCAGCGCCTCGACGGCGTCGGCGGGGCGTCCCTGATCGAGCAGTATCTTGCCGCTGAGCAGCGCGTCCTCCGGTCCGCCAGTGCCGTAATCCTGGCGATAACGCAGCATCGCGGCGTAGGCATCGTCGCTGCGCTCCTCTACCCGATAGCTTTGAATCACCAGACGCCGCCACTCGGCCGTCTCCTTGCCGTTAGGATCCTGGCCGGACCACAACAGCCGGCGCAGCAGCACTCGGGCCTCGGCTCCCCGGTTCAGTTCCACCAAAGTGCGGGCGAGCCAGGTCTGTTGCCAGGTCGAGACGGGAGGCGCAAGGTCGGGCGGGAGCCGTGTCAGGTGAACATAAAGCTTCGACCAGTCGCCGCGCTCGGCCAGAATCCGGACCAGGGCGTTTTCCCAACGCATCCAGCCGGCGGGGTCGTCCTTGCGCGCAGGCTCCTGCTGTTGCAGCAACCGTACCGCCAGCTCAGGCGCGCCAGCAACTGCAAGTGACTGAATTTCTTGGAGGGTTTCGGCATGGGGCGAAGGGATCGTGAGCAGCATCAGGCACAGCAGTGCCGCCGTCCGCAGCGGCCATAGACGCAAAAAGCGGGCGCCGTACACGCGGCGGCGCCCGCTTCTATCCGGCCACACCATCACCGGTGCTGGAAGAGCCTGCACGGAAGCAGGCTCCGCCAAGTTACAGCTTCTCTTTGATGCGCGCAGCCTTGCCGGTACGACCACGCAGGTAGTACAGCTTGGCGCGACACACGTCACCGCGACGCTTCACCTCAATCGTGGCGACGGCCGGGCTGTAGGTCTGGAACACTCGCTCCACACCCTCTCCGTGGGAAATCTTGCGCACCGTAAAAGCGGAGTTCAGGCCACGGTTGCGCTTGGCGATCACCACGCCCTCGAAGGCCTGCAGACGCTCGCGGTTGCCTTCCTTCACCTTCACCTGCACCACGACGGTATCGCCAGGGCCGAAGGCCGGCACCTCACGGTTCATCTGTTCGGCTTCAAGTTGTTCGATGATGTTGCTCATGACACTGTCTCCGGAAAAATCCGCCGCATTATACAGCATGTAATCAATTTTGTTCATGCTCCAGGATAAACTCCTGCAGCAACAAACGCTGCTTTTCATCCAACGCCAACTGTTCCAGCAGCTCCGGCCGACGCAGCCAGGTGCGCCCCAGTGCCTGCTTCAACCGCCAGCGCACTATCGCTTGGTGGTCGCCGGACAACAACACCGGCGGCACCGCCCGCCCGTCGTAGACCTCAGGGCGGGTGTAATGCGGGCAATCCAGCAGACCGCCCGCAAAAGAATCCTGCTCCGCCGAGGCCTCGTGGCCCAACACCCCCGGCAACAGCCGGCTCACCGCGTCGATCATCACCATCGCCGCCAGTTCGCCGCCGGAAAGGACGTAGTCACCGACCGACCACTCTTCGTCCACTTCCAGTTCGATAAAACGTTCGTCGATCCCTTCATAACGCCCGGCGACCAAAATCAGGCGTGGTCGCCGCGCCAACTCCTCGACGCCGCGCTGAGCCAGGCGACGCCCCTGGGGCGACAGGCAGATGACGTGGGCCGGCTCCGCCGCCGCCGCACGCGCCGCCGCCACCGCCTCGCGCAGGGGTTGCAGCAACATCACCATGCCCGGACCGCCGCCATAGGGGCGGTCGTCGACGGTGCGGTGATTGTCCTGGGTGAAATCCCGCGGATTCCACAATCCCAACTGCAGGATTTCCCGCTTCACCGCTCTGCCGACGACGCCGTATCCGGTCACGGCATCGAACATCGGAGGAAACAGCGTGACGACGTCTATCCGCATCGCGCCGTCCCTAAAACTCCGGGTCCCAGTCGACGCGCATCACGCCGCCGTCAAGGTCCACCTCGCGCACCACCTGATCGACATAGGGCAACAGCCGTTCGCGTTCGCCCTTTACCACCACCACGTCATTGGCGCCGGTCTCAAGCAGGTGATCGATAACACCCAGTTCGATCCCGTCCACGGTCACTACCCGGAGGCCGATCAAATCGGCCCAGTAGATCTCATCCCCTTGCGTATCCGGCAGTTGATCGCGCATAACCGCGATATCGCAATCAAACAGGGTCGCCGCGGCAGCGCGATCGTCGTAGCCTTCAAACTGCGCCACCACACCCTTGCCGTGGGGCCGACCCGCAATCCGTTTCAACGTCACCCAGTTCCCGCCAAGCAGCAGCTGCCACGGCGCATAGTCCAGAATATTCCCGGACGGAACGGTGTAGGAATAGATCTTCACCCATCCCTTGACGCCAAACACGCCGGCCACACGACCGACGACGATACGCCTCTCCTCGTCCTGCGCAGCCATCAGTAAACAGGCCGTACGGCCCCGAAGCGATGGCGCAACAGGATCAGGCGCTCTGCTTCAGCAGGCTGGCGACGCGATCAGACGCCTGCGCGCCCTGGGCCAGCCAGTAATCCACACGCTCGCGATTGACGCGCATTTTCTCTTCATTGGCGGCAGCGATGGGGTTGAAGAAACCCAGGCGTTCGATAAAGCGGCCATCACGCTTATTGCGGCTGTCGGTGACGACGATGTGGTAAAAGGGGCGCTTCTTGGCGCCGCCGCGTGCCATACGGATAGTGACCATTTCCTGAAAAATCCTCGTCTATACAAACAAAACGGGGCCGCTGACGGGCGGCCCACTTCGGTGAGCCGCCTATTTTATGCCAGGCTGGGCGAAAAACAAAGAGGGGAAAGTTAAAGACATGAGGCAGAGGGCAAATGGCGGAATGGGTCAAAAAGGCGATCCAGGGGCATTCCGTCCTCCGCCTTCAGAACGGCATTCCCGGCGGCATCCGGCCCTTCATGGCCCGCATCATCTTGGCCATGCCGCCGCCGGACATCTTTTTCATCATCTTTTGCATTTGGGCAAACTGCTTNNGCGGCGCCGCCGCGGGCGTCGCCATCGGTCTTGGTGAGGACCACGCCGGTCAGCGGCAGCGCGTCGTTGAACGCCTTGGCGGTATTGGCGGCGTCCTGACCGGTCATGCTGTCGACCACGAACAGGGTTTCCGCCGGTTCCAGCGCCCCGTGCAGACGCGAGATCTCCGCCATCATCTCGCCGTCGATATGCAGGCGTCCGGCGGTATCGACGATGACCACGTCGATATAGTGCTTGCGGGCGTAATCCACCGCCCCCCGGCCGATGACTACCGGGTCCTGACCCGCATCACTGGGAAAGAACTCCACCCCCACCTCGCCGGCCAGGGTTTCCAACTGCTTGATTGCCGCCGGGCGATAGATGTCGGCGCTGGTGACCAGTACCGATTTGCCCTGACTCTCCTTGAGCCAGCGTGCCAGCTTGCCGACGGTGGTGGTCTTGCCGGAGCCCTGCAGGCCGGCCATCAGGATCACCGCCGGGGGACGGACGTTGAGCGACAGACCGGCGTGAGCCTCGCCCATCAACCGGACCAGTTCGCCGTGGACGATCTTGACCAGCACCTGGCCGGGAGTAAGGCTTTGCGTCACCTCCTGGCCCACGGCGCGTTCACGCACGTGGTCGACGAATTCGCGCACCACCGGCAGCGCCACATCCGCCTCCAGCAGCGCCATACGCACCTCGCGCATGGTGTCTTTGATATTCTCTTCTGTCAGGCGACCGGCACCGCGCAGGTTGCGCAATGTACTGGTCAGCCGTTCTGTCAGGCTGTCAAACATGGCTTTCGTCCGATAGATACGGAAATGGATACCCGCGATCTGCGGGCGTAGTGCGGGGATTATACCGTGAAGCGCTCACCACCGGTGAGGTGACCGACATCGTAACCGGCCAGCAAGGTCCGGGTCTCCTGGAATATCTTGTCCTCCGCGCCCGGTTTGGCGTGGGTCAGGCAGATCCGCGGCCGATGGCGCAGCTTGACCAAGTCCGCCGCCAGCATGTCCGGGCAGTAGTGGCGCGCCAACCGGCACAGTTCCGATTCGGAATTGGGAAAAGCCGCCTCCACCACCAGCAAATCCAGGCACGCGCCTTCATTCAGCGCCGCCCAGAAGGTGTCGTTGGTGGTGGTGTCGCCGCTGAAGGCGAAAACGCCGCTGGGCGAGGTCACGCGGTATCCCACGGTCGGGACGATATGATTGACCGGGATCATTTCGAAACGGCGCTCGCCCAGGGTGATGTTCTCGCCGGGGCGCATGGTCTCGAATCGCAACACCGGCCGTTCCGGGTGCGGCAGGCGGGTGAAGTCGGGCCAGATCACGCCGTTGAAGATGTGCGCCTGCAAGGCATGGATGGTTTCGGGCAGCGCATGAATCAATATCGGCGCTGCGATGTGGTCGAATACCGAGTCGACGACCAGCGGTATCGCATGAGTATGGTCGAGATGGGAGTGGGAGAGAAAGATGTGGCGAATATTCACCATCTCATCCAGCGTCAGGTCGCCGACGCCACTGCCGGCATCCAGCAGGATATCGTGGTCGATCAGGAAAGAGGTCGTCCGGCGCCCTGCGCCGATCCCTCCGCTGCAACCCAATATGCGAATCTCCATACTTCCCCCAGATGCCATCCCGGCAACAAGACTCCTTCGAATACGCCGTGCCTAAATACCGATTCCGTCTTGAGCCACCCGGACGGCTGAACCACGTCGCCGCGATTATGCTTGTAACATGATATATGGCACTTGCACACCATGAAAGCGCGGATCACCAAGGCAACCACCGCTAAAATCGGCTGATTTGGCCACATCGCACCTATAAAATACCGGACCGGCGTCACATCCCACGGCGCGGCGGCGACCACGCGCACTATGCTTGGCATCCCCAGGTTTTGCGTCCGCATCCAGTTATGCGATGATTACGTTCAAACACAAACCCAGCCGATATGAATATCATTCTGACAATTGCCGTCACCGTCCTCTACCTCGTCGCCAGCGGGCTGTTGCTGCGCCGGCTTGCCATGGGGGCCGAGGCCTTAACGCAGTCCAAGCTGCCGCCGCTGTTGACGGGCTTGGTCGGTGCGGTCATCCACGCCGCCATGATCTACAGCGCCATTATCGCCCCGAGCGGGCTGAACCTGGCATTTTTCAATGTCCTGTCGCTGATCGCCTGGATCATCACGGTGCTGGTACTGGTCACCGCCATCAGCCAGCCGGTGGAAAACCTTGCCCTGGTGATATTGCCGTTTGCCACGGTCTGCGTAGGACTGCAAGGGGTGTGGCCGACGGCGCCGGACCTGCTGGCGCATGTGACGCCCGAGATGCAGGTCCATATCCTGATCTCGATCCTCGCCTATAGCCTGCTGGCGCTGGCAGCGGTGCAGGCCATCCTGCTGGCGGTTCAGGATCGCCATCTGCGCAATCGCCATCCCGGCGGTTTCATCCGTGCCCTGCCGCCGCTCGAAACCATGGAGATCCTGCTATTTCAGATGATTGGCGTCGGCTTCATCCTGCTGACCGTATCGCTGATTACCGGCTTCGTGTTCCTGGAAAATATGTTTGCCCAGCACTTGGTCCACAAAACGGTACTGTCGGTTATCGCCTGGCTGGTATTTGCCATACTGCTATGGGGACGCTGGCGCTTCGGCTGGCGCGGTCGCAAGGCCATCGCCTGGACCATGAGCGGCTTCATGCTATTGATGCTGGCCTACCTAGGCAGCAAACTGGTGCTCGAACTCATCCTCCGCCGCTAATCCTGTCACTTGACAAGATTGTTCACAACCTACTGTAATTAAACCACTTTACAAAACATAGGAAACATGCCTTCTTGAATGGCGATATCCCGATAGGCCTGTTGATCGGCGGCCTGCTCGTGCTGCTCATCCTGTCCGGCTTTTTCTCCGGCGCCGAAACCGGGTTGTTCAGCCTCAACCGCTACCGGCTCCGCCACCTGGCGAAGAAGAATAAGCAGCCGGGAGCCGTGCGCGCCTACGAACTGCTCAAGCGGCCGGACCGGCTTATCGGGCTGATCCTGCTCGGCAACAACTTCACCAACATCCTTGCTTCATCCATCGCCACGGTCGTATGTCTGCGACTGTTCGGCGAGGCCGGCATCGCCATCGCCACCGGTATCCTGACCCTGCTGATATTGATCTTCGCCGAAGTGGCGCCCAAAACCCTGGCGGCCCTGCACCCGGAAGGCACCGCATTTCCGGCGGCGCGCATACTGACGCCGTTGATGCGCGTGCTCTATCCCCTGGTATGGGCCGTCAACGGCATCGCCAACGGGATCCTGCGGCTGTTCGGCATATCCACCGAATCGGCGCCAAAGCTGCACCTCTCCAGCGATGAGTTACGCACCGTGGTGCATGAGGCGGGCACCATGATCCCGCAGCGCCATCAGCAGATGCTGCTCTCCATTCTCGACCTGGAACGGGTGACGGTGGAGGACATCATGATTCCACGCAACGAGATCGTCGGCATCGATCTCGAAGACGACTGGTCCGACGTGATGCAGCAGATCACCGCGAGCCGGCATAGCCGGATGCCCGTGTGCAAAGGCGGGATCGACAACGTTATCGGCATTGTCCATCTACGCAACGTGTTGGCGATCCACCAGCATGGCGAATTGTCACGCGAAGAGTTCATCAAGGTATTGCGCGAACCCTATTTCATTCCCGAAGGCACGCGCCTCAATACCCAGTTGCTCCACTTCCAGCAGCAGCGACGCCGCATCGCCCTGGTAGTGGACGAGTATGGCGACATCCAGGGACTGGTGACGCTGGACGATATTCTCGAGGAGATCGTCGGTGAGTTTGCCACCGAGCGCGCGGCACTGAGCATGGAAATTCACCCGCAGGAAGACGGCACGTATCTGGTCGACGGCAGCGCCAACATCCGCGACCTCAACCGGTTGATGAAATGGAGCCTGCCTACCGATGGCCCGAAGACCCTCAACGGCATGATCATCGAGTATCTGGAGACCATTCCCGAGTCGGGAACCAGCCTGCTACTGGCGGGTTACCCGTTGGAAATCGTTCAGACTACGACCAATGCCGTGAAAACGGTGCGCATCGATCCGCAGTTTCGGGAGAAAACGGCAAAGGCGCCTGACCAAGGGTAGAAGTCGGCCGATACATGGCGGGCCGGGAAAGGTACACTCCCCTTGCGCGGACGGCTATACTAACGCGACCTCAATAGTTTACGGGAGAAACTGTGTGCCGAAGCTAACCCTTTCCTTCAAGGGTAAACTGCTTAAGTACTTCCCTATCGGTGAAGGCGAAACCGTTATCGGCAGCGCGCCCGAGAGTGCGGTTTTCATCGACAGTCTCGCCATTCAGCCGCGTCACGCCAGTATCGTCATCGAAGGCGACAAGGCGGTATTACGTGATCTGGAAACCCCGGAAGGCACGTTCGTCAACGCTACCCGCATAGGCAGTGAATATCAGCTCAAGAATGGCGACAACATCCGGGTCGGCAAACACAACCTGATCTACACGGCCGAACCCGCGGAAGCGACTGCGGAACCGAATATGGCGGTGCCGTTGGAAGAACACATCCCCGAGGAAGCNNGCGTTTTTGCAGATACTCAACGGCCAGAATCTCGGAAAGACCATCAGCCTCAACCGCAAGCTCGTCAATCTCGGCAAGAGCGGTGTGCAGATGGCGGTCATCGCCCATCGCAATGACGGCTACTTCCTCTCGCACCTAGAGGGCGAAGCATCGCCCAAGGTGGGCGATACTTCCATTGGCGACAAGGCATGGCAACTCAATGAAGGCGACGTGATTCAAATCGGCAACATCAAGATGCAGTTTTATTTGCAATAACTCATGCCACCAGCGGAATCTCTCTCGTGAAAGAAAAACGCCACTTCAAGCGCATTCCGATGGATGGTCCCGTCGAACTGGCCTGCACCGACCGGCAATGGCAGAGCCGGTTGCTGGACATTTCCCTGAAGGGCGCGCTGCTCGTCACTCCGGTGAACTGGGAAGCCGTCTCCGCGGCCGAGTGCGAACTATCGTTCAAGCTGGACGCTGCCGTTGCGATCACGATGCACGGCGCCATCGTACACACCGGCAACGATCATCTCGGCTTTCGCTGCGATCATATCGGACTGGAGAGCATTTCCCATCTCAAACGCCTGATCGAACTCAATCTCGGCGACGAGGCGCTGCTGGAACGCGAGCTGTCCGAACTGACCCACAGCAACGACTGAATTATCGGCCCGCCGCGAGCATGCGTCGCATCCCGCGGTTTGCGTAACCTCCACAAAACCCAATCAGCGAAAGATTATTGCCGTGCGGTCTGTATTTCTTGAATGGATGCGGCAAACCCTAGCAAAATTCAAAACCATAAAGACATCACCCATGGGGAGCAGGGGAGTCTGGCGCCGCAACCCCAGCCACTCCCTTGTATCCCCCGTTCCCCGTTCCCCGTGGTTCATTCTCGGCTTGGTATTTTTTGATAATTTCTAGATATCGAGCGCGTCGGCCAGCCGCCGCACCGCGACGACCTCCAAGCCGTCGATTGCTTGTTTGGGCTTGTTGGCGGCCGGCACCAGGGCGCGGGTAAAACCGTGTTTGGCCGCTTCGCGCAGGCGGTCCTGGCCATTGGGCACCGGACGGATCTCGCCGGCCAGTCCCACCTCACCGAACACCACCAGTCCCTGCGGCAGCGGTCGTCCGCGCAGACTCGACAGTACCGCCAATAACGTCGCCAGATCGGCGCCGGTTTCGGTGACGCGCATACCGCCGACCACGTTGACGAACACATCCTGGTCGTAGGTCCCCACCCCGCCGTGGCGATGCAGGACCGCCAGCAGCATCGCCAACCGGTTGTGTTCAAGACCCAGGGTAACGCGACGCGGATTGGCCAGATGACTTTCATCCACCAACGCCTGCACCTCCACCAGCAGCGGACGGCTGCCTTCGATGGTCACCATGATGACGCTGCCGGACACCGCCTCCTCGTGGCTCGACAGAAAAATGGCGGAGGGGTTGCTCACTTCCTTGAGCCCTTTGTCGGTCATGGCGAAGACGCCCAGTTCGTTGACCGCCCCGTAACGATTCTTGAAGGCTCGGATCACGCGGTAACGGCTGCTTGGATCGCCTTCGAAATAGAGCACCGTATCGACCATGTGCTCCAACACCCGCGGACCCGCCAGCTGACCGTCCTTGGTGACGTGGCCGACCAGGAACAGCGCGGTACCGCTCTGCTTGGCATAACGCACCAGCTGTGCCGCGCTCTCGCGCACCTGCGCCACCGAGCCCGGCGCCGACTGCAGCAGCTCGGTGTACACGGTTTGGATCGAATCCACCACCAGCACATGCGGCCGCTCCTGTTGCGCCACCGCCAGTATGTCTTCCACCCGGGTCTCGGTCAGCAGCCGCACCGGTTGCGCCGACACCCCCAGGCGCCGCGCCCGCAGGCTCACCTGCTGCGGCGACTCCTCGCCGGTGACATAGAGGGTGCGTTGCTGTGCGCCCAGATTGACCAGGGTCTGCAACAGCAAGGTTGACTTGCCGATCCCCGGGTCTCCCCCCAGCAGCACCACCGAACCGGGAACCAGACCGCCGCCGAGCACCCGGTCGAACTCGGCGCTGCCGGTGACCAGCCGGCCAACCTCCTCCGGGGTCACATCCAGCAGGTTTTGCACGTCAACTCCGCCCGCACTACCGGCAAAGCCGGCGAACCGCCCCTTGCGCGCGGTTGCCGGCGGCGGCGCGACCGTCTCCACCATGCTGTTCCATGCGCCGCACTCGGGACATTGTCCGGCCCATTTCGGCGACTGCGCACCGCACTCGGTACAGCTGTAGATACTCTTGCCCTTGGCCATCATTACTCCCCGTCCCGATCGCCGCGGTAGCGCCGCTGTTCCGGTTCATAGCGGCTTGGCGGCGTCCGCCGCTGTAGCCCCAAGGCCATTAGGAATGGACCGATAGACGGTGTCGGCAACAACACCGGCAAGCCGGCGCGCCCAACCTGGCGCATCCCAGCAACAGCGCAAGTGCGTCAAAACGCAACAACGTATCCGGCTTCATGGCATGGCGCCCGTGAGCGTGAAGGCATGATGGGGAAACAGCTGGGCCAAAGCGGCACGGGTGGCGGCATTGAGCGGCAGTGAAGCCATCTCGTCCCATGCGACCCAGCGCGCCTCACGCGCGTCGTCGCCGGCGCGCGGCTCGCCGCTGATATAGTCGGCTGCCAGGTCGACCACCACGTAGTGGTAACGGACCTCATCCGTCTCATCGCGTTCAATATGTTCAAAGGTGTAGATCGGCTCCCGCGCCCGGATCACTATCCCTGCCTCCTCGCCAATCTCGCGCTCCGCCGCCTGTTGCAGAGTCTCGCCCAGGCGCTGCCGACCGCCCGGTATCGCCCACTGGCCGGCGTTGGGCGGCCGGCCTCGTAACACCAGCAGCACACGGTCGGCGCGCAGCACGACCGCCCCGACACCGACCTGCGGTCGGCGCGTCATGCGTCGTTCTCGACCAGCGCCACCCGCGGCATCACTTGGCAGACCAATTCATAGGGAATGGTACCGGCATATTCCGCGATCTCCTCCACCGCCAGCCCTTCGCCCCACAATACCACGGGGTCACCGCTACGCGCCTGAGGCTGGTCGCGCAGGTCCACCGTCAGCATGTCCATCGATACCCGCCCGACCAGCGGCACGCGGCGGCCGTTGAGCAGCACCGGCGTACCGTTGGGCGCATGCCGCGGATAGCCGTCACCGTAACCCGCCGCCACCACGCCGACCGTCATATCCTCGGGGCAGACCCACGCGCCGCCGTAACCGATCGCGTCGCCGCGCTTGAGGTGATTGACTGCAATCAACTCGGAACGCAGCGTCATCACCGGCCTCAGCCCGTGCCGGTCGCCGCGACCGCCGACAAATGGCGATATCCCGTAGAGCATGATTCCGGGACGAACCCACTCGGCGTGCGCTTGCGGCCACCCCAGCAGCGCCGCCGAATTGGCAATGGAGCGCACACCGGGCAGCTCCGCCGTAACCTGGCGAAACAGCGCTACCTGGCGGATCGTCGCCGGGTCGTCCAGGTCGTCGGCGTTGGGCAGATGCGTCATGCATCCGACGACCTCGGCAACGTTGCGACAGGCGTGCAGACGCTCCCATGCAGCATGCGCGCGCTGCGGTGCGAAACCCAGGCGATGCATGCCGCTGTCGATCTTGAGCCATACCCTCACCGGCGTCGTCAGCGCACTTTGTTCCAGCATCGCCACCTGCTCGAAGTGATGAACCACCGTGACCAGGCGATGACGTGCGATGGGCACCAGCTCGTCGGCGCTGAAAAAACCTTCCAGCAAGGTGACCGGTTTATTGATGCCGGCCTCGCGCAACTGCATCGCTTCGTCGATACAGGCGACACCGAAACCGTCAGCGGCCTCCAGCGCACGCGCGACGCGAATCAGTCCGTGGCCATAGCCATTGGCCTTGATGGCCGCCATGATATGGCGGCCGGGCGCGGCGGCGCGGGCTTGGGCGAGATTATGGCGCAGGGCGGCCAGGTCGACGATGACTTGCGTGGCGCGCATCAGGCGTAGTCCTCATAGCCCCCCTGGGCCAGATTTTCGAAGCGGGTGTACTTGCCGAGGAAGGCGAGACGTACCGTGCCGATGGGGCCGTTACGCTGTTTACCGATGATGATCTCCGCGGTCCCCTTGTCCTGGCTCTCGTCGTTGTAGACCTCATCGCGATAAATGAAAACGATGATGTCGGCGTCTTGCTCGATGGCGCCCGATTCACGCAGGTCGGACATCACCGGACGCTTGTTCGGACGCTGCTCCAGGCTGCGGTTGAGCTGCGACAGCGCGACCACCGGACAGCTGAGCTCCTTCGCCAGCCCCTTGAGCGAGCGCGATATCTCCGAGATCTCGGCGGTGCGGTTTTCCTTGAAACCGGTGACCTGCATCAACTGTAGGTAATCGATGACGATCATGCCGAGCCCGTGTTCGTGATCGCGCGCCAGGCGCCGCGCCCGGGCGCGCACCTCGGTGGGACTCAAGGCCGGGGTGTCGTCGATAAAGATCGGCGCCTCGGCCAGCAACCCAACGGCGGAGGTCAGGCGCGGCCAGTCGTCGTCATCCAGTTTGCCGGTGCGCACCTTCTTCTGATCGATGCGACCGAGCGAGGACATCATACGCAGTGCCAGCTGCTCGCCGGGCATTTCCATGGAGAACACCGCCACCGGTTTCTGCTCCTTGATGCCGACGTGCTCGACAATGTTCATGGCGAAGGAGGTCTTGCCCATCGAGGGACGACCGGCAACGATGACCAGGTCCGAGCGTTGCAGCCCCGCAGTCATGTTGTCGAAATCGTTGTAGCCGGTGGCGATGCCGGTGATCGGGCTGTCCATGCTGAACAGCTGATCGATGCGATCCACCGCCTTGGTCAGCAGCTCCTTCATTCCGGTGAAACCGACGCGGCTGCGCGACCCCTGGTCGGCGATCTGGTAGACCTTCTTCTCGGCCTCGTCCAACAGCTCGTAGACGCTGCGCCCTTCAGGATTGAAGGCAGCGTCGGCAATGTCGTTGGAAATGCGAATCAGCTGCCGCGTCACCGAGCGTTCGCGCACGATGGTGGCATAGGACTTGATGTTGGCGGCACTGGGCGTGTTGGCCGCCAGGGCGCCGAGATAGGCGATGCCGCCGGCATCCTCCAATTCGGAACGTTTGTCAAGCCACTCCGCCAGGGTGACGACGTCCGACGGCTCACTGCGTTCGGCAAGGGTACGAATGGCGTGGAAGATCAGGCGGTGGTCGCGGCGATAAAAGTCCTCTTCCGCCACCATATCGGCCACCTTGTCCCAGGCGGCATTGTCCAGCATCAGGCCGCCCAGCACCGACTGCTCGGCCTCGATCGAATGAGGAGGAACTTTGAGGGCCGCAGCGGCGTCGTGACCGAGCGGTGCAGCGACTTTTTGCATAGCGAACGGTCCAGCCTCCTCAACGCCTATCGGCACATAGTGCACCAGACCACAGTCCGGAGAAGGTGCGCAATACGCCCGTCCACCCCCGACGCACAGGGCTGGACGGGCGACAAACCGGCAGCCTTAGGCGGCGACGACGTTGACCTTAATGGTCTGGGTGACGTCAGTGTGCAGGTTCAGCTCCAGCTCGTATTCGCCGACCTGGCGGATCGGGCCTTCCGGCATAGCGATCTCGTGTCGCGCCACTTCGACGCCAGCCTTGCTGATGGCATCAGCGATGTCGTGCGTCCCCACCGAACCGAACAACTTGCCTTCTTCGCCGGCGTTGTGACCGATGGTCACCTCACCCAGCTCGGCCACCTTGGCGGCACGGCCCTGGGCCACAGCCAGCGTTCCGGCGGCGGCCTGTTCCAGCTCCGCCCGACGCGCCTCGAATTTGGCGATGTTGTCGGCGGTGGCCATTACCGCCTTGCCGCGCGGAATCAGGTAGTTGCGACCGTAGCCGGCGCGCACCTTGATCGTCTCACCCAGGGCACCCAGGTTGCGTACTTTTTCCAGCAGAATCACTTCCATCTTAACTTACCTCGGCTCACTATCCGTCTTGGCACTGGACCGTCTACGATTTACGGCCCTTGTTACCAAAAAACATCCTGAAATTCATCCAGTTATCGACCAGCCCGGCCACTGCCAGGGTTAATGCCGCCTGCGTCGTCACGGTCGGCAGCACCAGCAACACATAGACCGCCACCAGCCACGCCTTGTTGGCCCCGGCTTCGGCCACCAATCCATGCACGACGGCAAGTCCCTGCAACAGCTGCAGCAGCACCAGCAACGGCAACACGTCCCGCAGCGCGCCCGTACCCGGCAGCGCCGCCAACGCGACGGCGGCCACGGCAACGGTCACGATGCCAAAGGCCTTGCCGAGCCGCAGCGCGTAAAACTCCTGGCGGAAACCGCCCGGATTGTACAGTATCGCCTGCCACCAACGCGCCAGGAACAGGCTGATCACGATACCGAAGGTGATCGCCGCAGCAAACATCCCCGTCATCATGTGCGCGATCCGCCCCATCACTTGGTGCAGCGCCGCGCTCTGTCCCGACGGGGCATCCGCCACCATGCGCTCCAGCATCTTGTGCCACCAGGCAACCGGATCCGGCACTGCGGCATGCACGCCGACAACCGCGATCACACCGAACAGTCCGGCCAGCAGCAGACTACGCTCCAGCCGCACCGTTCGGCGCAGATTGTAGGCCACCACCATCACCGGCAGCCACAAACCCAGCCCCAGCAACAACGGCCCGCTCGGGTTGCCGGCCAGCAGAGCGCCGATCAGGGCGGTGAGCACCAGCGCGCCACCGATGACCTTGAACGCCGCCAACGGCCCCAGGCGCAGCGTCACCAGCCCCACCGCGCCGCCGCTGAAATAACCCAGCGGCGGCAGCAGCGCCGCTACGCTGATCACCAGGATCGCCTGCAGCGGTCCGCGCATGATGTAGTTCGCCAGGAACTTCATCCTGTCGCCCTGCCGTCAGGTGACCCGGCCGATCGCCGGATCAGTCGTGGGCGTCGCTGAACGGCAGCAGCGCCAGGTAACGGGCGCGCTTGATGGCCAGCGCCAGCTGGCGCTGATACTTGGCCTTGGTGCCGGTAATCCGGCTGGGAACAATCTTGCCGGTCTCGGTAACATAATTCTTCAGGGTGTTCAGATCCTTGTAATCGATCTGCTTGACCCCTTCGGCGGTAAAACGGCAAAACTTCTTGCGTCGAAAGAAACGGGACATCGTTTAATCTCCTGTCATCATTGTGCGGCCAACCTCTAAGGTTGCAACCGTTCTATCCGTTCGGCGTGGAGCACCAGCTTTGCCTCGTCGCTGCGGTGATCCGCGCGGCTCAGAAAGCCGCCGATCTTGACCTGCTCTCCTTCCTGCAATCCCGCTGCCACCGCCTCCAGTTGCGGTCCGCAGGCCACCACTTGAAGCTTGAGCTCGACCCGCCGCAACAATCCGGCCTCAAGGCGCTGTGACTGGTGCTGCAGGGTAAAGCGGGTAACCGGGATTCCGGCAGGAGTGGTGCGCGTCTCCGGCCGCCGCGCCACAACTCCGGCGATCAGCAGGCGGTTGTCCACGCCGCTCAACCTTAGTCGGCCACTGTCTCCTCGGACTCGGACTCGACTTCGGACTCACCGCCCTCGTCGTCACGACCACCGCGCTCGTCGTGACGCTCATCGCGGCGCTCGTCGCGTTCTTCCCGGGACTTGGCCAGGAACGAAGGCTCGGTCACGGCCTCGTCGACGATCAGGATCATGTTGCGAATCACGGCGTCGTTGAAGCGGAAGGCAGATTCCAGCTCCTTCATGGTGCTCACCGGGCACTCGATATTCATCAACACGTAGTGCGCCTTATGGATCTTGGCAATGGGATAGGCGAGCTGGCGGCGACCCCAGTCTTCGAGACGGTGGATCTTGCCTTCGGTGGATTCGATGGTCGAACGGTA
>DFMR01000011.1 GCA_002376325.1 Proteobacteria bacterium UBA3588 | reverse complement strand
GTCGTCCACCACCACCACGAAGTTGTAGGTGGGGCTGCCGTCGCTGCGCTTGATGATCAGGTCGTCCAGCTCCTCGTTGCTGAACGCGACCTTGCCTCGCACCAAGTCGTTCACCACCACCGTGCCCTGTTCGGGGTTGCGGAAGCGGATCACATGGGGCTCATCGGGATTGACGTGTTTGCCACGGCAGTGGCCGTCGTAACGCGGCTTCAGCTTCTTCGCCATCTGCTCCTCGCGCAGCGCCTCCAGGCGCTCCCTGGAGCAGCTGCACCGATAGGCGAGCCCCTTGGTCATCATCTGCTGGATGACCTCCTCGTAACGTCCGAAACGGTGGGTCTGGTAAAACGGCCCCTCGTCGTACTCCAGCCCCAGCCAGGTCATCCCCTCCAGGATCACGTTGACCGACTCGGCGGTGGAGCGTTCGAGGTCGGTATCCTCGATGCGCAGCACGAACTTGCCGCCGTGACGGCGCGCATAGAGCCAGGCGAAGAGCGCGGTACGGGCACCGCCAATGTGGAGATAGCCGGTCGGACTGGGGGCGAAACGGGTCTTGACGGTCATAACGGGCTCGAGGTTGCAAATGAATGGTGCGTCCGTCAGCGGACGGCCGGCCATTATAGCGCCACGCCGCGTAACCCGCTAAATATCAAACAAAGAATTGACGCAGCAGTTCTCATTTCATTATGATACGCGGCCTCTCTCGGGCGGTTAGCTCAGTGGTAGAGCACTGCCTTCACACGGCAGGGGTCACTGGTTCGAACCCAGTACCGCCCACCATTTAAAACAATCAGTTAGCGACTCCTCCCGCCTTGCTAACTGGTGCAACGTGACTCAAACGTGACGCCGCGCCCTCCAAACGGCTCACCGCGTCGCGCACCCTCTCCGGGGCCAGATGGGCGTATCGCTCGGTCATGATGACCGTCGAGTGTCCCAGCAGATCACGAACCTCCGTCAACGGTACGCCCGCACTCACCAGCGGGGCCGCGCAGGTATGCCGCAGGTCGTGGATGTGGAAATCCTCGATGCCCGCCGCCTTCCGTGCGGTGGCGAAGCTGTGCTTCACGTCCGCGATACGCAGGCCCCTGGTGTCGCAGAACACCCACGGGCTGTCCGGCGCATGTTGAGCGCGGAAACTCGGCCGCGCCATAATCGCTTCGCGCGCAACGGCATTCATGGGGACCGAGCGCCGTTTTCCNNGGTTCCCGCAACTAGCGTCCCGTGATCGGATTCGGGCACTCCCATTCCCATGCACGCTTGGCGTAGTTGAGGGCGGACGACAGCAAGCCCAGCTCGCGGTTGATCATCGCGTTGCCCGCGCCGGCCTCGCGCCGGTGCTCGATGTAGCCGCGCACGTCGACGGCCGCCAGCGTCTGCAACTGGCGCCCGGTGAAGAAGGGATGTCGTCGCACCCGTCCCCGCACCCTCCTCGCCCGCAGCATTACGGTACAGGAGGTGCTCGACGAATATCGGCTCAAGGAGGCGCCACAACACCGGGGCGTCGACAGCGAGAATAAGCGCATCTTACAGTTGATGAAGCATCGCTTTTGCCCAATTGCCCCTCGCAGAACTCGATAACGAAAAACGGGGAATCGACACTCGTGCCCCTTATGCGACGGACCACGGCGGCCCGACGCTTTCTTCGGCGTCGCACCTATCAACATCTCCGGGCATTCGGTGAACTCACTCCGAACGCCGTAATACTATGCTGGCGTCGTGTCTGCAAACGCGCCGATATAGAAAATTTTCATCTACACGCTCTCCGCCATGAGCGCGTATCGTCGTTAATCGACGCTGGCTGGAATGCCACGGAGGCGATGGCGGTCAGCAGACACAAAGCTATGCAGGCGTTTCGAAGATATGTTCACCCGCGGATCGCGGCATCTCATCGCCAAGCTGGATCAACATTCATGCACGTGGGCGACAGCACTCGACCCAGGGTTGCCTCCTGGGTGTTGGAATCCTCAGGGCAGAGAGAATCGAATCATTTGTGCTCTTGATGACTCCAGACTCTCACGGGTTGGAGCCCCCCGTCCGCCCCCTTCCGAGGCGGTTTTCTGCGGCTTTTCCAGTTAATTCGTGCGCCGCTCGTATCTGGCATCGGATACGCCGTATTTCGTTAGAATTGGACTCTATAGGCGCAACAGGTATGATTCCCGCTGTGCGGGCATGGCCCGCAGTTTACCCACCACGATGTCGCCTCATTTCCAATAGGCGCAAGGAGAATCAAGAATGGCAGTGAAAAAGAAACGCGCAGTGAAAAAGGCCGCCCCCAAAGCCGCGCCGTCCGCCTCGGTTGAATCCACCCTGAAGAGCGCACAGACCACCAGTGCCTCTGCCGCGAAAGCGCTTGAGAAAGCCAATGCCGCCCTGGCCAAGACCAAGGCCGGCAAGGATAAGGCGAAGACCCCGGCCGCGAAGAAGAACGCCGCTGTCCGAGTTGCCGCAGCTCGCAGCGCAGTAAAAGCAGCCGCCCTCCCCGCGAAGCTGGCAGCAAAACGCTGCGCTGCACTGGAGAAGCTGGATGCCGCTCAGAAGAAAGCCGCTGCCCGCGCCCTCGCAGCCCTGGTAAAGAAGCTGGATGCTGCCGAGGCAAAGGTTAAGAAGAAGGCGACCGCACCGAAGAAGAAGCGTCGCGTGGTCCGCAAGAAGGCGGCTGCCGTCTGATACTCCGCAGCCGTACTGCTACAAGAAAGGGGCCGAAAGGCCCCTTTCTCTCGCTGGATGGCCCCTATTGCCCGGTGTCCCTCTTCGCATATGACACCCACCGGGTATTCGGCCGAGACGTTGGACACGAGGCTTCCGCTTTCGACCCATATCCTCCAAGCCCGAACCTCCCGCATCGGGTCGCCCACGGGCACTTCTGCCTGCGGCTCGCCGCGGCCCTCGGTCTCCCCCCTGTGGAAATCCCGTATAGGGTGAAAACGGCGGAATCCTCTTCGCCGCCTCACACCTCGTAGACCCCCGCATGCTCCTGCATTGAACGGGTGATGCGCCCCAGATTGGAAACGGCGCTTTCGGTCTGGCGAGTCGAGTCGACAAACTGATTGGTAGCCTTGTTGATCTCGTTGACCACGGCCACCAGCTGGTTGATGCCGGTCACCTCCTGGCGCACGGCGGCCACGATCTGTTTGGAGGCGATGGCGGTCTCCTGCGCCACGTCGCTGAGGCGTGACAGCGCGGTGCCGGTCTCCTCCACCGAGCGCAGCGCATGGACGATCTCGCGCGTCCCCTCTTCCACCCCGCTGACCACGTCGCGGATCGCCAGGCGCACCTCTTTCAGGATCTTTTCCACTTCCACCGTCTCGCGGCCCGACTGTTCGGCCAGCTGGCGCACCTCGCGCGCCACCGCGGCGAAACCGCCGCCCGCTTCGCCCGCCTTGGCTGCCTCGATGGAGGCGTTGAGCGCCAGCATGCGCGACTGCTGCGCCAGGTTGGCGACGGCGGTATTGATGCTCTCGATCTGCAATGCGCGCTCGGTCAGGGTCTGGATGCGCTCGCCGATGGTCTCCACCCGATTGTGGATCAGCTCCATGCCGCTGACCGAGCTGGTGACGCTGCGCCGCGCCGTGTCGCCTTCGTGCAGGGCGCGA
>DFMR01000016.1 GCA_002376325.1 Proteobacteria bacterium UBA3588 | reverse complement strand
CCATCGTCGCCTCGATGGGACTGTAGCCGGCGACCCGATGCCCGAGAATCCAAGGTACAGGAACTGACACAATGCCCAAGGTTCATATCACCGAAACCGTATTGCGCGACGGCCATCAGTCGCTGATCGCCACCCGCATGCGGACCGAGGACATGCTGCCCATCTGCGATAAGCTCGACCAGGCCGGTTTCTGGTCGCTGGAAGTCTGGGGCGGAGCCACCTTCGACGCCTGCCTGCGATTCCTGAAGGAGGACCCGTGGGAACGCCTGCGCAAGCTGCGCCAGGCCCTGCCCAATACCCGGTTGCAGATGCTGCTGCGCGGCCAGAACCTGCTCGGTTACCGCCACTACTCCGATGACGTGGTCGAGGCGTTCGTGCAACGTGCCGCCGCCAACGGCATCGACGTATTCCGTATCTTCGACGCCCTCAACGACACACGTAACCTGCGCACCGCCATCGACGCGGTGAAAAAGAACGGCAAACACGCTCAGGGCGCGATCAGCTACACCACCAGCCCGGTGCACGGCATCCCGCAATTCGTGGCCACGGCCAGGGCGATGGAGGCCATGGGTTGCGACAGCATCGCGATCAAGGATATGGCCGGCCTGCTCACTCCGACGGCTACCGCCGAGTTGGTCGATGCCCTGGTCGGCGAGCTCAAGGTGCCGGTAGCCGTACACAGCCACGCCACCGCCGGCCTGGCCAGCATGTGCCAGCTCAAGGCCATCGAACACGGCGCCGCGCACATCGACACCGCCATCTC
This sequence comes from Proteobacteria bacterium UBA3588, assembly GCA_002376325.1. Lineage (GTDB taxonomy): Bacteria > Pseudomonadota > Gammaproteobacteria > Thiohalomonadales > Thiohalomonadaceae > Sulfurivermis. The sequence goes on along the minus strand of DFMR01000016.1, from coordinate 2,942 downwards.
TGCCTTCGCCGGCGGCACCTCGCATCCGCCCACCGAGTCCATGGTGGCGGCGTTGCGCGGCAGCGAGTACGACACCGGGCTTGATCTGCCGCTGTTGCAGGAGATCGGTTTCTATTTCCATGAGGTGCGTAAGAAGTATCACCAATACGAGAGCGAGTTCACCGGCATCGACACCCGCGTGCAGGTGAATCAGGTGCCCGGCGGCATGATCTCCAATCTCTCCAACCAGTTGCGCGAACAGGGCGCGCTGGGCCGCATGAGCGAAGTGCTGGCGGAGATCCCGCGGGTGCGCGAAGACCTTGGCTACCCGCCGCTGGTCACGCCGACCTCGCAGATCGTCGGCACCCAGGCGGTGCTCAACGTACTTACCGGCGCGCGCTACAAGAACATCACCAACGAGGTGAAATTCTATCTGCAGGGCCGCTACGGCAAGGCGCCCGGTGCGGTGAATTCCATCGTGCGCCAGCAGGCCATCGGCAACGAGGAGGTGATCGAGTGCCGCCCAGCCGACCTGCTTTCCTCCGAATTGCACAACTTGCGCGACCAGGCCGGCGGCCTGGCCCAGAGCGACGAAGACGTGCTCACCTTGGCCATGTTCCCGGAGGTCGGGCGTGAATTTCTGGAACAGCGCCAGCAGGGCGAACTCAAGCCGGAACCCCTGGAGCCGCTGCCGAGCGAAAACGGCAAGATCACCGCGGCCCCGACCGAATTCAACGTGACGATGCACGGCGAGACCTATCACATCAAGGTGACCGGCACCGGCCACAAGAACCGCCAGCAGCGGCCCTTCTATGTGACGGTCGACGGCCAGCCGGAAGAGGTCAACATCGAGATACTGGAAGAGCTGTTCTCCGAGGTCGCCGACGGCGCCAAGACCAGCAGCGGCACCAGCAAACGGCCACGCGCCACCAAGCCGGGCCATGTCACCACCTCCATGCCCGCCACCATCGTCGAGGTGATGGTGAAACAGGGGGACGAGGTGAAGGCCGGTGCGCCGCTGCTGGTGACCGAGGCGATGAAGATGGAATCGGAACTCCAGGCGCCGGTATCGGGCAAGGTGGTTGCCGTCCACGTCATCAAGGGTGATCGCGTCACCCCCGACGAAGCCTTGGTCGAGATCGAATAGTTGGAACTGGTACTGGCCTCCACCTCGCCCTATCGGCGCGAGTTGCTCAACCGTCTCGGGCTGACCTTCGCTACGGCGGCGCCGTCCGTCGACGAGGCACGCCTGCCGGACGAGTCTCCCGAGGATTTGGTCCGTCGCCTGTCGGAGGCGAAGGCCCGGGCCGTGGCGGCGAGCCATCCCAACGCACTGATCATCGGTTCCGATCAGGTGGCCGTGCTCGACGGCAAGATCCTCGGCAAACCGGGCGATCACGCCAACGCCGTCAAACAGCTGCGCGCCGCCAGCGGCAAGCAGGTCACCTTCCTGACAGGCCTTTGCCTGTGCAACAGCGCCAGTGGAGCAGTACAGGTCGATCGGGTGCCGTTCGCTGTGGAATTCCGCGCGCTCACCCCGCAGCAGATCGAAAATTACCTGCAACGCGAGCAGCCCTACAACTGCGCCGGCAGTTTCAAATCGGAAGGATTGGGGATCAGCCTGTTCCGCCGCATGGCCGGCGACGACCCCTCCGCCCTCATTGGACTGCCGCTGATCCGCCTCATCGACATGCTGCAACGCGAAGGTGTCGCGGTACTTTAAACAGATGCAAAAACGACTTAACCACGGGAAACACGGGGGGATGCCACCGAAGCACGGACAACGCCGGCCCGATGGCATCTAGATCCCTGCGGTTAATTTTTGGCCTTTATGTTCTCAGACATGATTCCGCGTTACTGAAGCCGGTCGATGCCCAGCAGCGAACCGAAGCTGTTGACCATGGAGCTGCCGAGGGTCGCGGCCAGCCGCTCGAAATAACGCGGGCGTTGCGTGTAATCGACGATGGTCGGTGCGCCGATCACGTCACGCGCCACGTAGCGGGCGCTGCCGAGGCCGTCGACCAACCCCAGTGAGACCGCCTGGTCGCCGGTCCAGACCAGGCCGCTGAAGAGATCGGGATCGTTCTTCTTCAGCCGCGCACCGCGTCCCTCTTTTACTGCCGCGATGAACTGTTGGTGGATATCCTCCAGCATCTTCTTCAGGTAGGTGACCTCCTGCGGGTTCTCCGGCGAAAAGGGATCGAGAAACCCCTTGTGCGCTCCGGCAGTGAAGAGGCGGCGCTGGACGCCGAGTTTCTGCAGGGTACCGACAAAACCGAAACCGTTCATCAATACGCCGATGGAACCGACGATGCTGGCGCGGTTGGCGTAGATCTTATCGGTCGCCGCCGCCACGTAATAGCCGCCGGAGGCACAGATGTCGCTGACCACCGTGTAGATGGGAGTCTTGGGATGCTCCTTGCGCAAGCGCCGGATCGCATCGTAGATCTCCCCCGCCTGCACCGGACTGCCGCCGGGACTGTTGATGCGCAGGATGACACCCGCCGTATCCTTGTCGTTGAAGGCCTTGCGCAGACCGGTAATCACGGTATCGGCACTGCCGCTGCCGCTGCCGTCGGCGATCACGCCTTTCAGGTCCACCAGCGCCGTGTGCCGACCGCTGTCGATCCCCTCTCTCTCCGATTGGCCCGGCCAGACGGCCAGCAGCAACGCGAACAGGAACAGCAGCCAGAGTGACTTGAAGAAGATACCCCAACGCCGTGCATGCCGCTGCTCGGTCAGGGCGGCAAAGGCCAGTCGCTGCAATATTTCCCGATCCCACTGCGGTTCGTGGTCCGAGGCCGGCGGCGGAGAGTTCTCGCTCATGGTTCGCGTCCTTTGCTGGTCAGGCCGTCGCCTGGTTTGATCCGATTCCGCGCGTGTTCAGCCACGCGGGCAGGTCGGCAATGCGATCGAGGTACCCCAGCGGCCCATATTGCAATAACCGCTCCGGTGCATGGACA
>DFMR01000112.1 GCA_002376325.1 Proteobacteria bacterium UBA3588 | reverse complement strand
CCGATGTTGAGCATGCCGATCTCGCTGACCGGGGTCGCCTCGTAGAAATAGTTGAGGAAGCCGGGCGTGCGATCGGTGAGTTCGCGGTAGGCGTCTTCGCCGATCTCGGACAGTTGCTGCATGATCGCCAGGTAGTCGTCATTATCCGGTGCCGGCGATGCTATGACGCCGCGGCTTGCCTTGAGCAGGCCGGATACGCCCATGGTCAGTTCGAACACCGCGGTTTCGGCGTTGCTGTACTTGTATGACAGCACCTCGCCCTGCTCGGTGAACTTGATCTCGCCGTGCACGGTGCCGGCGGGCTGAGCCATGATCGCCTCGTGGGTGGGACCGCCGCCGCGGCCGACGGTGCCGCCGCGGCCGTGGAACAGGCGGCATTCGATGCCGCGCCCGCGGGTCAGTTCGGTGATCTTTTTCTGCGCCTGATAGAGGCTCCAGGACGAAGCCAGGATGCCGCCGTCCTTGCACGAGTCGGAGTAGCCGAGCATCACCTCCTGGCGGTTGCCGGCGGCTTTGAGCAGCGCGGCATAGCAGGTGTTGTCAAGCAGCGCCGTCATCACCGGCTCGATGTGCTCCAGGTCGACGATGGTTTCGAACAGCGGCGAGATGTGGATGTCGCAGAACCATTCGTCGCCGCGGCGGCCGGCGAGGCCGGCCTGGCGCGCCAGGAACATCACCTCCAGTACGTGGCTGGCGGCGTGGGTCATGGAGATGACGTAGTCGCCGAAGACCTTGGGGCTGATCTCCTTGCGCATGCGCGCAACGACCTTGAACACTTCGAGGGTTTCGCGGGTGTTTTCGCTCAGTGTGCTGCGATCGACGGTCGGTTGATCGTGGTGGCCGATGAGGTCTGACAACAACGCCAGCCGCTGGTGTTCGTCCAGCGCCGCATAGTCGACGGGTTCGTTCTGCTGCGCCAGCAACTCGGCCACTGCTTCGGTATGGCGGGTCGATTCCTGGCGGATGTCGAGATGGACCAGGAAGAAGCCGAAGGTTTCGGTGAGGTGGATCAGGTCCTTCAGTTCGCCGTCGGCGATGAGCTGGTCGCCGTGGGAGATCAGTGAGTCCCGGATCACATGCAGGTCGTGGAGGAATTCGCCTTCGGTATGGTAGCCGGCGGTGGTGGCCTCCACCTCGGCGCCTTCGAGACGTGTCTCGACAGTACGTAGGTTCTGCGTCAGGCGGTGGCGCATGATGTAGAGCTTGCGCCGGTAGGGTTCTGAGATGAAGCGCTGCGGTTTGTCGCTGAAGGCTTCGTCGGTGAACGATGCCTCGTCGCGCTGCAGGCTGGCGATGAAGGCCTCGCTGGGCGAGCACAGCAGATGCGAATGGGTGAGGACATGCGACAGGCGGGTGACGCGGTCGATGTACTCGCGCAGGATCTCGCGGTGTTGCAGCCGCACCGCCATTACGGTTGTTTCCGCGGTGACGAAGGGGTTGCCGTCGCGGTCGCCGCCGATCCATGAACCGAAACGGAGGAAGCTGGGGATGTCGACCTTGCAGTCGTCGCCGTAGATGCGGCGCACCGCCTTTTCCATGTTGCGATAGGTGACCGGTATCGCCTGGAACAGGCTTTCGCGGAAATAGAACAGGCCGTTCTTGATCTCGTCGCGCACCTGCGGCCGCTGGGCGCGCACCTCGTCGGTCTTCCACAGGATCTGGATCTCGGCCTTCAGTTCGTTGCCTATCTCGCGCTGCCCTTCCTTGCCGATGCGCGGGTCGTCGAGGCGTTCGCTGAGCAGGAAGATGCGGCGCAGGCTCTCCATCAGGGTGCGGCGCTTGGCCTCGGTCGGATGGGCGGTGAACACCGGCATGTAGACCAGCTTGTCTAGCAGGGTCTGCAACTGCTCGGGTGCGATACCGCGGCTCTTGAATTCGCGCAGGGCCTCGTCGAAGGAACCGGTCCACAGGGGGCCGCCGCTGCGCAGGGCGCGGCGCCGGGTGCGATAGAGATCGGCTTCCTCGGCGATGTTGGCGAGGCTGAAATAGGTGCTGAAGGCGCGCACCACATGGGTGACGGTTTCCGGATCGAGGCCGGCGATGAAGCGGTTGAGGCGCAGGCGCTGGCGCGGCGTATCTTCGCGGCGCAGGCGGATATAGCCCTTGCGCAGGATTTCCACCGCGGCGTATACCTTTTCGCCGGCCTGACTGCGGAGTATTTCGCCCAGCAGTGAGCCGAACAGCCTTACCCGGCTTCGCAACTGGTTGTCGTTCGCGCTTATCATAAGGGATGCTCTGCCCACAGCCTGCGGCCCGGCCCTGGTTTTCCAAAGGGAAAGTGGTGGCGGAGTTCTGGTGTCCGCGCCGCCGCACAAAGCAGCCCAGTATACCGCAAAGTGCAGCGCGCCGTCGCCGCGTGGTGTCAGCGGTCGGCCGTTATGGCCTGTTGGTAGAGCTCACGGTATGCCGCGGCGCTGCGCTCCCAGCTGTAGTCCTGGGCCATGGCGGTGAGCATCAACTTACGCCACACGCGCGGCCGCGCGTAGAGTTGGAGCGCGGTGGTCACGGCCTCGGTCAGCGCCGCGACGGTGGTGTCCTGGAACACAATGCCGGTGGCGCGCCCCTCCGCCAGCGCCGACTTGTCGGCATGCACCACGGTGTCGACCAGACCGCCGGTGCGGCGTACCACCGGCACCGTGCCGTAGCGCAGACTGAAGATCTGGTTGAGTCCGCAGGGCTCGAAACGCGACGGCATCAGGAACAGGTCGGACCCGGCCTCCACCAGATGTGCGGAACGCTCGTCGTAACCGATCAGGGCGCCGACTCGGCCCGGGTATTGATCGGCGAGGTCGCGCAAGGCCTGTTCGAAGCGAGGTGCGCCGGTACCCACTACCACGACCTGCAGCGGTTGCGTCAATAACTGCGGCAGTGCCGCGATCACCAGATCCACGCCCTTCTGTTCCACCAGGCGGCCGACCAGGCCCAGCAGCGGGATATCCGGCGACTCGGTCAGGTTGAATTGCCGCTGTAACGCGCCCTTGTTCTTTTTTTTGCCCTGAGTTCGCGCCGGGGAATAGGGGTAGGGAATTAATGGGTCGTGGGCGGGGTCCCAGGTATGGTAGTCGACGCCGTTGAGGATGCCGCGCAGCCGGTCGGCGCGATAGGTGAGCAGCCCTTCCAGGCCGTAGCCGTACTCGGCGCTGCGGATCTCGTCGGCATAGGTGGGGCTGACCGTGGTGATCCAGTCGGCGAAGGCGAGACCGCCCTTGATGAACGAGAAGCTGCCGTAGAACTCCATCGCCTCCATGCGCCACAGGTCCGAAGGCAACGCCAACGCCACGAAGGTGTCCCAGGGGAAGACCCCCTGGTAGGCCAGGTTATGGATGGTGAATACGGTGCCGGGGCGCGACGGCTCATGGGCCAGCAACGCCGGCACCAGGCCGGTCTGCCAGTCGTTGCAGTGCACCACCTCGGCGCCCCAGCCCAACCCGGCCCGGTCCTGCGCCAGTTCGACCACGGCGCGGGCAAACAGCGCGAAGCGGGCCGCATTGTCCGGCCAGTCGTCGCCGTTGGGAGCCATATAGGGGCCGCCGTCGCGATCGAAATGGGCGGGCGAGTCGATCAGCCACAGTACCACCTCGGTGGCGGGCAGCCGGCCTTCGAGGATGCGCACCTGTTGCGCAGTGCCCGGTAGCCGTAGTTGCGCCAC
>DFMR01000057.1 GCA_002376325.1 Proteobacteria bacterium UBA3588 | reverse complement strand
CTAACGTATTTTAGACAGATTCTATGAATTCCGTACTAGACAGATTCTGCCTAGATCACTATAAATATATACACCTACGCAACGGACCTGCCAGGGAGCCTCAGAAATGGACAACAAATCAATTCGCCGTTTCACCGCCCATTCCCCTTCTCACCAGCGCCCGCCGAACAGCGACATCCGATCCATCGCCGAGCTCGACTGGGACCTATATCACCAGAAGCTGTTGAGTCATAACATAAAACAAAACGCCAAACGATGGTATGCGTTTCGCGTGGAATCACTGCTCAAGACCTATCCTGGGAAACGTTTAGCGGAATTGCAGGCGCAGGATGTAGGAAATTTCCTACAAACAACGATGAGTAATCCCGCACTCAAGGATTGGCAGGCGTTGCAGGTAATCGACGCTATACAGATTCTATGCACTGAAGTACTAGACAGAAACCGTTTCGCTTCCGTCCCGTGGGACGACTACCGCCTTGGCGTCAAGACCATCGAGCCCACGCATGCGACCCTTGCCCGCGAGTCGGTCACCGGACCCGATGGCGGACCGAGATTCGTAAAACCGCGAGAGGGTCGAATGGCGGAAGTGTTTGCGCAATTCCGGCCCGAAATGGAGCGGTTTCTCGTGGAGATTCGTGCGCGAAACTATTCCATACGCACCGAGCAGAGTTACGAGCAGTGGATATTGCGACTGCTTTCGCGTCATCGCGACATGAAGGCTCAGCAACTCGGCGGTCTTCACATCAAGGCTTTCGTCGACGATCTGGTGGTGCGGCGCAATGTCTCGGCCAGCACCCGCAATCAGGCGCTGAGCGCTCTGCTGTTCTTTTATCAGCACGTATTGCAGAAGGATACCGGCGACCTTGGCGACATTGCACACGCCAAGCGGCCGAAGCGTCTGCCGGTCGTGCTGACTCGCGCCGAGACGCTCGCGCTGCTCAATGGGCTGCACGGCACGACCTGGCTGGTGGCGGCCCTTCTGTACGGCGCCGGCCTGCGGCTGATGGAGTGCGTGCGCCTGCGGGTGATGGATATCGACTTCGGTTACGGACAGATCACGGTGCGACAAGGCAAGGGCGGCAAGGATCGTATCGTGCCGCTGCCTGGTCGCTGCGTCGAACCGCTGCGGGAGCATCTTGTCGCGGTCAAGGCGCTGCATGAAGAGGATATCGCCGCGGGCCACGGCGAAGTATTTCTGCCCGACGCCCTGGCCCGCAAGTATCCAGGGGCGCCACGGGAGTGGCGCTGGCAGTACGTGTTTCCCTCATCGCGCCTTTCGGTCGATCCGCGCACCGGGATAACACGTCGGCACCATCTGCATGAGACCGGGGTGCAGAAGATGATCAAAACGGCCTCGCAGCGGGCCGACATCGACAAGCGGGTCAGTGTGCACGCCCTTCGCCACTCCTTCGCCACCCACCTGCTGGAGGATGGCTACGACATCCGCACGGTGCAGGAGCTGCTCGGGCACGCGGACGTCTCCACCACGATGATCTACACCCACGTGCTGAATCGCGGCGGGCATGGCGTTGTGAGTCCGCTGGATCGCTGAATGCACTTCCGAACGGGTATCCAGTTCAACGATGAAAATCCCGACTCTCACCAAGACGCAACGATCGCCAAGCGCTCGGGAATTGGAGCTTTCTCGACGCTCTTAGCGTCTTGGCTAGAAATTTTTTGCCGCTCAACATCTCTACCGACGCATCAGTCAAACGCCAATCACTCCCCCTGCAAGGCCGGGGAATTACCTCGCTTACTTACTCCTTCAACCCCGCAGCCAGATCCGGATAACGCAGTGAGACTCCCAACTCTTCCAGCATGCGCCGGTTGTCCATGCGCCGCGATTCGGTGAGATAAGAGAGCATGGCCGGACTGAGCCGCTGCCGCGCCTCGACCATGGTGATCGCGGGCGGGCGAGGAATGCCGAAGCGATCGGCGACGGCGAAGAAATACTGGGTCATGGTGCCGTCGGTGCCGTCGGATACGTTGTAGATGCGGTCGGCGCCGCCGCGCTCGGCGGCGGCGACGCAGACGGCGGCGAGGTCGTCGGCGTGGATGCGGTTGGTGTAGCCGCACTCCTCTTCGCGCAGCACCGGCATACCTTTGCGCAGCCGCTCCAGCGGCCAGCGGCCCGGCCCGTAGATGCCGCCGACGCGCAGGATCGCCACCGGCACCTTGTTTTCCCGGCCCCACGCCCGCAATGTCTGTTCAGCATCCAGGCGCCGGCGGGCCCGATCGGTAGCGGGCGACGGCGCCGTCTCCTCGTCTACCCTGTCCCCGCCGTGATCTCCGTACACTCCGCTGGTGCCGATATAGACGACCCGCGTCGGCCGCATGGTCATCGCGGCGACGAATGCCCGCATTCGTCCGTCCTCCCGTCCCTGCGGCGGCGGCGGCGCGAAGTAGTAAACGACGGCGCCGACGAGCGGCAGGGCACACAGGGATTCCGGCCGATCGAGGTCGCCGGGCGTCGGGATGACGCCCGCGGCGCGCAGCCGCGCGGCGCTCGCCGCGCTGCGCGCCAGGGCACCGACCGGCACGCCGCGCGCCTGCCACAGGTGCGCGACGCGGAGTCCGATGTCGCCGCAGCCGACGATAAAGATCGGTTTCACGGTTCTCCTCCGGGGCGAATTAGCCGATAATCGGTTGTTTTTTCGTTAAATCAAGAACAATTAGGCAAGGTACAACTCATGAGTTTCAAAGTCCACGTCGAGCCCAGCGGCCACCAGTTCAGCGTCGAGGAGGGGGAGTCTGTTCTCGATGCCGCGTTGCGCCAGGGCATCGCCTATCCCTACGGCTGCCGCAACGGTTTCTGCGGCGCCTGCAAGTCCAAGCTGGTGAGCGGCAGCGTCGACTACGGCGACGAGGAGCCGGGCGCCCTCAGCGAAGAGGATCTGGCGGAGGGGATGACGCTGTGTTGTGTCGCCAAGCCCACCTCGGACCTCACCCTCGAGGTCCACGAGCTGAGCGCAGAGGAGGATATGCCGGTCAAGAACATGCCGACCAAGGTGGCGCGGCTGGAGAAATTCAGCGAGCAGGTGATGGGCCTGTGGCTCAAGCTGCCGGACAGCGAGCGGCTGCAGTTCCGCGCCGGCCAGTACGTCAACTTCGTGCTCAAGGACGGCAGGACGCGCGCCTTCTCCCTCGCCACCGCACCCCACGACGACGATTTCCTTGAGTTCCACATCGGCCTGATCCGCGGCGGCCGTTTCACCGAACAGCTGTTCGGCGGGATGAAGGAGAAGGACATCGTGCGCATCGAGGGGCCGTTCGGCAGCTTCTTCCTGCGCGAGGAGTCGGAGCGTCCGATCCTGCTGTTGGCCACCGGCACCGGCTTCGGCCCGGTGAAGGCGATCATCGAGCACGCGCTGGCCGAGGGGATTCAGCGTCCCATTTATCTTTACTGGGGCGCCCGCACCAAGGCCGGACTCTATATGCACGACAAGGCGTCGCGCTGGGATCATGAATACAAGAACGTCCACTACCGTCCGGTGCTGTCGCGCTCGGCGCCGGAGGATCAATGGGAGGGGCGCACCGGCTACGTGCAGGAGAAGGTGCTGGAGGAGCTGCCGAACATCGCCGAGTTCGACGTCTACGCCTGCGGCCTGCCGGAGATGGTGCTCACCGCGCGCAAGCTGTTCGTCGAGCGCGGCCTCGACCCGGAGCACTGCTACTCCGACGCCTTCGAATGGGCAAAGGATTGACTTCGTAGGCGCGGCTGCGCTGCGATGGTTGTGCGCCATCGGACGTCGCTATCGCGGCGCAGCCGCTCCTACAGGGGACGGGTAACGCTGGGGCGCTGCGATGGTTGTGCGCCATCGGGGGTCGCTATCGCGGCGGAGCCGCTCCTACGGGGGACGGGTCACGCTGGGGTGCTGCGATAGCAGGGAACAGGTGACGCCGGGTTCCGGGTTTGGTTTTTCGGAACCCGGAACCGCTACTTGTTGGCCCGATTCGCCAGCGGGAAGCGCCGCAAGGGCACGACCGGCCCCGCCTTGCCTTCGCCGGTCGCCGCGACCAGGCCTTTGCGGTAGTAATCGCGGGAGGCTTCCTCCTCGCCCAGGCGCTCCAGCAGTTCCGCCAGTACGCGATAGGTTTCCGGCCGCGCCTCCATGCCGACGCTCGCCTCCAGATAGGAGCGCGCCTTGCCCCACAGTTCGGCCCGCACTGCGAGCCGCCCGAGGGTCAGCAGCAGTATCGCATGACGCTCGTGGCGCTTGAGCCACTCCTCCGCCGTGTTCAGCTGCTGGGTGGCATTCTTGCTTTCGACCAGGCCGTAGAGCCGCACCAGTTCCGCGTCCCATTCGCGCCGGATCGCCTCGCGCAGCAGCTCTTCCGCCTCGTCGCCGCCCTTGAGCGCCGAGAGGCCCTGCACGTAGACCCCCAGCAGCGACGGTTGTTGGCGCAGCGCCCGCGGCACCCGCTCCCACAACGCATGCAGCTGTTTCAACTTGCCTGTTTGTTGTGCGCCGGTCAGCAGCACGCCGAAGGCCTGACGCTCAAGCTGATCCGCCGCGCTCTCTTCCAGCACCTTGCGCTTGCGCAGCTCCGGCAGCAGGGCCAGCAGGTCGTTCCAGCTGCCGAGCCGTTCGTAGAGTTGTTGCAGCAGTTGCAGCACATGGGCATTCTTCGGCGCCACGCTGTGCAGGTGCATCACGGTCGCCAAAGCCTGCTCCAACTGCCCGCCGACCATCTGCAACTCGGCCTGGGTCACGCCGATCGCCAGCTCGGCTCCGGGCACTACGCGATGCGCCATCGACAGGTAGTGATCGCGCCGCGTCTCTTCGTCCTGCTCCTGGGCGGCACGGGCGGCGGCCAGATAGTTGAGCAGCGGCGTCTCGCTCTTGTCGACTTGGCGCGTCAGCTCCCGTTCGGCCTTCTGCCACTGGCCCTCGGCCAGCAGGGTCATGCCGCGCACGGTGGAGCGTTGCGCCCGCACGGCGCGCCGCTCGCGGCGCCAGGCCCGCAGCCGCCGCGGCAGTGCATAGGAGGCGACAACCAGGCGAATCGCCGCATACAGCAGCAGGAAACCGACCACCAACGCCACCACGAGCAGCGTCAACGAGCTTTCGACGCTCCACTGGCCGTAGTTGATCAGCACGTAACCCGGATCGTTATGCGCCACCAGGCCGACGCCGACCGCCAGCACCAGCAGGCCGAGAAGGTAGAACAGATATCTCATGGCCGCCCACCCTTGGCGGCGCTCTTCTGCTTGGCGCCGATCTGTTCGAGCGACGCGCGCAGCAGCCGCAGCGATGCGCCGATGGAGGGCAACGGCGGCGCGATGTCGGTGGCGGCCAGCCGCGCCAGCGTCTCATGTGCCGCCTTGGTGGCGGCGGCATCGCCGTCGAAGTATTGGGTCAGCCATGCGTCCGTCTCCTGCAGCGCACTGCGATAGACCTGACGATCCCCCTGCAGCAGCGCAAGCCGCGCCGTCTGCAACTTGAGGCGCAGATTCTGCCGCAGCAGGTCGCGCTGGTCGGGCGTCAACAGCGGCAGCTTGCCCGCCTCATGATGGCGCACCACCACCAGGCTGCGCATGTCGGCCCACAGCGACGCGACGAAGGCGCGCCAGCCGTGACTGACCGCCAACGGCGCCAGCGGCGCGGCCACCGGGCGCGGCGCACCCGCGATGGGCAGCGTATCCACCGACTTCGCGAGGGAGGTCAGCGCGAGGCTGAGGCCGTCCACATCCACCTGCGGCACGGCACGCAGCGCCTGCAACTCGTCGCTGATCTTGGCCCGCACCGGCGTCAACAGCGGGTCACCCAGGGACGCCAGGCGCTGATCGGCGGCGCCCAATGCCGCGATGGCGCCGGCCACGTCCTGCTCCAGTTGCAGGCGACGGTTGCCCATCTCCAGCAGATATTCGGCCTCGGCCAGCACCCACGCCTCACGATTGCGGCCGAGACGCCGGTTGACGTCGGCCAGGGCGCCGGTCAAATCCTGCTGCCCCTTGTCCAGCGCGGTAAGCCGGTTGCCGGCCTGATCCAGCTGGTCGGCCAGCATCTTTTGCACCGCGTCGACATTGCTCAGCCTATTCGCCAGCTGTTGCTGCATCTGCGCGTTGTCGTCGCGCTGCTGCTGCAACTGAGTCCACAACCAGTAGCCGCCGCCATAGGCGCCCAGTGCCAGCAACAATGCAACAATGCCCAGAGCGCGCCCGCCATGGCGGGTGGACGCCGCCTTCGCCGTCGGCTTGGCGGCCGTCTTCCCAGCGGCAGCGGTCTTGGCCGCATCCCTGTCGTTCTGCGGATTCTTGTCGTGCTTTTCGTGCTCGCTCATCGCCCTTCTCCCGGGTCGTTCTCACGTTCGCTCGCCCAGCGGGCCACCGCTTCCACCAGCCCCTGGTCGCTTGCCTCGCGCGCCACCAACGCCGGTTGCGAAAATCCCAAGGTATGCGCCAGCGCCGCGGTGCGCTCGCTCACCGTCACCAGCGGCAACCGCCGCAGCCGCATACCGCTCTCATCTCCGGCCAATTCCAACAGATTTCGCAAACCCTCGCTGCTGGTGACCGTCACAATATCCACCTCGCCGCGCGCCAGCCGCGCCGCCAGCGCCGCGCCATCCGCCGCCGGGGCCACCCGGCGATAGACCTCGGCGTACTCCACCGCGGCGCCGCGGCCGCGCAGCGTGTCGGCCAGCAGTTCGCGTCCGTCTGCGCCGCGAAAGATGGCGATACGCCAGCCGGCGATCGCCTGCAACTGAGGCAGCGCCAGCAGCGCCTCGCTGTCGTAACGCTCGGGCGGCACCCAATCGGGTTCGCGTCCGAGCCGCTCGCGCAGCGCACGCGCCGTAGCGGCGCCCACCGCGGCAATGCGCAGCTGCGGCGGCACCGCACCGAGCTGCGTCTCTATCAGATCGAGCCCATGCTCCACCGCGTTGGCGCTGATGAAAATTGCCAGTTTATATTGCGCCAGCCGCGCGATCAGCGCCAGCGCCGGCGCGCTGTCGCGCGGCGCCGCGATGGCCAACACGGGAAAACGGATGGCGCAGCCGCCGGCCGCTTCGATCAGGGCACACAGGGGCTCAGCCTGATGGTCGGGGCGCGTTACCAGCACCCCGGCGCCGCGCAACTCAGGCCTTGCCATAGACCTCGCGCAGGATCGCATCGGCACCGCGCGCCAGCAGATCCTCGGCCAGCACCTGTCCCATCTCTTCGGCATCCTCGGGACGACCGCTGATGGAGCCGCGCACGACTTCGGTACCGTCGGGACGGCCGACCAGACCGTGCAGCACGATGACGCCGTGGTCCAGCTCCGCATAACCGCCGATGGGCACTTGGCAGCCGCCTTCGAGGCGGCGGTTCATCGCCCGCTCCGCCTTGACGCGGGTGGCGGTCTGAGGATGGTTGAGCGGCGCCAGCAGGGCGTTCACTTCGGCGTCGTCGGCACGGCACTCGATCCCCACCGCACCCTGGCCGCAGGCGGGGACGCTGGTGGTGATGTCGATCATGTGGCGGATGCGATCCTGCAACCCCAGGCGCAGCAGGCCCGCGCCGGCCAGGATGATGGCGTCGTATTCGCCGTCGTCCAGCTTCTTCAGCCGGGTCTGCACGTTGCCGCGCAGGAATTTCACCTGCAAATCCGGACGTCGCTCCAGCAGCTGGCACTGGCGGCGCAGGCTGGAGGTGCCCACCACCGCACCCTGCGGCAGTTCGTCCAGCACCGTGAATTTGTTGGAGACGAAGGCGTCGCGCGGGTCCTCGCGCTCGCAGATGACCGCCAGATGCAGCCCCTCCGGGAACTCCATCGGCACATCCTTCATGGAGTGGACTGCGATGTCGGCGCTGCCGGCCAGCAGCCCCTCTTCCAGCTCCTTCACGAACAGCCCCTTGCCGCCGATCTTGGCCAGCGGCGTGTCGAGGATCTTGTCGCCGCGGGAGACCATCTTCACCAGTTCCACCGCCAGGCCGGGGTGAAGCTCCTTGAGCCGCGCGGCCACGTATTCCGCCTGCCACAAGGCCAGCAGGCTCTGGCGGGTCGCGATACGGATCAGGTTTTTCGCCATGCGTTACGCCTTCTCGTTTAGCGCTCGGTTACCCCGTATGGGAATAACGGAGAGATGAAAAGCATCCGATCATACACGGACGCGACGAACCGGTGCTATTGCGCCGGCCCCGCAGCGCCCTTATGCTGACAATAACCGACTGTACACCATGGGTATTATATGAAGTCACTACTACGCTCGCTGCCCCTGCTGCTGCCCCTGCTGGCGGTAGTCCCGCCCGCCTGGTCCGCCGCCGTCAGCCAGCCCGCCAGCGCCCAGACGGTGGCTATCCCGAGCGCCCGCGACCTGCACGCCGACGGCGCCGCCGCCGCTCGCCGCGGCCTGCCGATCATGCTGATCTTCACCGCCGAGGGCTGCCATTATTGCAGCCTGCTGAAGCGCGACTTCATCCGGCCGATGATCTTCAGCCATCAATACGACAACAAGGTGCTGTTCCGCGTGGTCGAACTGGGCAGCGACCAGCCGCTGCGCGACTTCAACGGCCACAGCGTCAGCCCCGACGACCTCGGCAACCGCTACGGCATCGAGGTCACCCCGACCCTGGTGTTCGTGGACTACCGCGGCCAGCAGATGGCCGACAAGATGGTGGGGCTGACCACGCCCGACTACTACGGCGGCTATCTCGACGACGCCATCCAGACCGCCGACGGCCATACCCATGCCGAGAGCAACGTCGCCTGCAAGGAAGGCGCGGCGGCGCCGAGCAACTGCTGATACCCCATTCGTAACCACCGAAGACACTGAATCCACCGAAAGAACCCAGGGGATCAGGCTGCCTTCCCTTGGCGTCTTGGCGAGAGCATTGGTTTTTTCTGGAAAAACATCAACACCGGGATTCTCGCCAAGCCGCCAAGATCGCTAAGGACGACGACACATCATTGCAAAATTCCCGGTAATATTTCGGCGTCTTCCGGGATGACTCCTTCGGCTTTCAGATCCGCCCTTCGCGCAGCCGTCGCCGCACCTCCGGCAGGTGGCGCCGGCTGATCTCCAGCCGCTCCTCGCAGCCGCGCAGACGCATGCGCGCGGTGCCGTCGCCGCCCTTCTCGATCCCCTCTATGGCGCTACGCGCCACCAGCGCATTGCGGTGGACACGGATGAAACGCTCGCCGAATTCGTCCTCCAGCGACTTGAGGGAATCCTCGATCAGCGCCTCGCCGCCGCAATGGCGCACCGTGACGTATTTCTGGTCCGCGCGCAGATAGAGGATCTCGTCCACCGGGATCAGCCGCAGGTTGCCGTGCAGCACACTGGAAAGGTGGGTGCGGCCGTGCGGCAACGGCAGCGCGGCGCTGAGCGCAGTCGCCTGGGCCTGGGTCAGGCGCCGCGCCTTTTCCAGCGCCTGCACCAGGCGCTCGGCCCGCACCGGTTTGAGCAGGTAATCCACCGCCTGCGCCTCGAACGCCTGCAATGCATATTCGCCGTAGGCGGTGGTGAAGATCAGGGCGGGACTTTCCGGATCGCGCGCCAAGTGGTTTGCCGCCTCCAGGCCGTCCATGCCGGGCATGCGGATGTCCATCAATACCACGTCGGGACGCAGTCGGGCGGTCGCCTCCAGGGCAGCGCGGCCGTCGCCGGCCTCGCCCACCACCTCGGCGTCGGCGATGGTCTCCACCATGCGCCGCAGGCGTTGGCGTGCCAGCGGTTCGTCGTCGACGACCAGGATACGCAAGGGCTACTCCTCCACCGTCCGATACGGAAAGACGAGCTGCGCCCGGTAGCCGCCGTCGCTCGGCGCCGTGGCCAACGAACCCGCCTCGCCGAAATGAAAGGCCATGCGCTGGCGCACGTTGTCCAGCGCAATGCGGTTGCCGGGGCGCTGCTGCGCCATCGCCGCCACCGGGTTGGTCACGCTCAGGGTCACGACGCCGTCGGCCAGCGCCCCGGTGATCGTCACCGTACCGCCTTCAGGCAGCGGCTCGATGCCGTGATAAATGGCGTTCTCCACCAGCGGCTGCAACGTCAACGGCGGGATCTGGGCGTCCTGCGGCAGTCCGTCCAGCCGCCAGTCGATGTGCAGCCGCGTGCCGAGCCGCAGCTCTTCCATATGCAGATAGCGCCGGGTCAACTGCAACTCCTCGCCCAGCGCGATCAGCTTGCGCCCTTCGCCCAGGCTGGCGCGGAACAGGTCGGCCAGGTCCTCAATCGCCGCCTCCGCCGCCTCGGCGTCGCTGCGGGTGAGGCTGGCGATGGTGTTGAGGCTGTTGAACAGGAAGTGGGGCCGGATGCGCGCCTGCAATGCGGCGAAGCGCGCCTCGCTTTCGGCCACCAGCCGCCGCCGCGACTGGTGGCGCACGTAGAAATAGCGCAGCACCAGGCCGCTGACGATGGCGCCGATGGCCAGGGTGCGCAACACGAAGGCGCTGTGGCTGCCGACGTCGCGCTGCATGCCCGCATCGAAGATGAACCAGTAGGAGACCTCGGCCAGCAACAGGATCACCAGCAGCAGCATGCCGTAGCTGATCAACCCCGCGGTGCGATCGCTGTACAGCGACAACGCGCGCCGGCTGACGCACAGCAACGCCGCGCCGGTCAGACCGGCCCACTGCATGAACAGCGAGATCAGGGCCAGGTTGTTCCACAGTTCGAGTGCGGGACCGGGGCGCGCCAGCGCCAGGATGAAGGCGAACAGCTCCGACAGCACCACCACGGCGAACACCGCCGGGAGACCGCAAAAATCCGGAAGAAAGAAATCGTCGCCGCTGGTTTTGCTGTTGCTGTTGGCCACAGCCGTTCCCTGTCGTGGAGAATCCACCCATGATAGATCGTTTCGTGCCGGCGCGACGAGGGCATCGCAATCGCGGCTGCGGTATACTGCGGGCGATTTCACGATTGCCTGAAAGCGGAACCATGAGCGAAAAAACCACCCTAGAGAAACCCTGGACCGGGCGCTTCACCGAACCCACCAACGCCTTCGTCGAGGCCTTCACCGCCTCCGTCGGCTTCGACCAGCGCATCTACCGCCAGGACATTCGCGGTTCCATCGCCCACGCGAAGATGCTGGCCCACGTCGGTGTGCTCACCGTCGCCGAGCGCGACGCCATCATCACCAGCCTCGGCGAGATCGAGAAGGAGATCGAGCGCGGCGAATTCCAGTGGTCCATCGCCCTGGAAGACGTACACATGAACATCGAGAAGCGGCTCACCGACCGCATCGGCGACGCCGGCAAGAAGCTGCACACCGGCCGCTCGCGCAATGACCAGGTGGCCACCGACGTGCGCCTCTACCTGCGCGACGAGGTCGACGTCATCGCCCCCGAACTCAAGCGCCTGCAAACCGCGCTCATCGACCTCGCCGAACGCGAGGCCGCCACCGTCATGCCCGGCTTCACCCACCTGCAAACCGCCCAGCCGATCACCTTCGGTCACCACATGCTGGCCTGGAACGAGATGCTGACGCGCGACGCCGAACGCCTGGCCGACTGCCGCAAGCGCGCCAACACCCTGCCGCTGGGCTCCGCCGCCCTGGCCGGCACCACCTATCCCATCGATCGCGAATTCACCGCGAAGGAACTGGGCTTCGAGCGCATCTGCCGGAATTCATTGGACGCCGTCTCCGACCGCGACTTCGCCATCGAATTCATCGGCTGGGCTGCGACCCTGATGATGCACCTCTCGCGCTTCTCCGAAGAGCTGGTGCTGTGGAGCTCGCAGCAGTTCAACTTCGTCGACCTGGGCGACGGCTTCTGCACCGGCTCCTCCATCATGCCGCAGAAAAAGAACCCCGACGTGCCGGAACTGGTGCGCGGCAAATCGGGCCGCGTCTACGGCCACCTGATGAGCCTGCTCACCCTGATGAAGTCGCAGCCCCTGGCCTACAACAAGGACAACCAGGAGGACAAGGAACCGCTGTTCGACACCATCGACACGGTGAAGGGCTCGCTCAAGGTCTACGCCGACATGATGGCGCAGATCAAACTCAAGCCCGAGAACATGCGCGAAGCCGCCCGCCGCGGCTTCTCCACCGCCACCGATCTGGCCGACTATCTGGTGCGTAAGGGCGTCCCGTTCCGCGACGCCCACGAGATCGTCGGCAAGGCCGTCGCCCTCGGCGTCAAAACCGGGCGCGACCTGTCGGAGATGAAGCTGGAGGAGTTGCAGGAATTCTCCAACGCCATCACGCAGGATGTGTTCGAGGTGCTGACGCTGGAGGGATCAGTAGCTGCCAGGAACCATCTGGGCGGAACGGCTCCCGAACGAGTGAAGGAAGCGGCGGCCAAGGCGAAGGACAGACTAGGCTGATAAAATGAGGCATCACACAAGGATGGCGTGATGAAGCTACCAAACGGTGATCGGGCTATTGTTGACCGACGCAAGCTGCGGGACTACTGTCTGAACATGGCCCACCCGGAAGGGCTGCACAAGGCAAGGGTATTTCGCTCATCCCTTGGCCTGACCCAGGACGATGCCGACGCTCTTGCCGACGTTTTCCTGGAGGTAGCTCGTACCAGTATCGCCGTTCCGAGTCATACCGACAAATTCGGCCAGCGCTACCAAGGTGATGATCATGAAACTTCTTGATGTAGTTGCCCTTACGACCGATCTGCCCGAACACGACCTGATCAAAGGGCAGGTAGGAACCCTGGTCGAGGAACTTGCGCCTGAAATCTTCGAAGTCGAATTTTGTGACGTAGATGGCCAAACCTATGCATCATTGACGCTCAATGAGTCACAATTGATGGTACTTCACCACAAAAAAGAGCAAGCCGCATAATTTTGCCCCCCCTTTATTCAGCGACCAAGCCGTTAACAGGTTGCTGAAAAACTCCCTCTCCCCCAGGGAGAGGGTTGGGGTGAGGGGAAAAAATTGGTGTAAGTCATTGAATTTTGATCCCCTCATCGTGTCCTTCTCCCTGAGGGAGAAGGGACGAATACTTTTTTCAGCAACCTGTTAACGGTCGAACAGAGATACCGATGACGCGGGTATCCCCTATCGCTTCTTCGATTCTGGGCAACTACTGACGGACTTCTTTGCTGCCGTCGATCGCTACCTGAACGAACACGGAATCACTGAATCATGAAGAAGCGCAAAATACGTATCGGCGTCATACCCCAGGACCAGATTCGGGCACGTGCACTGGCCATCGCCCGATGGTGACTACAAGCCCAAGCCCGACGAACCCAGGATTTGGTTCCCATCCATGCGCCCGGTTGCGGAAGTGCTGAGCGATAAGAATCGTGCCTTGCTGCGTCTCATTGCCGAGACGCAGCCCTCCTCCTTGGAAGAACTCGCTCAGAGCACCGGTCGCCAGAGTCGCAACCTGTCTCGGACGCTACGGACACTGGCACACTATGGTTTCGTGGAATTGCAACGGCATAACCGCTATGTACGGTCGGTAGCGAAAGTGACTGATTTTGAGAACAGAGCGTAGAAACCTATCAACCGAAGGCCTTTACATTCGGCAGGTATCGCTGCGCTCAACCCACCTCGCATTCCAGATCGGGCAAACGTGTCCAATGATTAACCCGTATCTTGCACCAGCGCCATCGAAGGCAAAACCATGTCACCGCACGAACTCGAACAATACATTCACGATCACATCCCGCTCTCCCGCGCCATGCAGGTGACGGTGGTGCAGGCGACGGACGATGCGGTCGTCCTGGCGGCGCCGCTGGCGCCCAACATCAACCATCGTGAAACGGTGTTTGGCGGCAGTGCCGCGGCCGTGGCCACGCTGGCGGCCTGGGCGTTGCTCACCACGCGCCTGCAAAACGCCGGCCTCGCCGCCCGCATGGTCATCCAGAGAAACACCATGGAATA
Organism: Proteobacteria bacterium UBA3588; assembly: GCA_002376325.1. Lineage (GTDB taxonomy): Bacteria > Pseudomonadota > Gammaproteobacteria > Thiohalomonadales > Thiohalomonadaceae > Sulfurivermis. Next base: position 5,380 of record DFMR01000057.1, on the reverse strand, counting down.
TGAACATCCGATCCCCGGCGCCTTCACCGCGCGCGCGGAGCTGGAACAAGCGGCTGCGTGGCCGCGCTTTGTGCAGATGCTGGCACGCAAAGGCCGCGCGCGGATCAGCGCCGTTTCGATACTCGAATATGACGGTCGGCGGGTCGGCCGTTTCGCCGGCGAATTCGTCGCCATGACGATTCCACAGTGAATACGCGATGGGTTGAGCGCAGCGAGACCCGTCAACCCATTACGGTTTGATTTGGCGGGCTTCGCTATGCTCAACCCGCCCTACGGTGCCATCAAATCGCGTTTGCGCGCTTCGAACTCCTCGCGATCGATTTCGCCGCGGGCATAGCGCTCCTTCAGGATATCGATAGGATCGACGCGTTTATGTTCATGGTGTCCCCTACTGAACATGCTGAACAGGACGACCAGGCAGCCTATCAGCAAGACCCAAATCAGGATCATCGTAACCGGCCCGCCGAACCAGCCCCAGCCGCCGTGATACGGTTGCATGTAACCCCACATGGCATCACCTCGCTCGATGTCGAAATACCAGGCTTCAACCCGAAACAGTTCATAAAATACCAAGCCTCCCGAGAAACCCTATGACTATAGAGCAAGCGCCGCATCGCCGTGACGGCCGACGCCACGACGATGCATGGAAAACGGCGATCAGCCGGGCGCCCTATGCCTGCGTGAACAGGATGCAGTAGCCCATGGGGCTGACCGCGCCCTCGACCACCTGGCAGCTGCCCTCGGACATCATGCCGCCGGAGCGGATGAAGAATTTGCACATCCCGCACATCTTCCCGTCTTTCGGCGAATCCTGGTACTGGACCGCGGACTTGGCGGCCTTTTTCGCGGCGCTCCCGTCGGCGAGGGCGAAGCGGCCGCCCAGCACTGAAAGCGCACCGGCGCCGGTGACGTAGGCACAGCCCTTGAGCCATGCGCGCCGGGAAATTTTCTTGGGTTTATCCATGATGTTGTCCTCGGAGAGTAATCGGTAGATATGCCGTCGGGTCGCGGCGGCGCGGTCTATTTGCGCCCGGCGCCTATCGGCGGCTTGCTGCAACAGGCCGGCAGATGGTGCAGGTTGTCGCGCATGTTCTGCTCTTCAAAATCGCGCCATCCGTCGCGCCAGCGGGCCAGCATCCCGCCCTGAGTATAGGCACCGACGGACTTCAGCTGTTCGCAAAGCGCGCCCCAGCCGGTTTTGGTGACATCATAGGTGACGCGCAGCTTCTGCGGCGTAGCCTGCTCCACGGCATCGACGCCCTCGATACCCTGCAATGCGTCACTGGCCGACTGCACCGCAGCCGCATCGAGTTTGATACTCCGCACTATCTGAGTTTCGCTGCTCATGACAGCCTCTCCTTGATTCATGAAGTCTGTATTCCATAAGACCAGAAATTCGTTACGTCGGCATGAGCACTTTGTAAGGCAATGTGTCGGACGCGGATTCTGTTACATTGCGTTACAACATGACGCACGCCCGCCGTTACGGCCTGCATTATGCTGTCTCCGGCCAGTGGCTCGGAGATAAGAATGAACACTAAAACCACAGCAGTGCTACTAATATTCGGTGCGCTGGCGATAGCCGGTTGCAATCAGCAGGAGGATGCGGCGGCGCCGCGTGATCGGCATTTCGACACCGCGCAGCTGACGCGGGGCAAGGCGCTGTTCGAGCAGAACTGCGCGCGCTGCCACGGCAGCGATGCGGAGGGAGCGTTCCGCTGGAGAGTGCAGCAACCTGACGGCACTTACCTGCCGCCGCCGCTCAACGGCACCGGCCACGCCTGGCATCATCCGCGCGCCGCGTTGATCGGCGTGATCGATAACGGGACCCAGCCCCAGGGCAACATGCCCGCCTGGCAGCCCAAGCTCAGCCAAGCACAGATCAGCGACATCGTGACTTGGCTGGAATCACTCTGGCCGAAGCGGACATACGACGAGTGGTGGCAGATGAACCGACGCTATCAGCGTCGATCCGGGCGAACGGCTGGATAAACAGACTTTGCCACTGTGCAGTTGGATTTGACACCGCGGTGGTGTCGTCGCGCTTTTTATGCCGCAGCCGTAACCTGCGCGACAATCCGCCAAGAGATACCGTACAGCCTAGGAAAATCATAGATGAACATAGTGGAATTGACGGCCGTTACATAGTGTTACACTTCGCATATTGCGCCGTTGCACCAACTGTGGATAACTGACATGGCCATGGAGACCAAAGAACGTATCCTGGTCGTTGACGACGACCCCGATATCCGCAGTCTGCTGCACGAATACCTGGAAAGGAACGGCTATTCGGTACGCACCGCGGGTAACGGCCGCGAACTGCGCATGGCCATGGATACCGGCCGTTACGATCTGGTCGTCCTCGACATCATGCTCCCCGGCGAAGACGGCCTCACCCTCTGCCGCAGCCTGCGCGCAGAGTCGCACATCCCGATTATCATGCTGACCGCGCGCGGCGACGAAATGGATCGCATCCTCGGTTTGGAGATGGGCGCCGACGATTATCTTCCGAAGCCGTTCAACCCACGCGAGCTGCTCGCCCGCATCAAGGCGACACTGCGCCGGGCCTCCATGCCGGGGCGCGGCACGGACATCAATGGCGCACGCAGACTGCGCTTTGCCGACTGGACCCTCGATCTGAGTACGCGACACCTGGTCAACCCCGAAGGCGTTGTAATGCCGTTAAGCAGCGGCGAGTTCCGCCTGCTGAAGATTCTGTTGGAGCATCCCAATCGCGTGTTGAGCCGTGATCAGCTGCTGGACCTCACCCGCGGTCGCGATCGCGATCCGTTCGACCGCAGTATCGACGTTCAGGTGAGCCGACTGCGCCGGCGTATCCAGGATGACAGCCAAGCGCCGGATATCATCAAAACCGTAAGGAGTGAGGGCTATATCCTTGCGGCCGAAGTCACGTGCGAGGAGTGATCGTGCGGTTTGCGCCACGTACCCTGTTCGGACGTCTGACCCTTTCCCTGGTGATCCTGCTATCGGTGGCGCAACTGCTTAGCGCCGCCGCCCACTTCTACAATTACAAACGCTTCATGCTGCGCGAGGTGACGCAAAACAGCGCCGGGCAGATCGCCCGGCTGGTGCGACTGATCGATGCGACGAAACCATCGGAGCGGATGCGGATCGTCCATGCCCTGGATAGTCTTCCGCTACATGTGGTCCTCGGCGGCACGGCACCGGCGGGCACGGCAAACGGTACGGACGGCGCCAATACGATGGCGAGCTTATTGCGCGAAAACCTCGGCGCCGGCTTTCAGCTCACGGCAACGCTGCTGCATAGCGGAATGCGACCCTCCCAGCCGCAAGCGGCCGGGGCGCAGGCCGCTTACGATGTCGAAGTCCACTTGCACGACGGACAGTCCGTGCAATTCATCTATCGCCTGCCGGCCGAGCTGTTCGCTTGGCGCTGGCGTCTCGTCATCAGCCTGTCGCTTCTGCTGCTGTCCACCATGTTCGTCGCCTGGCTTTCGGTGCGCTGGCTCGTTCGTCCCTTGGCGCTGCTGGCACATGCCGCCGACGATCTGGGCAAGGACATTACCCGGCCGCCGCTCTCCGAATCGGGTCCTGAGGAGATCGCCACCGCAGCCCGCGCCTTCAACCGCATGCAACAGCGGCTGGCGCGCTTTATCGGCGATCGGGCGCGCGTGCTGGCAGCGGTGTCGCACGATTTAAAAACGCCTATCACCCGTCTGCGCCTACGTGCGGCGATGCTGGATGATGAGATATTGCAGCACAAGATACAGGGCGATCTCGATGAGATGTCAGCGATGGTCAGCGATACCCTGGAGTTCCTTCGCGACATGGAAGGCGGCGAACCGATGCGGCGCATGGATGTCGTCGCTCTCATTGAGAGCATACAGAGCGATACCGAGGACATGGGCGAGAGTTTTACTTTCGACGCCAAACCGATCCCGCCGTTCCATGGGCGGCCGCTCGCACTGAAGCGCTGCATCGGGAACCTGGTACAGAACGCCCTTAGCTACGGCGAACGAGTCACAGTCAGGTTGAACGACCATCCGGAGTCACTACAGATCATTATCGACGATCGGGGACCGGGCATACCGGAGGCATTGCAGGCGCAGGTATTCGAGCCGTTCTTCCGCATCGAAGGTTCGCGCAACCGCGCAACCGGCGGCACCGGCTTGGGACTGGCCATCGCACGCAACATCGCACGCGGCCATGGTGGCGATATCGTGCTGGCCAACCGCGCCGAAGGCGGCCTGCACGTGGCGGTGACGCTGCCACGATGACAGGCAGGTCGGCACCTGTCGAATCACGAATTCACCACGATACACCGTGGAAACCGGGCTATCGCGCACGTTTTTCCGGGGTCCAGCGGCAAACGCGCCATGTGCCTTGTCGCCAGAATCAGAGCGCGAAACCTGCCTGGCTAGCTGCGTACACCACCATGAAATCGCATGCCAGAGATACCGGATGATCAAACACGGCATCAAGATGAGCGCCATGCCGGCCTGGGGCACCAGGCACGACGACGCCACCACCTGGAGCATGGTGGCCTTTCTGCAGAAGCTGCCGCGGATGACGCCAGACGGGGACAAAGCGATCGTCGCCAAGGCACCGCCGGATCAAGATTGAATCACGCCAACAGCACTTTCATCGCAGCCATGTGCCGGCGCACCGCCGACGCGCGGTATCTCGCTGCGGCCAAATGTTTCATAATGGCGGAACACCATCCGGAGAGCATCGATGAGTACCGAACAAGAGTTACGTGAGCGCAGCGGTTCGAAATGCGAGCTGTGCGGAACCACCGAGGAGCTGGACATCTACGAAGTCCCGCCGCATTCCGACGGCAACGCCGATCAATGCGTGCTGTTGTGCGCAACCTGCCGCGGGCAGATCGAAAATCCCGACAAGGTCGACGCCAACCATTGGCGCTGCCTCAACGACAGCATGTGGAGCCAGGTGCCGGCGGTGCAGGTGATGGCGTGGCGCATGCTGAACCGGCTCAGCGCCGAGGGCTGGCCGCAGGAGCTGCTCGACATGCTCTATCTGGACGAGGGCACGCTGGCCTGGGCCCAGGCGGGCGAAGGCTCCGGCGAAGAAGAGACGGTACGCCACCGCGACTGCCACGGCGCACTGCTGGAGACGGGCGATACGGTGATCCTGACCAAGGATCTGGACGTGAAGGGCGCCAACTTCACCGCCAAGCGCGGCACGCCAGTACGGGGCATTTCATTGGTGCCCGACAACCCTGAGCAGATCGAAGGCCGCGTCGAAGGGCAGCGCATCGTCATTCTGACCAAGTTCGTCAAAAAGTCCAATTAGGCGCGCATTAGGATCCATCTTAACCATGGGGGACCGTTATGCCATGGGGGCGGCCATAATGGATCCGCGATCCGCCGGGCCGCCG
>DFMR01000058.1 GCA_002376325.1 Proteobacteria bacterium UBA3588 | reverse complement strand
CCGAGGCGTTGTCCGAATAGGCCACCACCGTGCCCTCCGGATGGGCCGCATGGGTCTCGCGGATCATGCCGAACAGGGTCTTGTCCTCCGGCCGGGCGTCGATCACCCAGTCGGCGTTGAAGATCTTGTGGCGGCAGTGCTCGGAGTTGGCCTGGGCGAACATCATCAGCTCGATGTCGGTCGGGTTGCGCCCCAGGGCGATGAAATTCTCCACCAGGTAGTCGATCTCGTCGGCGGCCAGCGCCAGGCCCCACTCGCCGTTGGCCTGCTCCAGGGCGGCGCGACCGCCGGACAGCACGTCCACCGCGCGCAGCGGCGCCGGCTCGGCGGCACGGAACAGCCCTTCCGCCTCCTCCAGCGAGCCCAGCACGCTCTCGGTCATGCGGTCGTGCAGCAGCGCGGCGATCGCGCCCGCCTCCATGTCGGAGATGGCCGCATCGCCGCTCTTCGCCACGTAGTAGGCGATGCCGCGCTCGATGCGGCGCACGGTGGCCAGGCCGCAGTTGTGGGCGATATCGGTGGCCTTGGAGGCCCAGGGGGAGATGGTGCCGAAACGCGGCACCACGAAAAACAGCCGCCCGTGGGGCTGTTCGACGGTCAGCCGCGGCCCGTAGCTGAGCAGCCGCTCCAACACCCCGTGCTGCGCGTTGTCCAGGCTGCGCTCGAGGTCGATCACGTGCATGAATTCGGCGTAGAGGTGCTCGACGGCCGGCACCTGCCGGCGCAATGCAGCGCTCAATTTTTCCAGGCGAAACGGGGAGAGAGCCGGGGTTCCACGCAGCAGCAGCATGACTTGGCGGGCCTTTTTCGGGTGAAGTTCGGGAAGGCGCTAATGATACTGGCAATTGAAGGCAGAAGGTAGAAGGAGCAAGGAGGAATGGAAATTCGCAACCCGTCTTTTTCCGCCAGTCTCCTTGTGCCTTTTGCCTTTTCCCCTCCGCCCTTGTACCGTATCGGCCCATGACCGATACCGCCTCCTTACCCCGCTGCGGCCTGCTGCGCCGCCTTGCCGCGATCTTCTACGACACGCTGCTGCTGGCCGCCGTGCTGATCGTGGCGACCATCCCATCGCTGGCCCTGATCAATCCCAAGGCGCCGTCGACGCAGCACCCGGTACTCACCATCTGGCTGTTTCTGGTGAGCTTTTTCTTCTTCGCCTGGTTCTGGATTCACGGCGGCCAGACGCTCGGGATGCGCGCTTGGCGCATCCGGATACAGACCCGCGAGGGTCGGCCCATCAGCTGGTGGCAATCGATGCTGCGCTTTCTGGTAGCGTTCGTCTCCTGGGGCGCCGTCGGCCTCGGCTTTCTCTGGTGCCTGGTGGACAAGGAGAAGATGACCTGGCACGACCGCTATTCGGAATCGGTGCTGGTGGTGCTGCCGAAGGACTGAAACCGCAATACTTAGGTGCGAGGGACGAGGGGTGGTGTGCGCTGCGCGCACGATGGATTCCAATCAGCCGCGAGCGTAGCGAACACCTGCCCGCGTATCTCGTCCCTCGCACCTCTGTATCTAGTCGTTGCCCATCCGGTAGATCGGCGCAATCGTCTCGGGACCCGAGACCTCCATCCCCAGGTCGCGCAGGATGCCGTCGTTGATGCTGTAGATGCAGCCGTGCACCGCCAGCGACTGGCCGCGACGCCAGGCACGCTGCACGATGGTGGTGTAGCAGACGTTGGCCACCTGTTGCGCCACGTTGAGTTCACACAGCCGATCGATGCGCGCCTCCTCGTCCAGCGACTCCAGCTCGGCACGATTTTTCTGGTAGATATCCTTCACATCACGCAGCCAGTTGTCGATCAGGCCCATCTCATGATTCTGCAGCGCGGTGCGCACGCCGCCGCAGCCGTAGTGGCCGGTGACGATGATGTGCTTCACCTCCAGCACCTCGACCGCATATTGCAGCACCGACATGCAGTTGAAATCGGTGTGATGGACCAGATTGCCGACGTTGCGGTGGACGAACAGCTCGCCCGGCGCCATGCCGACGATGTCATTGGCGGGAACGCGGCTGTCGGAACAGCCGATCCAGAGGTAGTCCGGGTCCTGCTGCTGCGACAGTCGCTGAAAGAAATCGGGATCTTCGGCGGTATGCCCGGCGGCCCACTCGCGGTTTTTTCGGAACAGATCGCTCAATCGGTGTGGCATCGGTCCGTGCTCGCTTGCCCTTGGGTGGGGCGATTGTATCAGGAAAGGCGGCGGCCCCGTTCTACTGCACCCGCCGCATCAGCAGCCACCACAGGCCGAACACCATCAGCGTCGGCAACACCGCGCCCAAAAAAGGCGACAGATGGTAGACCAGTGCGACGCGGCCGAATACGGCATTGAACAGGTAGAACCCTATGCCGAGCAGCCCGCCCACGGTAATGCGCAGGCCGATACCGACCGAACGCAGCGATCCGAAGATGAACGGCACCGCCAGCAGCATCATGCCGGCGGTCGCCAGCGGCGCGAAAATTCGGGTCCAGAGATAGAGGGCGTAGATGCTCCCGTCCAGGCCGTTGGCGCGGGTATAGGCGACATAACCCGCCAACTCCTGAACCGACAGCTTGTCCGGCGGCAAGGCCACCACATTCAACACCTCGGGCTTCAGGTCGGTATGCCAGCGCTCCTCGGCGACATCGGCCGTCGTCACGCTGTCGTCATGGAGCACGCTCTTGGTCGCGTGTTGCAGCACCCAGCTACCCGCCTGGTAGATCGCCTGCCTGGCGCTCACCATCTGCAGCAGGCGGTGCTGGTCATTGAAGACGTACAGCATCACGCCGCGCGCCACGTCATCGGGCAGCAGTCGCTCGATGTTGACATAGGTGTCGCCGTCGCGCGCCCACAGCCCTTCCTGTGCGTTGACGCTGATGTTCTGGCTCATGGCGCGGGCACGCATGATGCGCGCCGCCTGCTCCAGCCGCGGCGCCACGAATTCGCCGACAATCGCCACCAGCAACACCAGCAGCAGCGCAGTCTTCATTACCGCGAACATGATGCGCCGTACCGACACGCCGGCGGCGCGCACAATGGTCAATTCGTTGCTGCTGGCGAGGCCGCCCAGACCCAGCATGCCGCCGAGCAGCGCCACCATCGGGAACAGCTGGTAGGCCTCGCGCGGCAACAGCATGGCACAGTATCCCAGCGCCACCGGCAACGTATAATGGCCCCGTCCCACATAGTCCAGCTCGCCGACCAGATTGCTGAAGAAGTACAGGGCGATCAGCACCGCCAGGACTACCCCGGTCTGGAACAGCACGGCACGGCCGATATAGCGGTCGAGAATCTTCATCGCGCCCACCGCCAGCCGCGGCGTGGACCACGCAACCGGCGCTGGCGCCACAGGATTGCCAGCAGCAGTGCCGCGAACAGCAGATGGACCCACCACAGCCCGATCCATGGGCTGAGACTGCCCTTGGCCACAGAGGTCTTGGCCATCGACAGCAGGTTGGTGTAGAGCACATACAACAAAATCCCGGCGGCCAGCCGACCGTAGCGTCCTTCGCGCGGCGTGCTCTTACTCAACGGCACCGCCAACAGCCCCAGCAGCAGCGTGATCAAAGGCACCGAGACGCGCCATTGCAGTTCCGCCAGAGCGCCGGGCTCTCCCGCACGCCACAGCGCCAGCGAAGAGATGGCGTGCAGCGAGCGCTCCGACGGCACCAGTGCGCGCGGCACCAGACGGATGCCATGTTCCTTGAAGGCGATGATCCTGAAATCGCCGCTGCCCGGCGTACCCTCGTAGCGGTAACCGTCGGTGAACACCAGGTAGTGGGCGCCGGTACGCGGATCGACGCGCCGATAGGCGTGTGCCGCCGACAACACCTCCTGCCGGCCGTCCATGGAACCGGTCACGAACAGATTGTCGAGCTCCTTGCGATCATGGGAGATGGACTCCACGTAGACCAGCTGATCCTCGGCACCGAGCTTGTTGAAACGGCCCGCGGTGAGGCCGTCCAATTGCGAACTGGCCCCGGCCCGATCGAGGATCTCCTGGGCGCGCTCCTCCGACCACGGCGCGAAATAGAGCGCCAGCAGCGCCAGCAGGATGGCTACCGCCACCCCCAGCAGGGCGACGCTGCGGTAGAGCCGTCCCGGACCGACGCCACAGGCATAGAGCACCGTCATCTCGCTGTCGCGGTAGAAACGACCGAGAGCGAGTAGAATGGCCAGAAAGAAGGCCAACGGCAGGATGAAAACCAGATTGCCTATCCCTTTGAGGGCAAACAGCTGGAGCACCACCGAGGCCGGATAGACGCCGGCGGCCGCCTCGGACAGGATCTGCACGAAGGTACCGCTGAGGAAGATCAGCGACAGCAGCAGCGCGACACCGAGGAAAGTGGCGGCGATCTCCCGCAGCAGGTAACGTTGGATAATCAAAAATCGATACGCCTGTTATGGTTGGCGGCCGGCGCCGCGTCGCAGCCCGCCCGGTGTCGCTGTTGAAGGCGCGAACAAGTTTAAGCTATAGATAGACAAATCAAAACCGGCTTCCCACCGGTCCACGCACAGGAGTCGTTCATGGAATTTTCCGTCAAGCGCGGCAGCGTCGAGAAACAGCGCAGCGGCTGCATCGTCGTCGGCGTTTACGAAAAACACAAGCTTTCGGCCGCCGCCGCGGCGCTGGATGAGGCCGGCAGCGGCGTCATCGCCCGCCTGCTCAAGGGCAACGACATCAAGGGCAAGGTGGGCGACACCCTGCTGCTGCACCATGCCGGCGAACTGCCCGCCGAGCGTATCCTGCTGGTGGGCTGCGGCCAGCAGGGCAGCCCGCTCTCCGACAGCGACTATCGCAAGCTGGTCGGCGCCGCCCTCGGCGCACTCAAGGGTACCGGCGCCAAGAACGCCCTGCTCGCCCTGGGCGAACTGGAGGTGAAGGAACGCGACCTGCAGTGGCAGGTACGCCAGACCCTGGAGGCGGCCGGCAACGTCCTGTATCAATTCGACCAGCTGAAGAGCAAGAAAGAGGATCACGAGAAACCGCCCATCAAACAGGTGGCATTCCTGGTGGCCGACAAGGCGGCCGAGGCCGCGGCCGGCGAGGCGCTGCGCCAAGGGCAGGCGCTCCAGGCCGCGATGCAGCTGACCAAGGATCTGGCCAACCTGCCGGGCAACATCTGCACCCCGCGCTACCTGGCCAAGCAGGCCGAGGGGCTGGCCAAGGGCAACAAGAGGCTGAAGGCCACCGTCCTCGACGAAAAGGAGATGGAAGAGCTGGGCATGGGTGCCCTGCTGTCGGTCGCCCGCGGCAGCCGCCAGCCGCCGCGCCTGATCGTCCTCGAATACCAGGGCGGCAAGAAGAAGGACAAACCGGTGGTGCTGGTGGGCAAGGGGCTCACCTTCGACGCCGGCGGCATCTCGCTCAAGCCCGCCGCGGCCATGGACGAAATGAAGTACGACATGTGCGGCGGCGCCTCGGTGCTGGGGGTGATGCAGGCGGTAGCCGCGCTGGAGCTGCCGCTCAACGTGGTCGGGGTGGTCCCCAGCTCGGAGAATCTGCCCGACGGCGACGCCAACAAGCCGGGCGACATCGTCACCTCCATGTCCGGCCAGACCGTCGAGGTGCTCAACACCGACGCCGAGGGGCGGCTGATCCTGTGTGACGCCCTCACCTACATCAAACGCTTCGACCCCGAGGTGGTGATCGACATCGCCACCCTCACCGGCGCCTGCATCGTCGCCCTGGGCAGCCAGGCCGCCGGCCTGCTGGGCAACGACCAGACCCTGGTGGACGACCTGCTCGCCGCCGGCCGGGTGAGCGGCGACCGCGCCTGGCAGCTGCCGCTGTGGCCCGAATACGACGAGCAGCTCAAGAGCCCATTCGCGGACATGGCCAACATTGGCGGCAAGGAGGCGGGCACCATCACCGCCGCCTGCTTCCTCTCCCGCTACACCAAGGAGTACCGCTGGGCCCACCTGGATGTCGCCGGCACCGCCTGGAAAAGCGGCGGCAACAAGGGAGCCACCGGCCGTCCGGTACCGCTGCTGCTGCAATACCTGCTGGGCAGAGTCGCGTGACAAAGGGGCAAGGGGCAAGGGGC
>DFMR01000029.1 GCA_002376325.1 Proteobacteria bacterium UBA3588 | reverse complement strand
ACGATGGCGTCGTCCACCACAAAGCCCACCGACAGGGTCAGCGCCATCAGGCTGAGGTTGTTGAGGCTGTAGCCGAGCAGATACATGCCGCCGAAGGTGCTGATCACCGACAGCGGCATCGCCAGGCTGGGGATGATGGTGGCCGACGCAGTGCGCAGGAACAGGAAGATCACCAGCAACACCAGGCCGGTGGCCAATATCAAGGTGAACTGCACATCGTCGATGGAGGCACGGATCGACTGCGAACGATCGAACAGCACCTTCATCTTCACCGCCCCCGGCAGTCGTGACTCGAACGACGGCAGCAGCTTGTGGATGGCGTCGGCGATCGCCACGGTGTTGGTACCCGGCTGGCGCTGGATTGCCAGCACGATGGCGCGGGTCTGGCGGTACCAACTGGCCACCTTGTCGTTCTCCACCGAATCGATCACCTGGCCGATCTGGTCGAGCCGCACCGGCGCGCCGTTGCGCCACGCCACCACCAGCGGCTTGTACTGCGCGGCGTCGTTCAGGGCGCTATTGGTCTGGATGGTGTAACTCTGCTGCGGCCCGTCCAACACACCGGTGGCGATGCTGGGGTTGCCCTGGGCGATGGCGTTGGCCACGTCGCTCATGGCGATGCCGCGGGAGGCCAGCGCCTCGGGCGAGACGTTGATGCGCACGGCGTACTTCTGCGAGCCGTAGACCATCACCTGGGCCACGCCGGGCACCGTGGAGAGACGCTCGGCGATCATGCTCTCGGCGTACTCGTCCACCTGCGACAGCGGCAGCACCGAGGACTCGACGGCCAGATACATGATCGGGCTCTCGGCCGGGTTGACCTTGCGGTACGACGGCGGCGCCGGCATCTCCGCCGGCAGGTTGCGCAGAGTGGCGGCGATGGCCGCCTGCACGTCCTGGGCGGCGCCGTCGATGTTGCGGTCGAGGGCAAACTGCAGGGTGATGGACGTGGCCCCCAGGGCAGAGGTGGAACTCATGTTGTCGAGGCCGGCGATGGTGGAAAACTGTCGCTCCAGCGGTGCCGCCACCGACGACGCCATGGTCTCGGGACTCGCGCCGGGCAGGCTTGCGGAGACCGAAATGGTGGGGAAGTCGACGCTGGGCAGGTCGCTCACCGGCAGCGCCCGATAGCCGATGATGCCGAAGATCAGCAGCGCCGCCATTAGCAGCGTGGTCATCACCGGCCGGCGGATGCACAGCTCCGGCAGCGTCATTCGCCGGCCGCTCCGTCGGCCGGACGGACCGTCTCCGGTTGGCGAATGGTCACCTTCATCCCCGGCGCCAGACGCAGCTGACCCGAGGTCACCACCGTTTCACCGGCCTGGAGGCCGTCGGCGATCACCGCATCGCCCTCCTCGACCCGCTCCACCTTCACCGGCCGCAGAGCAACGCTGTCATCGGGCTGGATCGCATAGACGAAGCTGCCGTGCTGCCCCTCCTGCACTGCCTGGGCCGGCACCACCAGCGCCTGCTGCTGGATGCCCAGCAGCAGCGTGATACGCACGAACTGGCCGGGCCACAGCGCCAGATCGTCGTTAGGATAACGCGCCCGCAGCTGCACCGTGGCGGTAGTCGGGTCGGCGGCATTGTCGATGAAGTCGAGGACGCCGTGCAGCGGATGGGCGCTGTCGTCGGCCACCACCGCATCGACCGCCACATCACCCTTGGCCATATCGCCGCGGATCGCCGGCAGCATCCGCTCCGGCACCGCGAAGGCCACGTCGATGGGCTTGAGCTGGTTGATCACCACCATGGCGGTGGTGTCGTTGGCCTTCACCATGTTGCCGCGATCGAGCAGCAGCGCCCCGGCGCGGCCATCGATGGGAGAGCGGATCACGGTGTAGCTGAGCTGGACGCGGAGATTCTCCACCGCGGCCTGGTCGGCCTTGATCGACGCCCGCACCTGGCCCAGCGTGGCCCGCATCTTCTCCAGGTCCTGATCGGACACGAGGTGTTGCCGCAGCAGATCGGTGTAGCGTTTGACGTCGGCTTGGGAAGTCGCCAGCAGCGCCTGGTCGCGCGCCAGATTGGCCTCGGCCTGAGCCAGCTGCGCCTGCAACGCCCGCGGGTCGATGACGAACAGCATCTGTCCGGTCTTGACGTCACCGCCCGGTTGGAAACCGACCTGCACGATCTCCCCGTCGACGCGCGACTTCACCGCCACCGTCGCCACCGGCGTCACGGTACCCACCGCCCGCACCTTGAGCGGCATTGGCCGCTGTTCGACCTTGGCCGCCAACACCGGCACCGAAGCGCCGCGGCCAGAGCGTTTCTCCGCCTTGGCGGCGGAGCGCTGCGCCCAGAAGTAGTAGCCCGTCGCGGCCAGCAACAGCGCGATCACCAAGGTTATGAGCAGTTTTGCCCTCATCGCCACTCCGAGAAAAATCCGTTAAACCGGTTCGTCGTGAGTATATGGCGACGGACCGGCGGGACAACGCAAATTTGGTAAAGAAGTGTTAAGAGGAAAGAATGTTAACCACGGGGGCACGGGGAACACGGGGATAAATCGGGTTACTGGGCCGGCGTTGTCCGTGGGTTTAACGTGTAATTCCCCGTGGTTAATTCGTCTTGTCGGCCTTACACCTCGGCCAGGTTGCCCTTCTCCTCCAGCCAGCTCTTGCGCTCGCCGGAGCGCTTCTTGGCCAGCAGCATGTCGAGCAGCTGGTTGGTGTCGTCGCCCGGCTCGATGGTGAGCTGCACCAGGCGGCGGGTGTCGGGGGCCAGGGTGGTCTCGCGCAGCTGCAGCGGGTTCATCTCGCCGAGGCCCTTGAAGCGGGTCACCTGCACCTTGCCACGCTTGTTCTCGGCGGCGATGCGGTCGATCACCCCCTGGCGCTCGGCATCGTCGAGGGCGTAGTAGACCTCCTTGCCGATGTCGATACGGTAGAGCGGCGGCATCGCCACGTAGACGTGGCCTTCGGCCACCAACGGCCGGAAGTGGCGCACGAACAGGGCACACAGCAGGGTGGCAATGTGGGCACCGTCGGAATCAGCGTCGGCGAGGATGCAGATCTTGCCGTAGCGCAGCCCGTCCAGCTTGTCGGAACCGGGGTCGACGCCGACAGCCACGGCGATGTCGTGCACCTCCTGGGAACCGAGCACCTCGGTCGGGTCCACCTCCCAGGTATTCAGGATCTTGCCGCGCAGCGGCATGATCGCCTGGAACTCCTTGTCGCGCGCCTGCTTGGCGGAACCGCCGGCGGAGTCGCCCTCCACCAGGAACAGCTCGCCGCGCAGAGGCTCCTGGGTGGTGCAGTCGGCCAGCTTGCCGGGCAACGCCGGTCCCTGCGTGATCTTCTTGCGCGCCACCTTCTTGCCGGCGCGCAGGCGCGTCTGGGCGTTGGAGATGGCCAGCTCGGCGATGCGCTCGCCCAGATCCACATGTTCATTGAGCCACAGGGAAAAGGCGTCCTTCACCACGCCGGAGACGAACGAAGCGCACTCGCGCGAAGTGAGCCGCTCCTTGGTCTGGCCGGAGAACTGCGGGTCGGCCAGCTTCACCGACAGCACATAGCTCACCTTGTCCCACACATCCTCGGGGGCCAGCTTCACCCCGCGCGGCAGCAGATTGCGGATCTCGCAGAACTCGCGCATCGCCTCGGTCAGGCCGGTGCGCAGGCCGTTGACGTGGGTACCGCCCTGGGCGGTGGGGATCAGATTGACGTAGCTCTCGGCGATCAGCTCGCCGCCCTCCGGCAGCCACACCACCGCCCAATCCACCGCCTCGGTGTTGCCGGCAAGACTGCCGACGAACGGATCGTCCGGCACGATCTCGGTGTCCTGCAACTCGTCGAGCAGATAGGCGCGCAGGCCGTCCTCGTAGTGCCACTCGCTCTTCTCCCCCGACGCCTCGTCGAAGAAAGTGATGCGCAGGCCGGGACAGAGCACCGCCTTGGCGCGCATCACGTGCTTCAGGCGCGGCACCGAAAACTTGGGCGAATCGAAGAACTGCGGGTCGGGCCAGAAGCGCACCGTGGTGCCGGTGTTGCGCTTGCCCACCTCGCCCACCGCCTCCAGCTTGGAGACGCGAACGCCGTTCTTGAAGGCGATGTTGTACTCCTTGCCATCGCGCCGCACCCACACCTCCAGGTGCTTCGACAGCGCGTTGACCACCGACACGCCGACGCCGTGCAGGCCGCCGGAGAACTGGTAATTCTTGTTGGAGAACTTGCCGCCCGCGTGCAGCTTGGTAAGGATCACCTCCACGCCCGGCATCTTCTCCACCGGATGCATATCCACCGGCATGCCACGCCCGTCATCCTTCGCCTCCAGCGAACCGTCCTTATAGAGCGTCACCTCGATGGTCTTGGCGTGGCCGGCAATGGCCTCGTCCACCGAGTTGTCCAGCACCTCCTGGGCCAGGTGGTTGGGGCGCGTGGTATCGGTGTACATGCCCGGGCGCTTGCGCACCGGCTCCAGCCCGGAGAGAACTTCAATGGAATCGGCGTTATAGGAAGTCGAAGACATAATTCGTTGAATATATGTAATTTTTTCTACCGTACGGCCCGCACGGCAGGCAGCCGCACGACCAAGCTGCCCCGGATTCTATCGCAAAACCGCACCCCGCGGGTTCCGCCGTAAGTCCCCTCTCCCCCAGCGA
>DFMR01000034.1 GCA_002376325.1 Proteobacteria bacterium UBA3588 | reverse complement strand
GTCAGCCATCGCTGGAACGACGCCTGACTCTCACCCGACGGATGTCCTGCCAACAGCCCTTCGACACTGATGTCCTCGTCCAGCGTTTCCCAATGAATACCGGTCCCGTTAGCAATGAGACGCCAATCGTTGCGTTCTGAAGGGGTTCCGTGAAGAAGACGAGGGAACCATACAAGCGGCGCGGACACGGTACGACCATCGGCAAGATCGACGCTCAGTGCATCCTCGGTCACCGAGACGGCCACGATGGCGGGGACTTCAATCTCAACCGTGGAAATAGTCATTCCATGCCTCCAGGAACGATTCGCGGTGCTCCTGCACCAGCATTTGCAGCCGGCTCAACTCCTGCCGAGGAAATCCGTCGCTACTGCTGAGGCGGACCGGATCAAGCCAGAACTTGGCCACATTGTGGTCGCGCTCCACGTGTACGTGGGGCGGTTCGCCCCGGTCACCCGCGTAGAAAAAGAACCTGTATGCCCCGATTCGGATAATTGTAGGCATTGTTAGCCCTCCATGGCTAACGGGAGGGCATGTATTTGCCGCCCTTCTTTGGAGTAGCCGCCGCACCCAACAGCTGCGCCAACGGTACCAACAGCTACCCCATTCACCGAATCTCCGGCAATCGTTGCGGCAAACATCTTTAGAAGATCTTTTTCGCCCGTAAATCGTATGAGCTACGCTGCGTAGCGCACAATCTCTACTTCAGCCCCCTGGCGGAGCGCCTCTTCCGCGCGGGCCATCAGCCGGTCCGTCACCTCGTCGGAGAGGTAATATTCACCGCAGTTCTCGCATACGTCCGCAGGCACCTCTTTAAAGATCACCACACTCCCGCCACGCTCAAGTGTCACAGTGACATGGCCCGGCCGGGTTTCACCTTGTCTACAGAGAACGCACTGCATGGCTATCTCCTCGTCCTGAAATCGTCGTTCCACTGCCCTGAATCAGGAATATACACCGTAATGACATAGCACACCCCGTTGCCCGGGTCCTGGGCAATGACTACATGGAGCGGCCCGACTCCGGGCCACCCCAGCAGGAGACGGCTTGGATACGGGCGGTCGTCGGGGTAATCAACAACCGTCTCACCTGTCCGAATGACTGCGGAGACATCGACGCGGCTGATTTTCCGCTCAAACATCCGACGTAGCGCGTGTCCACTATACATGGTGCCGGCGCATTCCATTGTTCCTGGTGTCTCCTGGAGGTTACCGCATCATCTGGTAACCGATTTGATATCCGGTTACGGCATCAACCGCACTTGCTATCCCCACAGTTCAAACAAGTCATACACCCATCCATCTGAATCACCGCCTTGGTATGACACTTCCCGCACAACTGCGCCCCATCCGGGAATTCGCTCGGCTCCTTGGCCTCGGCGTCCTTGACGCCGGCGTCGTACTGGGCGCGCTTCTCTTCGATCAGCTTCAGTTGATGCTCGTCCAGGTCGTTGTTCTTCATCATGCCGATCATGCGCAGGTGGCATTCGATGGCATCGCCGATCTCGGCCACCAACGAGGGCATGTATTTGCCGCCCTTCTTGAAGTAGCCGCCGCGCGGGTCGAACACCGACCGCAGCTCTTCCACCAGGAAGGTGACGTCGCCGCCTTTCCGGAACACAGCGGAGATGATGCGCGTCAGGGCGACGATCCACTGGAAGTGGTCCATGTTTTTCGAGTTGATGAACACTTCGAACGGGCGGCGCAGTTCGTGCTCGGTGCCCGGATTGAGGATCACGTCGTTGATGGTGACGTAGAGCGCGTGCTCGGAGAGCGGCGTCTTGATCTTGTAGGTGCTGCCGAGCAGCATCTCGGGACGCTCCAGCGTCTCGGTCAGGTGGACGACGTTGCTCTCCGGCTTCGCCTCGGCGACGCCTGCGGCGGCCTGCTTTTCATCTTCTTTCGCGACGCTGTAGCCGACGATCTTCTTTTCAATCTTGATTGCCATTTAAATCCTCCTCAACCACGGGGGCCACGGGGAACACGGGGTTTGCATTCATAATGTTTTCCCTGTGTTCCCCGTGCTCCCCGTGGTCAATATCCTTTGGGTTCCTTAGAATTTTCCGTAGTAGCCTTCTTTGATGGCGTCAAATAAATTCGCTGCGGTATGCATCTCGCCGTCGTATTCGATCTCTTCGTTGCCCTTCACTTCCAGTATCTCGCCGCCTTCCAGCTCGAAGCGGTAGGTGGTGTTCTCCAGGTCGCTGTCCTTGACCAGCACGCCCTGGAACGCCTCGGGGTTGAAGCGGAAGGTGGTGCAGCCCTTCAGATCCTGTTCGTAGGCGTAGAGGTAGATGTCCTTGAACTCCTCGTAGGGGAAGTCGGTGGGGACGTTCGCCGTCTTGGAGATGGAGGAGTCGATCCACTTCTGCGCGGCGGCCTGGATGTCCACGTGCTGCTTCGGGCTCACCTCGTCGGCGGCGATGAAGTACTCGGGCAGCTGCTCCTCGGCCTTGTCGCTGTAGGGCATGGCGGCGGCGTTGACCAGTTCGCGGTAGGCGAGCAGTTCGAAGGAGAAGACGTCGACCTTCTCCTTGCTCTTCTTGCCTTCGCGGATCACGTTGCGCGCGTAGTGATGCGCGAACGAGGGCTCGATGCCGTTGCTGGCGTTGTTGGCCAGGGACAGGGAGATGGTGCCGGTGGGGGCGATGGAGCTGTGGTGGGTGAAGCGGCAGCCCGTTTCGGCCAGCGCGTTGACCAGTTCCGGATCGACCTCGGCGACGCGCTGCATGTAGCGGCTGTAGCGCGCGTGCAGCACCTTGCCCTTCACCTTCTGGCCGAGCTTGAAGCCGTCGCGTTTCAGTTCGGGGCGTTTGCGCAGCATGTCGCCGGTGATCGTGAACTCCTGCTCCATGATCGGGGCGGGGCCTTTCTCCTTGGCCAGGTCGAGGCCGGTGCGCCAGCCGACCATGGCCATCTCGCGGGTGACGCGCTCGGTGAATTCCACCGAGTCCTGCGCGCCGTACTTCATGCGCAGCATGGTCAGCGTGGAGCCGAGGCCGAGGTAGCCCATGCCGTGGCGGCGCTTGGTGGTGATCTCCTGGCGCTGCTGCTCCAGCGGCAGGCCGTTGATCTCCACCACGTTGTCGAGCATGCGGGTGAACACCGCCACCGCCTCGCGGAAGGTGTCCCAGTCGAAGTGCGCCTTGTCGGTGAACGGCTCGACCACGAACTTGGTCAGGTTGATGGAGCCGAGCAGGCAGGAGCCGTAGGGCGGCAGGCCCTGTTCGCCGCATGGATTGGTAGCGCGCACGTTCTCGCAGAACCAGTTGTTGTTCATCTCGTTGTACTGGTCGATGAGGATGAACCCCGGTTCGGCGTAGTCGTAGGTGGAGGCCATGATCATGTCCCACAGCCGGCGCGCGCGGATAGTCTTGTAGATGCGGCAGGCGACCAGCCCTTCGTCGTTGGCGATGTAGCCCTCGCTGGTGGGCCACTCGCGCCAGACGATGGTGCTGCCGTCGGATAGGTCCAGTTGGTCACTTTCCACTTCCTTGGCGGAGAGCGGGAAGGCGAGCTGCCAGTCGGCGTCGGCCTTGACCGCTTCCATGAAGTCGCGGGTCACCAGCAGCGACAGGTTGAACTGGCGCAGGCGGCCGTCTTCGCGCTTGGCGCGGATGAAGTCGGCGACGTCCGGGTGGCCGACGTCGAAGGTGGCCATCTGCGCACCGCGGCGGCCGCCGGCGGAGGAGACGGTGAAACACATCTTGTCGAAGATATCCATGAACGACAGCGGCCCGGAGGTGTAGGCGCCGGCCCCCGCCACGAACGCCCCTTTCGGCCGCAAGGTACTGAATTCATAGCCGATACCGCAGCCGGCCTTGAGGGTCAGCCCCGCCTCATGCACCTTGGAGAGGATGTCGTCCATGGAATCGCGCACGATGCCGGAGACGGTGCAGTTGATGGTGGAGGTGGCGGGCTTGTAGGCCAGGGCGCCGGCGTTGGAGGTGATGCGGCCGGCGGGGATCGCCCCCTGGCGCAAGGCCCAGACGAACTTCTCGAACCACTCCTCGCGCTTCTCCGGACTCTCCTCGACGTCGGCCAGGGCGCGGGCGACGCGCTGGTAGGTGTCGTCGATGGCGTGGTCGATGACCTCGCCGGACTTGGTCTTGAGGCGGTACTTCTTATCCCAGATATCGAGGGACGCAGGCTGGAACGGAATTTCGGTTACTGTGGTGGACACGGCTTTGAGATGTGCAGTGCTCTTGGTCACTTAAATCGTCTCCCTTTATTGTTTTATTGCCCCATAAACCGGGCGCCGCGACCGTGCGGCAGAGCGTTGTATCCCTGATGACCCGACAACACTAGATGTTGTTGATGGGGCAATAGGGTAGGCATCACTGCCCACCCTGTCAATAAAAAGAAATATTTGCAAAAACAATGAATTAAAAATTTCTTTTGTAGATTCAGCAAGATAGAAGGCGCAAGAAAATGGTGCATGGATCCACAATATATAGTGGTTCTAATATAGGCGATTCCGGGGCGCATTCCACGACAGTGAGCCGTTACTCACGCGGCGCGATGGGCCATCGCAGGGCATCATTTGAAATTAACCCCAGGCGAGGTGCGGCCTTGATCTGACACGGAGACACACCTATATGTTGTGTATCCCATCCAACAACCACAACATGCCGATAAGGAGATAAGCCATGAGCCTGGTTCGTTACGACCCCTGGAACCTGCTGGACCAACTGCGCCGCGAACTCGACCACGCCTACGAAGGACGCGGCGAGGAGACGGGTATCAGCGCCACCTCAGACTGGACGCCTGCCGTGGACATCAAGGAGGAGAAGGAGTGCTTCGTGATCACCGCCGACGTCCCCGGCGTCGATCCCAAGGCCATCGAGGTCCATGCCGAAAACGGCATGCTGACCATCAAGGGCGAGCGCGAGTCGGAGAAGAAGGAGGAACGCGAGGGCTACAAGCGGGTGGAGCGCGTCTACGGCAGCTTCTTCCGCCGTTTCTCCCTGCCGGACACCGCGGACACCGACAAGATCACNNCCATGGAATTCAAAGACTACTACACGATCCTCGGGGTGGAGCGTTCGGCCACTCAGGCCGAGATCAAGCGCGCCTTTCGCAAGCTGGCGCGCAAGTACCATCCGGATGTGAGCAAGGAGGCGGACGCCGAGGAGCGCTTCAAAGAGGTCAATGAAGCCAACGAGGTTTTGCAGGACCCGGAGAAGCGCGCCGCCTACGACCGCCTCGGTGCCAACTGGAAGGCGGGCCAGGAGTTCCGCCCGCCGCCCGACTGGGACACCGGCTTCGAGTTTTCCGGCTTCCGCGGCGGCGATAGCGGCGACTTCTCCGATTTCTTCGAAAGCCTGTTCGGCCACGGCAGCCCCTTTGCCGGCTTCCGCCCGCAGCGCGGCGGCGGCTTTCGCAGCCGCGGCGAGGACCATCGCGCCAGGATTCGGGTCGGTCTGGAGGACGCCTATCAGGGTGCCGAGCGTCTGATCCGGTTGGAGGTGCCGATGGTTGACGGCCAGGGCCGGGTCACCACCCGCGAGCACGCGCTCAAGGTGCGCATCCCGCCCGGCATCGGCAGCGGCCAGCAGATCCGTCTGGCCGGACAGGGCATGCCCGGCAGCGGCGGCGGCCCCGCCGGCGATCTCTATCTGGAGGTGGAGCTGGCGCCGCACCGCTTCTATCAGGTGGAGGGCCGCGACGTCTATCTCACCCTGCCGATTACGCCGTGGGAGGCGGCTCTGGGCGCCACCCTCTCGGTGCCGACCCTGGGCGGCCGGGTCGACATGAAGATCCCCGCCGGCGCCCGCGGCGAGCAGAAGCTGCGACTGAAGGGGCGCGGCCTGCCCGGTAAACCGGCCGGCGACCAGTATGTGGTGCTGCAGATCGTGGCGCCGCCGGCGGACAGCGACAAGGCGCGCAAGCTCTATGAGGAGATGGCGCGAACCATGCCGTTCGATCCGCGCCGCCACCTGGAGAAGTAGAACCACCGGCTAAAAATCCGATCCACGGGGAGCACAGGGTGTATGAACGACGGAAATACGGGGGCATGAACAACCAACGGCAACCGCAGACGAACCGAGTTTCCGCCTGCTGGAGGGCCCGGCCATCCCCGTTTACCCCGTGTCCCCGGTGGCAAATTCTGGATACGGGAATGATGCAGACTGCTGATAGCATGGAACTTTCGGTACGCCCGGGGGGTCTTTCCCTGGGTGGCTGTGCGTTGTCCCGAGCAAACGGAGAGGCGACATGAGCACGCTGGAGCAGATTCGACACGGGTTTTCGCGTACCTGGGATTCGCTCAACGAAGGGTGGCAGGCGCTACGCCGGCACGCCGCCCAGGCGCTGACGCGCTTCACCCCGCCGCGCCGCAGCGGCGCGCTGGAGACGGCGGAGGAACAGCTGATGGCGCGCGGCGCGCGCTGGGGCGTGTTGCCCGCCGAGGTGCAGGAGAGCGATGAAGCGGTGGTGGTATGCATCGAGATCCCCGGCATGGAGAAGGAGAGCTTCGACATCGCCGTGGCCGAGGGGCGCTACCTGACGGTGCGCGGTGAAAAACGCCTGCAACGCGAGGAACGCCGCGGCCGTTACCATGTGATGGAGTGCGCCTACGGCGGTTTCGAACGCGCCGTGGCGTTGCCCGCCGAAGTGGATGACGGCGGCGCCCGCGCCAGCTATCGCCGCGGCGTGTTGCAGGTCGTTCTCCCCAAGGTGCGCAGCGCCAAGGCCGCGCGCCGGATCGAAGTCACAACCCATTAATTTTTTGCGGCCCCCCTCCTCACTCCTCCTCGATTCGCCTGTGCCGAGGGGGGAGGCCGCCCCTAACCAACGAGGTCACAATGAAATCAAGAACATTCGCCCTGCTGCTCGCCGCGTCCCTCGGACTGGCCGCAACCGGTTCCGCCTTCGCCTCGCTGCCGCCCGTCGACAGTCAGGGGCAGGAGCTGCCGACACTGGCGCCGATGCTGCAGAAGACCGTTCCCGGCGTGGTCAACGTGTTCACCCGCACCCGGGTGCCGGTGCAGCAGAACCCGCTGCTTTCCGACCCGGTCTTGCGCCAGTTCTTCAACGCCCCGGCACAGCCGACCGAGCAGTACGGCGAGAGCCTGGGTTCCGGCGTGATCGTGGACGCCAAGAAGGGCTATATCCTCACCAATAACCACGTGATCAAGCACGCGGTGCAGATCTCGGTGCGCCTGTCCGACGGCCGTACCCTGCCGGCCAAACTGATCGGCACCGATCCGCAGACCGACATCGCGGTGATCCAGGTGAAGGCGTCCGGTCTCACCCAGCTGCCCACCGCCGACTCGAGCAAGCTGCGCGTCGGCGATTTCGTGGTCGCCATCGGCAACCCGTTCGGTCTGAGCGAAACGGCCACCTCCGGTATCGTCAGCGCCATGGGCCGTTCCGGCCTCGGCATCGAGGGCTACGAGGATTTCATCCAGACCGACGCCTCGATCAACCCCGGCAACTCCGGCGGCGCGCTGGTCAACCTGCGCGGCCAGGTGGTGGGCATCAACACCGCCATCCTCTCCCAGAGCGGCGGCAATATCGGCATCGGCTTCGCCATCCCCATCAATATGGCCAAGGCGGTGATGGCACAGCTGATCCGCTACGGCGAGGTGCAACGCGGCCAGCTGGGTGTGCAGGCGCAGGATCTGACCCCCGACCTCGCCTCCGCCTTCGGCATCAAGCACGCGCAGGGCGGCGCCATCGTCACCGAAGTGGTGAAGGGATCGCCTGCGGCCAAGGCCGGCATGAAGAGCGGCGACATCATCAGCAAGGTCGACGGTCAGTTGATGCGCGACGCCTCTGACGTGCGCAACACCATCGGCCTGCTGCGCGTCGGGCAGGTGGTGGACATCGAGGTACTGCGCAGCGGCAAGCCGCATATGATCCACGCCAAGATCGAACGCCCCAAGGCGCAGACCGTCAGCGGCCAGCACCTCTATCCGTCGCTGGAAGGCGCCGTGCTCGGCAACATCGTCGAAGGCATGCCCGCTTACGGCAAGATCAAGGGCGTCATCGTGCTGCAATCCGATCCCGGCAGCCCGGCCTGGAGCGCGGGCCTGCGCAAGGGTGACGTCATCGTCCAGGCCAATCACCGCGACGTAGGCAATCTGGACACGCTGCAGCGCGCCATCGATCACCACTCGCCGCTGCTGCTCAACGTGCAGCGCCGCGACGGCGCCCTGTTCATCCTGTTGCAGTAACTGCATTGAAAAACCTCCCCGCCGACGGCGGGGAGGTTTTTTTTTGCCCGTTGGAATGCTGCGGTGGTTAAAGGGATTATCGTCTTGGCATGCGCCGTCAGGCGTCGACCCGTCCCGCCCGCAGGTGCAGCGGCCAGGTCATCGTGCGCGGCATCGCCGGATCGCCCCAGGCAGCGGTCAGTTCCTCGGCCACCCGCGCCAGCGGATCGTCGCCGGACTGGCGGCGGCACTGCTGCACCGCCGACCAGGTGCCGAGATAACCGAGTAGCCGGTTGAGGTCCCATTCGGTCTGCATCGTGAATGGCGGCACTGCGATCTCCCGAAAAGGAAACGGCAGCGTCTGATACCCCTGCTCCACATGGCGACGTTCAGGCGGCCAATAGGGACCGACAACGTCGGCGTAGAGACGCCGGACCACGGCGTTGACGGCACCGTCCACGTGCATCAGCCCGTAGCACCACACCGCCAGCACGCCATCGGGTTTGAGGATGCGCCGCACCTCGCCATAAAAGGCATCGAGGTCGAACCAGTGCAGCGCCTGGCCGACGGTGATCAGATCGACGCTGCGTGCGGCGAACCCGGAGCGCTCCGCCGGCGCTACGGCATAACGGATGCGCGGCTGGGGAACGGCGGCGGCGATCTGCTCGCTGCTGGCGTCGGTCGCGACCACCTCGGCAAAGAATTCCGCCAGCCCCTGCGCCGCCTGGCCGTTGCCGGTGGCGCAATCCCAGGCGCGTGCGCGCCGGCCGACCTGCGCCTCCAGCCAGGCGAACAGGGCGCGCGGATAGTACGGACGGTAGCGTGTGTATTCCGCGGAGTGGCCCGAGAAGTGATCCTTGAAGCTGGTCACAGGTCGTAAGTCAGGCCAAAATTCAAACCGAAATCCGGACTGTTGTTATACGGCGCTAAATTTTCGATGATGCCGAACTCCCATGTCATGGCGGTCAGGCGACGTTTGTAGCCGAGATAAACCTCATGGCTCGAGTTGCTCAAATCGCCCAGGTTCTTGACCACCCCCTGGGAGTATAGATACTGACCGATAAGCGCGCTGTTACCGGCCAGCGTCCATTCGTAACCGAGCATGCCGACGAACTCATGGGATTCGAGCGGGACATTGATGAGATGATTGTTGCCGAACTCGGTGTAGGCCAGGTCGCCGTACACGAAATCGTTGCGTAACGGCAGCGCCATGCTCAGCTCGCCGTCGACGTCGACCGCGCCGTTCTCGAACGGGCTGTCGCTGACCAGGGCCTTGCGCACAGTGACGGACAGCGCCGTGGTCGGCAGCCAGGCGTGATTGCGTATCAATTGGCGCGACAGCGTGATCTGGAAGGCGCGCGCCAACAGCGAGACATTGTGGCCGTCGAGGTGAACGCCGTAGGACGGGATGTCGATCAGAGTTTCGCTGGTGGAACGCTGGCCGCGGCCGTCGTTGCTCAGTCCGAGCGCATTGTGGAAGGCGATGACGAGCGGCCGCAGCCCCGCCACCACCGGCCGCCGATCGTCGTAGGAGAACTCGTAGGCCCAGCCGCCGTCGAGACCGCCCGCCAGCGCCAGGTGGACGTCGAGCATCTCATAATTGAACAGGTAGTCGGGCGGCGCCGCACTCTTGCTCCAGATGGCGACAACGCTGCTCATCGCCCGGAACTGTTGTTGCCCGGCACACAGCAGATAGGGATCGCGCGGCATCGGCGTCAGCCGCAGCGCCTGGGCCGGCGATTCGGAACGCACCATCACCGGACCCAGGCCCTCGTTCGCACCCTCGTTGCAGGCCGCCATCGCCAGCCCCGGCAGCAGAAACCACGCCGCCAACCATCCGTATTTCATGGCATCACCCCGCCGCGGCAAACCGCGGAGAGATATCCGCATAGTCCAGGTACTCGCCGATCAGGCTGCCGCGCAGCTTGAAATTGTTGGCGAAGGGCAGCGCGAGGCTGCTCCCGCCGTGGCTACCATAGGTGACGGTGCCGTGGCAGATGACGGCGTCGCCGGCGCTCCAACGCTCTTCCTCACGATGGATCAGGCAGCGCACGGCGGCGAAAAAGGCGGCTGCCGCTTCGCGGATCGCGGCGCCGCCGGTCACCGGCCGCGCGTTGCCCAAACGAAACAGGGCCTGCTCGTCGAGATGCGCGGCAAAGGCGTCGGCGTCGTTGCGATCGATCGCCTGAAACAGGCCGGGGAGCCAGTCGGGAGTGGACATCGGTAACCTCGCTCAGTTAAAAACAGGACCAAGTCGTTACTATAACCCTTTTAAATCAGTAAATTACCCGATATTTCGTTCAAACAAAAATATTTCTATATATATCTTGATTATTTCTATAAGGAATATATATCTGTATTTAAGCGGTCGCTTATATACCTGCTGCGGCGACCGGCGCAATTCACGATCGATACGGAGGTGCCTCCATGGCCGGCAACCTGATCAACAATTTTTCCCACAACGGCGTAGTCACCGTCAACCGGGTCATCCTCAAGCCGCAGTATTCGGTGGACGACCTGCAAGAGCGGGTGGCGCTGCTGTGCGAGAACGTCAAGACCTACCACTCCACCACCGGCTTCGTCGGCGGTTTCGTCTCCCTCAACAGCGGCGCCGTCTCCAACGAAGGCTCCACGGTGGGCCAGGCGGTGGAGAGTCCGCTCAAGGGCAGGGAGGCGCTGATCATCACCTTTTGGAACTCCTTTGCCGAACACGAGGAGTCGCACAAGTCCGCCACCTTCCAGCCGCTGTTCCAGCAGGTGCTGGAGTTGTGCGAGAACGGCAACGAGGAGATCGCCTACGAGATGCTCTGGTCCGGGGCCGCCTATACTTCCGCGGAGGCGAAGTTGGCCCGGGAGGCGAAGGCCAAGTACGCCGCCTGAACCAATCGTTCGATACCGCTGTCTATACTCACCGAAGTGGTAATGATTCGGTCCTTGGAAACAGTCGTCATACCCACATCCGCGACTGAAGCCGCTGCCTCCGCAAGGGACAGCGGTTTTTTTATGCGTCTTTCCATCCAAATCTGTGCTCCCGCCAAAACGCCGATTGTTCCAAACAGGCCCTTTACCCTGTATAAACAAAGGCCTTGTCGGGTTTTGCATGGCGCAAAGCATTTCGACCGGTGTTGAGATGCCTTTGTGCCTGGAGGTAACTACTCATGAGCGTTCAGACGATTGCAATCCTGTCCGGCGTGCTGATTGTGGGACTGGCGTTGGTGGCCAAAGTGGTGGTAATGCGGTTGCTGGCGACCCAAAAAGTAAAAATATCGGACGAAACCGAGTAGCAAAGCCTGAAGAATTGTTCGGTACAGAGTAAGTAAGGCGTGGTGAGGCCGGCGAACCCCATCCTACGGTTCTACTCCCGCTTTTTCCCCTTGGCGGCCTTTGCGTCTTGGCGAGATTGATCCTCTTTTACCAACCCCAAGACCGGACTCTCGTCAAGACGCCAGGCGCGCAAAGAAACCCATTAAATGCACGCCAATGCGTTAAATCGGTGCTTTCGGTGTGTACTCGGTGGTTATCGGCATTCTTAACACCGGCATTCTTAACAGGTAAGCCGGCGGTAGATCTCGGCCACCTTGTAGGGCAGCGCGCGCACCTCGTCGATGACGGCGTAATTGACCGATCCGTACATGTGCGGCAGGTAGTCCGGACCTGCGCTGTCGATGGTGATGCAAAAGGGATGGATGCCGGCGCGCTTGGCCTCGATCAGGGCGCGGCGGGTGTCCTCGATGCCGTAGACGCCGCGGTAGTCGCTGTAGTCGTCGGGCTTGCCGTCGGAGAGGGTGATCAGGATGCGGGTGCGCGCCTCGGTCTCCTGCAGCAGTTGGCTGAGGTGACGGATGGCGAAGCCCATGCGGGTGTAGTCCTGGGCGCGGATGCCGCTGATGCGCGCCTTGACCTCGTCGCCATAGGGTTCGTCGAACCGCTTTACCCGGTACAGTTCGCAGCGCTTGCGGGTCATCCCCGAGAAGCCATAGATGGCATAGCGGTCGCCCAGCGCCTCCAGCGCCTCGCACAGCAACAGCAGCGCCTCGCGTTGGGCGTCGTTGACCCAGCCGCGGGTCGAGCCGCTCATGTCGACCATGAAGGCCACCGCGATATTGCGTTCCACCCGGTGCAGGCGGGTGAACAGCTGGTTGCTCATCTCGCGGCCGTCGCGGGCGTCGGCCAGCGCCTCCACCAGGGCGTCGATGTCGATGTCGTCGCCGAAGGTCTGGCGCTTGAGCAGCCGCTCCTCGTCGCGCAACGCCTCGAAGCTGCGCCGCAGATGCTTC
Source organism: Proteobacteria bacterium UBA3588 (assembly GCA_002376325.1). GTDB lineage: Bacteria > Pseudomonadota > Gammaproteobacteria > Thiohalomonadales > Thiohalomonadaceae > Sulfurivermis. Next base: position 16,662 of record DFMR01000034.1, on the reverse strand, counting down.
ACCAGGCCGCCGTAGCGCGCCAGGGTGGCGGCGACGAACCCGTCATGCACCGGCACCACATCTTTCTCGCGCATCACGCACCAGCCCTTGCGATAGTGCTGCCGGCCGTGGTCCCACTCGTTGTAGAAGGTGGCGCCGATCTCGTGATAGGTCCCCTGCCACACCGCCTCCGGATCGGGCGGCTGCTCCTGGTAGAGACTCGGGTCGTACTCGCCGGGGCCGGCGGGCACCAGGTATTCGTCGGGGATCTCGCCCAGGTCGAGGATGATCGAGGTCATCAGCTGCTTGACCGGCTCCGGCGGTGCCACCGGCACCTCGTCCAGGGTCAGTTCGAAGCTGCGGCCCTCGGGCTGCTGCGGGTCGGCCCGTTCGCGCACGCCGGGCCGCTGGGTCGGTCCGTCCGGCTCGCGCCGCTTCGCCTTGTGCTCCTCCAGCATCTGGGCCAGGCGCACCCGGAACAGCATCTTCTCCCGCTCGATGCGCGCCGCCATGCAGGCGGCCACCGCCTCCGGTTGCAGCTCACCCTGGTAACAGCGCGGCGGCGGCAGCGGCCCGTCGTAGAGCCGCGCCACCAGGGCCAGGGCATCGGCGGCGCTTGCTGTCGGCGCCTGCAACTGCGCCAGCGCCTCGCCCCACGCGGCCGGCTCCTCCGCCTCGCCCAGTTGCCGCCGCAGCGCGCCCATCTCGCGGTACAGCCCCGGCAGCTCGCGGGCGATGCAGGCCTCCAGCCGCCGCGTCTCCAGGGCATTGAACAGCGCCAGGGCGCGCTGCGGGTCGGGATAGCCGGCCAGCGCCGCCTGCAACGGCTGGCGGAAGGTACCGTAACGGGTCTGTGCCCAGAGCAGCGCCACGGCAACCTTATAGAGGCGGAAGTTGTCCTCGCGGCTGGCGAGCTGCGCCATCAGCGACGGCAGAAACAGGGTTTCGCTGTCGGTGTAGATGGTGCCGGCCTGATCGAGCAGCAGCCGGCGTCCCGACAGACCGCGCACGAAGGGCAACAGCACCCCGCTCACCTCGTCGAACAGCGCCCCGGCGGTACGCTCGTGGGCCAGGCGCATGAAGCTGTCGACATCGCGGATCACCTCCAGCGCCGGCCGCAGCCCGCCGCGATCGTAGACATCCATGGCGTGCAGCGCCCACGCCTCCAGCACCCGCGGTTCCAGCGCCGCCAGCGCCTGCGGCGCGCGGCGCGCGAACTGATGGGCGATCTCGACATTGGTGCTGGCGATGCGCCGCGTCCAGTCGAGGACGAACAACTGCTCCTCTTCGCTCAACGGCGACAGCAACGGCACCAGCTCTTCGCTGCGAATGAAGGTGAACTCCGCTTCGAGGGTGTCGTCCAGCTGCGCGGCTATCTGTTCTGATGTCGGCATGGTTCACTACTCACACACAAAAATTAACCACGGGGGGCACGGGGAACACGGGGGAATTAAAGGAAAAACCCTCTCCGCACATTCGTACGCCGTCACAACATCCCGCACAGCGACTTAACTCCGGCACCGGACGATGTGTTCACATTCATCACCCCGTGTTCCCCGTGGTTGAATATTTATTAAAACAACGATGCCGACAGCTCGTTGATGGCGGCGAGCATTTCGGGGTCGTCGGTGAGGGCCTGGGCGATGGCGCCGGCGCAGGCGGTGACCGGGGCGATGCCGGCGGCGATCAACTTGCCGGCATGCACCAGCAGGCGGGTGCTGGCGCCCTCCTCCAGGCCGTTGCCCTTGAGGTTGCGCGTCATCTGGGCAAACTTCACCAGCTTCTCCGCCATCGCCGCGTCCACCGCCGCCTCACTGGCGACGATGCGCTGCTCCAGCTCCGCCGAGGGATAGTCGAACTCCAGCGCCACGAAGCGCTGGCGCGTGCTCTGTTTCAGATCCTTGAGCACGCTCTGGTAGCCGGGATTGTAGGAGATGGCGAGACAGAATTCGGGACCGGCCTGCAACAATGTACCCAGCTTTTCCATCGGCAGCACGCGGCGGTCGTCGGCCAGCGGATGGATCACCACCATGGTGTCCTTGCGCGCCTCGACGATCTCGTCCAGGTAGCAGATGCCGCCGGCATGCACTGCGCGCGCCAGCGGCCCGTCCACCCACACGGTCTCTCCGCCCTTTACCAAATAACGTCCCACCAGATCGGAGGCGGTGAGGTCGTCGTGACAGGAGACGGTGATCAACGGCCGCTTGAGCCGCCATGCCATGTACTCCATGAAACGGGTCTTGCCGCAACCGGTAGGCCCTTTGAGCAGTAGGGGTAAGCGATTGCGGTAGGCCGCCTCGAATACTGCGATCTCGCTGCCGGTGGCAACGTAATAGGGTTCGTCGGTGATGAAATGCTGCTCCGGTTTCAATTCGCTCACTTGCACAACGTCATCCTCGGTCTAAGCTAAATCCTGATTAAAAAGCTTATGTAAATTCTCGCTGTTCCACAACGGCAATGAATGCGCATACATACATCGAATCTATTCGCGCATCGGAAAATTCGATGTTGTGCTTATGTAAATTCGCCCGGAGAGCAGGTATCGTGTCGACCTTACTCCGAAAGGACTCTCTATCCGTGGCGGCCGTCCCGTATCCGCGAGCCGGTCGCTTTGCGCCATGCGCAGAGCAGAACGACGTATTCATCCGTTGATGGAGGAAATTCAATGTCTGAGGTAATCGCAACCAACCAGACCATACTGGTCGTGGGTGGCGGCATCAGCGGCCTGACGGCGGCCCTGGAAGCGGCCGAGTGCGGCAAGCAGGTCATCCTGCTGGAAAAAGCACCCAGTGTCGGTGGCCGAGTCAGCCAGCTGTACAAATATTTCCCCAAGCTGTGCTTCCCCACCTGCGGTCTGGAGATCCAGTACCGCCGTCTCAAGGCCAACAAGAACGTGCGCCTGCTGACCATGGCGGAAGTCACCGGCGTCACGGGTGAAGCCGGCAACTTCAACGTCAGCGTGAAGGTCTCTCCGCGCTACGTCAATGAGAACTGCACCGCCTGCGGCGAATGCGAAAAGGCCGTCAGCACCGAGTTCGACGACGAATTCAACTACGGCATGAAGAAGCGCAAGGGCGCTTACCTCACCTCCGCCATGGCCTACCCGCAGCGCTACGTCATCGACCCGCGCATCGTCGCCGGCGACGACGGCGCCAAGGCGAAAGAGGCGTGCAAGTACAACGCCGTCGACCTGGAGATGCAGGAGCAGGAGTTGAGTCTGAACGTCGGCGCCGTGGTCTGGGCCACCGGTTGGAAGCCCTACGACGCGGCCAAGATTCAGCCTTACGGCTACGACCGCTACGACAACGTCATCAGCAACGTCGAGTTCGAGCGCATGTTGGACCCGTTCGGTCCCACCGGCGGCAAGATCGTGCGTCCCTCCGACGGCCAGGCGCCGAAGAACATCGCCTTCATTCAGTGTGCCGGTTCCCGTGACCAGAACCACCTGAAGCACTGTTCGCGCATCTGCTGCATGGCGACGCTGAAGCAGACGACTTACATCAAAGAGCAGCTGGGTGACGACTGCAAGTCGACCGTCTATTACATCGACATCCGCGCCATCGACCGCATCGACGACTTCCACCGCATGGTGAAGGCCGACCCCAACGTCACCTTCGTCAAGTCCAAGGTCGCCAACATCACCGGCGGCGCCGACGACAACGTGTTGCTCAACGGCGTGGACACCGAGGGCTACCACCGCTACCGCAACGAGCATGACCTGGTGGTGCTGGCCACCGGCATGGAGTCGACGGTACCGGCCGGCGTGCTGCCCACCGGCGTGGAGATCAACGAACACAACTTCATCGAACTCGACAGCGACAGCGGCATCTACGGTGCCGGCTGCTCGTCCGATGCGCTGGACGTCAACCGTGCCGCGCAGAACGCCACCGCGGCGGCGCTGCGCGCCATCCAGGTGGTCACTCGAGTCGCGGGTCAGGAGGGTTAAACAGTGGCTGACATGAAGATTGGAGCCTATATCTGCCAGGGTTGCGGCATCGGCGATCGCCTCGATACCGCACAGCTGGCCAACGTCGCCAAGCGCGAAGGCAAGGCCGCCGTGGCCAAGGAACACGAGTTCCTGTGCAATGCCGAAGGCGTGAAGATGATTCAGGACGACATCGACAACGATGGCGTCAACCACGTGGTAATCGCCGCCTGTTCGCGCCGCGCCAAGACCGACGCATTCAGCTTCGAGGGCGTCACCCTGTCGCGCGCCAACCTGCGCGAAGGCGTCATCTGGGTCCGGCCCGACACCGACGAGGCGCGCGAGACCACCCAGGAGATGGGCGACGACTACGTGCGTATGGCCTGCGCCGAATCCAAATACATGAAGATGCCCGCCGCCTCCGGCGAGCAGGGTCTGCTGCGCCACCTGCTGGTGGTCGGCGGCGGTATCGCCGGCATGACCGCGGCACTGGAAGCGGCCAAGACCGGTTATACGGTCGACCTGGTGGAGAAGAGCGGCAAGCTCGGCGGCGTGGCCGGCGAGATGTATAAGAAGTATCCCGCCAAGGCCCCCTACGACGTGCTGGCCGACAATACCACCGGCGAAATGATCGCGGCGGTCGAAGGCAACAGCGCCATCACCGTGCACCTCAACACCACCGTCGCCAGCACCGACGGCGCGCCGGGCCGCTTCAGCGTGACCCTGGCCACCGAGAGCGGTTCCAGCAACGACATCACGGTCGGCGCCATCATCCAGGCCACCGGCTTCCACCCGTACGACATCGCCAAGCTGCCGGAACTGGGCGGCGGCAAGAGCCCGGACGTGATGGACCAGCTGGCCTTCGAGAAGATGGTCAAGGCCAACGGCGGCGCCATCAAGAAGGCCGACGGCTCCGACGCCAGGAACGTGGTGTTCGTGCAGTGCGCCGGCCAGCGTTCCGACACCGAGGGCCACCTGCCCTACTGCTCCGGCCACTGCTGCATGACCTCCATCAAGCAGGCCCGTTACGTGAAGGACGCCGGCGGCGACGCCACGGTGATCTTCGACGACCTGCGCACCCCCGGTGCCGACGGTGAAGACGTCTACCGCGGCGGCCAAGAGGCGGGCGTCGCTTTCTCCAAGGGTACGGTGAAGGGAGTGGAAGCGGCCGGCAGCGGCCTCAAGGTCAGCTATAACGACAAGATCCTGGCCGACGACACCACCATCGATGCCGACATCGTGGTGCTGGCCACCGGCATGGTGCCGGCCAGCGGCCCGAACCCCTACATCGCGCAGGATATCGAAGCCGCAGAGAAAGACGGCAACGCCGATTTGACGGCCAAGCTGAAGGCCGAGCAGGAGGCGCCCGTCACCTCCATCCTCAACCTGCAGTACCGCCAGGGTACCGACGTCCCGCACCTGAAGAACGGCTTCACCGATTCGCACTTCATCTGCTTCCCCTACGAGACCCGCCGCACCGGCATCTACACCGCCGGCCCGGTGCGCCGCCCGATGGACGCCCATCAGGCGATCGAAGACGCCACCGGCGCCGCGCTGAAGGCGATCCAGTCCTGCGAGAACGCCGCCCTGGGCCGCGCCGCGCATCCGCGCTCCGGCGACCTGTCGTTCCCCACCTTCCGCGTGGAAGGCTGCACCCAGTGCAAACGCTGCACCGTGGAGTGCCCGTTCGGCGCCATCAACGAGGACGAAAAGGGCTATCCGCAATACAACGAAGCGCGCTGCCGCCGCTGCGGCACCTGCATGGGCGCTTGCCCAGTGCGCGTCATCTCCTTCGAGAACTACTCCGTCGAGACCGTCGGCCAGCAGCTCAAGGCCGTCGACATGCCGGACGAATTCTCCGAGAAGCCGCGCCTGCTGGTGCTGGCCTGCGAGAACGACGCCTACCCGGCGCTCGACATGGCCGGTATGACCCACCAGGAGTACAGCGCCTACGCCCGTATCATCCCGGTGCGCTGCCTCGGCTCGGTCAACACCATCTGGATCACCGACGCACTGAACAGCGGCTACGACGGCGTCATGCTGATGGGCTGCCAGAAGGGCGACAACTACCAGTGTCACTTTGTGAAGGGCTCCGAGATGGCCCACTACCGGATGAGCAAGATCGACGACACGTTGACCCAGCTCAATCTGGAGAAGGAGCGGGTGCAGACGTACGAGGTGTCGATTACCGACATCCAGCGCATTCCGCAGATCATCAACGATATGGAGAAGCTGATCGGTGAGATCGGCATGAGCCCGTTCAAGTTCTGAGGAGACCACGATGAGCAATCCGAATCAGGCGATGGTCGAGAAGTACCGCTCCAACTTCCTCAAGGAAGTCGAGGCGAATGTCGAGGAAGGCCACTGGGTCAAGATGTGCATGCAGTGCGGCGTCTGCTCGGGCTCCTGCCCGCTCGGTCCGCACTGGGAGCATCCGCCCCAGGAGATCTTCATGATGATCCGTGCCGGCAAGCGCGAAGAGGTGCTCGGCTCCAGCTCCATGTGGATGTGCACCTCGTGCTACAACTGCATCGCACGCTGCCCGCGCGGTCTGCCGATCACCCACATCATGCACGGCCTGGCCACCTACGCGAAACGTCTCGGCCTGCAGCCGAAGACGCAGCCGACCGCCAAGTTCTCGCAGCTGTTCTGGAGCAACCTGACCAAGACCGGCCGCGTCAACGAACTGAAGCTGGGCCTGTCGCTCTACTTCATGAACGGTTTCGCCAACGGCATCAAGACCGCTTTGAAGATGCAGGATGTCGGCCTCGGCATGTACAAGACCGGGCGGCTCAACCCGCTGGAAATCCTGGGTGGCCACAGCATCAAGGATACGGGCGGGCTGCAGAAAATGTTGAAGAAGGCCTTCGAAATCGAAGAAGCCAAGATCGCCGAGTATAAAGGCTGAGGAGATTCCCATGGCGAAGCGTGAATATTCCTTCTACCCCGGTTGTTCTTCGCAGTCGAAGGCATCCTCCGTTAACTATCTGAAGTCGACCCAGACCATCTGCGAAGAGTTGGACATCCAGCTCAACGAGATCCCGGACTGGAACTGCTGCTCCGCCTCCATCGGCTACGGCGGCGGCGGCGAGCTGCCGCGCATCAGCCTGTCGGCGCGCAACATCGCCCTGTCGCAGCAGGCCCACGGCCAGCAGGACATCGTCGCCACCTGCGCCGCCTGCTGGCTCGCCACGCGCGAGGCCAAGGAGCGCATCGAGCACGACGGCGAGGTCAGGAGCGGCATCGACGCGGCGCTGGGCGAGATCGGCATCAAGATCGAGGGCGAGATGCCCAAGACCCGCCACATGGTCGAAGTGCTGATCGAAGACGTCGGCTACGAAGAGATGCAGTCCAAGGTCAAGAAGCCGCTGGAGGGTCTCAAGATCGCCGGCTACGTCGGCTGCCAGACCAACCGCCCGTTCGGCATCGACGGCGAGTCCTACGAGAATCCCAAGTACCTCGACAAGATGATCGAGATCGTCGGCGCCGAGCCGGTGGAGAAGTACGAGAAGAAGGCCTCCTGCTGCGGCGGCGCCCTGATGTTCTCCGAGCCGGAGAAGAGCCAGGCGCTGGTCAAGGACATCATCGAAGCGGCCTACGACGGCGGCGCCGACATGATCGTCACCCCGTGCCCGGTGTGCCAAATGAACGTGGAGGTCTATCAGGGTCACATCAACAAGACCTATGGCACCAAGTTCAAGATCCCGGTGGTCTACTACTCCACGCTGATGGCCGTCGCCTTCGGCCGCAACGGTAAGGACGCCGCCCTCGACGGGCAGATGATCCGCGCCACCCGGCTGGAAGAGATCGCGAAGAAATAACAACAAGCCGTCCACCAAGACTGGCTTGAGCCCCGCTTAGTGCGGGGCTTTTTTTTGGCCAGGGATGGCCTTATGCCGCGGAGGTCAGGGATGGCCAGGAGCGGCTTTGACAGGGATGGCCTTATGCCGTGCAGACGGGTGGACGCCAAATGGAGGTCACCGTAGACCCGATCGCGCACAGCGCTATCGGGCGCAGCCCCATTGATGCCGGGTAAATCAGACCCGGAGATCAGCGACAGCCATCATGTCGGGAACTGGCGATCGATTCAAAGTCCGCCTGGCTGATATGGGTCGGCACATAACTCATGCCGAGGCGCATCATCCAGCCATGGAAGGCGCGCAGATGATTGCACGAGCCTCGTTCCAAATCCGCGTAGACCGTCAGAAGCGCCACTTTATCGGTACGCTGTGCAGCGGCGCGCAGGTCGGCGATGTCCAGTTCTTCGATGAGCAGGCCGACCTGGACGGCATCCTCCAGGCTTCGCAAACCGCGAGCCACCAGCTGCTCATAGAGCTTCTGCATGTCCGGGTTGAAAAACTGGCCGATATCCAACTCTTGCACAGGATCCCTGAGGTCGTAATGCTCAATCAGCGACAGAATGGCATCCATGTGGATCTGCTCCGAGCCGCTGATGTTGGCAAAGGGTGGCAGGCCCCAACGGTCAAACAGGCGCAGGTAAACATCGCGCGCGATTTTTTCTTCTTCGCGCATTTGCAGGAGATCGTCCCGTTCAGCCCGGCTCAGCGGCACTATCGCGCTTGCTGTGATTGCGGTACGCAGCTGCGCCAAATGCGCTTGTCGATGCCCGCCACACATGCGATTATTCCTCTGGCCCCTGCGGCCGCATCCGAATGATTGGTACATTGATATTTCCTCTATAGCAGTATTGGATTGCCAGCCCCCCATCTCGGCTGCTTCCTCGTGAGGGATGGCATATCGAAGGTTGAATCGCGCAAAAACCCGAGTCGCTTTACGCCATCTTTTCGCCGCGAACAGTGATCCGGACTTGGCCCACGTGGTACACATACGTAATCGTGCATAAGATTCGATACACGGCATCAGTGACTCAACGCCAGCGCAGTCAGCAACCGCCCCGTATCGTCGAACAGCTGAACCTTCACCACGCGTATCGCGATACCTTTGCTGGCAGCATCGGCTGAAGCGACTCGGCCGTATATGCGCAGGTGGAACTGGCGATAGCCTTGCACCATCTTCTCTATTGACGCCACAGTGCGTGGATTGCGGCACGGTATCGCATTGCTCACTCCAGATGCTTCGTAGCTGTAGTGATAGGGCGATACGTCGAAGTAATATTTCATGCCCGCCACAAACAACCGGTTGTCCATGGGAAAGGCTCGGCGCGCGGTGTCGTACCGTTGCAATGCAATCGGCTTCAGATCGAGCACCACATTCGCATGAGCCCTGGCCCCTGTTACCGCACCATCGACCGCCCGTTCGAGCACAGCGTCCTGGGGTGCGCCGGCCGCGTCACCGGGATAGCGGACAAACTCGTTGGTGTCGATCTTTGCGTGCGAATAGGCGTAATAATAGGCCTTAAGTTGAAAGGCGTCGTGCAGCTCCACATGGCCGGACGGCAACGATGGGGTCGGCGGCGCGGCGTCACCGTTTTCCTCCCCGTGGAGCGGGCCGCCGCTAAACAGTATCGCCAGCACGAGCAGCAATACGACAAACACCATCCGGCCGGCGATGACAGGCAAGTGTTGTTTTCGTTTCATTCTTCGCTGCTCTCCCATCCGCTGATCATGGCCTTGATGTGCGCCAGCGGCGTGGCGCCGGTGGTGGTCAGATAGACGTGCAGCACAAAGAACAGCAGCATCATGTAGGCGCCGGCCGTATGCAGCCAGGCCACCGCCTGCAGGCTGATGTCCGTGGTCCAGTTGTAGGCGAACAACAGCAGCACCAGGCCGCTGATCCAGATGATCGGGTTGATCATCAACTTGACCCACAAATAGGCGAGACGCTGCAGCGGGTTGTGCTTGCGCGCCGCCGTCACCTGATAGGGATGGTGCTCACCCAGGAAGATGCCCCACGCATAGTACCGCATCACCTGCCGGATATTGTTCAGCGTGGGGATGTACTGCCGCCATTCGCCGCTGGTGAAATGCCAGAAGACGGCGAACACCCACAACAACACCAATGCCCAGGCGGCATAGATGTGGAGCCGCAGTGCGCTGACGAAATCCACGCCGCGGTACAGCCCGTGAATGCGGAAGCCGCTGAGCATCAGCGTAATGACGAGCAGCGCCTGGCTCCAGTGCCAGAAACGTTCGAAACGTTTGAACAGATAGATGCGATGTGCCGGCATGGCCGCGTTCCTCAATGTTCCTGTGTCCGGCTGCGACGGCGCAGCCACAGAATGGTGCGAATGGCCCCATGGCCCAGGACGCCCAGCAGTGCCATTACGACCGCGAGCAGGCCGATGCGCTCGATCCACGGTTGATGGTCGGCCGAACGCCCGGGGATGTAGACGCCCGGTATATTCTGCAGGCGGCCGCCGTCCGTATGGCACTGGGCGCAGCGCAGGCTCTTCTCGGCCGGCGCCACCATGTGCGTGATGGGCCAGTACATCTGCGTCGGCACGAAATCGAAGTGACCTGAATAGGGCAGGTGCGCCGCCTTCATGCCGGTGCTGATCGCCTTCTGCCAGTTGCCGGTGATGGTGAAGGCCGCGTCGTCGAAGCCGAACGAATGGAACACGGCCAGGGTTTTATTGACCGTGTCGTAGGGCTGGTTGTTGTGCATGATCTTGAACGGCCAGATGCGCGATTTTCCGTCGCTGGGGCTGCCTGCGATCCGGTTGACATCGACGATGCCGTTCCTGTCCGGATGGATCTTGTCGCCGGTGTTCATCCAGGTTTCGGTGCCGTTGAACCAGCGGTATTGGGGCACAACGTTTTCGCCCCATTTGAAGCTGCCCTTTACACCCCAATAGATATTCCAGCCCCGCTTGTCGTTGATCACCAGCGGCGTACCGTTGGGGCCGAATTTGCCGGCGCTGGAGTAGTCCCAACTCAGCTTGGTCGGCAGGCCGCCGCGGGCAAATTGGGGGATGTGGCACGTCTGACAGGCGATGGCGCGCGTGTGCATGTTGATGGTCGAACCCAGATCACCATCGTGATGCGGCGCGGCGCCGTGGCAGGAGCGGCACGTGGCCGGGTTGCCGCCGTGCATGGCGCCGCGCATGTAGCGAAGGGCGGTCGGCTTGGCGTCGACCTCATAGTGGCCGCCGGCCATACGGTGATCGCTGGTCAGGTGGCATTTTTCGCAAGTAAAGTTCAGGCCGTGTGCATCCATATGCACGTCGAGACTCTTCGGCGGATTGAGCAGCGAACTGTCCAGATCGCCGTGTTTGACGCCGTCACCGCCGCCGCCGTAGAAATGGCACACGCCACAGTTCTCGCGTTTCGGTGCACCCACGCTTTGCGCAATCAACGCCAGGTCGGCCGGCTCCACATACGGTTTGTCGGTACCGTAGACCTCGCCGCAGCCGGGACGGACCGGCGTGCGCGTCATGGCCGGGTTGCCGCCGGTGAACGGGATCTTGTGATAGGTCCCCGACTGGTCGTGGCAGACCAGGCAGTCCACGTGGTTGTCGCCCAGCTTCTCGAACGGTGTGAACTGTCCCGGTTTCGAATTGCCGTAGCCGACGTGACAGGTGGTGCAGAACTGCTCGTTGCTGGTGATGTTGGCGCAGAAGGTATTGAACACATGCCGCTTGCCGACCATGCGTCCCGTCTTCGGATCGAATTTCGACCAGCTCCAGTGGATGGTCGATTTCACCTGCTTGGCCGCATCGGTGTGGCAGCTGAGACACGCGGCGGTAACGTCTTCCGGGCGCTTGAACGGTCCGGCCAGCTGCTTGAACTTGCGGTGATCGGTTGGCGTCCACGGACCACGGGTTTGCGGCACGACATGCCAGTGCAGCAGTTCGCCGGATGCTGCCGTCGCTGCGGGATTCGCCGGGGCGGACGCGAAGGTCGGCGGACTGAACGCGGCCAACGCAAGCATCATAACGATGACACGGCAGCGACGCAGCGGCGCCGCGTCCGGCAACCCTGCGGCGGACATCATGGCGCACGCCCGACGGTAGGCATGGATGGATGTCACGGCCATAGCCGCGTTCTCGGGTGCGGCCGACGGCCGGCCGCGTCGATGCCGATGGTGACGGGAACAGGTAACTGACCGGTTGCGTCTTGCTGCATCCCCCATCGGCGATTGCGCCGAAGCTGCAGACAGGTAGATCCGTCGCGTAAGCCCAAACGCTTCATCCCGGCTCCGGCGATGCCGGCAATCAGGTCGATAAAACACTTCATTTCTTCGTCTCGAAATTCAATAAGGTCCCCGCCACGCCTGTGGCGGCATAACCAATACGCAAAGTTGATCGTTGAAACGGCGCGCACGCTCGTTCCGCACTGCGTCCGCAGTCCGTATTGCGAGCGACGATGAGCCTTCTTCCGGAGGGCCTTGCCAAGCATGCGAGCGGGAACCCGGTGACGACCAGCCTATTGCCGTCGCCGGCAGGGAACCCGATTGCGCGAGGGATACCAAGCAACTGTTGTACCAGACGGCCGATTTTCCCGGTAAACAGCGGCTGCACATATGCCAATACGCCTATCACGCCACCATGACGTCGCATGAAACAGGGGTGNNTGGTCGTTTCCACGCCTGACCCGTCGCGCCTTTCTCAAGGCGACCGGGTGCAGCGGCGTATCGTTATCATTGCTGTCTCCCACCCGTCTGCTCGGCAAGAACGCCGGCACCGGGGATAAGACGGAGTACAGCTACAGCATCTGCAACTTCTGTTCGTCGGTGTGCAATCTGCAGGTCACCTCGCGCACCCGCAACGGCATCAAACGCATCGTCAAGCTGGACGGCAATCCCCATTCCACCCTCAACCGCGGCAAGATCTGCGCCCGCGGCCAGGCGGGCCTGCGCCAGATCTACGACAGCGACCGCATCAAGTCGCCGCTGGTACGGGTCGAAGGCAGCACGCGCGGCCGATGGGCATTCCGTGCCGTGAGCTGGGAGGAAGCCTGGAACTACATCGAACAGAAGAGCAAGGCAGCCGACCTCAAGCCCTACGAATGGACCATGGTGGGCGGCTGGACCTCGTGCGTGTTTTACATGGGCTGGGCGGTACCCTTTGCCATGGCCAACGGCATCCCCAACATCATCGCCTCGCCGATGCAGCACTGCGTCACCACCGGCCACATCGGCACCGACCTGGTTACCGGCAACTTCAACATCCACGAGGAGGTGTTGCCCGACTACGACAACGCCAGGTACATCCTGTTCGTGGCCAACAACTCCTCGATCGGCGCCGTCTCCACCTGCCGCATGGTTCGCTTCGCCACCGGCCGCAAGCGCGGCGCCAAGGTCGTGGCCCTCGACCCGCGCCAGTCGGAGACCGCGGCCAAGGCCGACGAGTGGCTGGCCATCCGGCCCGGCACCGACCTCGACTTCATGTTGGCGATGCTGCGCGAGATGATGAGCGAAGGTTATTACGACACGCTGTTCCTCAAGCAGCACACCAACATGCCGTTCCTCATCTACCGCGACGCCGCCGGCGAGTGGCAGCCGCTCACCGACGCCCAGGGTCGGCCGCGGGTGGTGGCGGAGGGTTCCGACAAAATCCACGTGCTGCCGGCCTACAACAACCTCAACACCAACGACGTGCATGGCCACACCGTCGACCCGGCGCTGCACGCCCCGGCGGGGCTGAAGGTGGACGGCCACGCGGTGATGACGGTGTTCCAGGCGCAGTTGCTGGAGCTGGCGCAGTGCACGCCCGAGTGGGCGGCCAAGACCACCGGCATCGACGCGGCCACCATCCGCCGCATCGCCTTCGAATTCGGCACCACCCGCCCGGCCATCGTCGACCCCGGCTGGCACGGCGCCCGCTACCAGACCGTGCTGACCCTGCGCCGGGTACAGGCGATGATCCAGATGCTCACCGGCGGTGTCGACAAGAAAGGCGGCTGGATCATGAGCGGCGACTTCCATAACAAGGCGGCGCAGATGATCGCGGCCAAGCGCAAGGGCCAGAGCAGCGGTCCGCCGTTCCTGGGGCTCGCCGGCATGCCGTTCGCCCAGTTCATCATCGACACCTTCTCCAAAGGCGAAAACTTCGCCCACGGCCGGCCCGGTTGGGCCTGGGCCTTCAGCGCCCAGGAGAAGGCCGCGGGACGCGACCATGTGGCGCTGCCGGTGATGGCCGATACCGGCCTCAAGGAGTCGGTGGACGGAAAACTGCAATGGAAAGGCGAGCCGTACAAGACCCGTGCGATACTGATCAACGCCGCCAACCCGGTGCGCCACTACTATCCCGATCAACGCTGGAAGAACCTTCTCAGCCATCCCGACATGGCGCTGGTGATCGCCATCGACGTGCTGCCCTCGGACACCACTCTGTGGGCCGACGTGATCCTGCCCAACTCCTGCTACCTGGAACGCGACGAGCCGACGCTCTACGCCAACGGCGTCTGTCACGACTACGCCTACACCACGCGCTACGCCGCCATCGAACCGCTCTACGACACCGAGGAGACGCCCGACATCCTGCTGCGCATGAGCAACATCATCGGCGGCAACGACTACGCCCTGCTGCAATGGATAGAAAAGCTCGGCGGCCTGTCGGCGCAGCAGATCAAGGATCGCTACGCCGCCAAGCGCGAAAAAGTGCAACACGGCGCCTTCTCCGCCGCCTGCCGCGAGGTGAGCTTCGCACTCACCGCCGAGGAGCTTGGCACCACGCCGCAGACCCTCGACCAGACGCTGCGCGATCGCGGCATCTACATGGCCCAGGAACACGAGGCGCTGCTGGCGAGGCACGCCGTGCCGTGGAAGATGCCGGCGACGACCAGCTCGGGTCGCATCGAGTTCTTCGCGCCGCGGCTGCACGCGCTGCGCAAGGAGGGCTACACCGCGCCCAACTTCGGCGTACTGGTGACGCCGTTCCACGCCCAGTGCCGCGCCGACGCACCGATGGACATGCCGCTGGCCGGCGACGAGTTCTACTTCACCTACGGTAAGACACCCACAGTCTCCTACGCCTCCACCAACAGCAACAACCCGGTGCTGGCGGCGATCAACCGGTTCAAGGCGGATATCTATGGCGGCGTCTGGATCCACCCCGATCGCGCCGCCGCGCTTGGCATCAGCAAGGGCGACCGACTGCGGCTCACCAATACGGTGAGCGGCCAGCACACCGAGGGCACCGCCTACGTCACCCGCATGATCCGGCGCGACACCCTGTTCATCCAATCGTCGTTCGGCTGCGAGAACAAGATGCTGACGCGCGCCTACGGCTTCGGCACCGCCACCAGCAAGCTGATCCCCTACCAGGTCGAGCCGGTGGTGGCCGGCTTTCGTTCCCAGGAGTTCACCATCAAGGTGAGCAAGATCGAAAACGTGGGAGGTGAAGCATGACAAATCGACAGGATTGGCGCTTTGCGCGCGCGCAGCGCGCCCGTAAGGGCAGCGCATATGGAGGTGCGCTATGACGCGCTACGCCATGGTCATCGACCTCAACACCTGCGTCGGCTGCAACTCCTGCATGGCCGCCTGCGCGATGGAAAACCAGACGCCGGTATGGAAAGACCAGTGGCGCACCTGGGTGCACGACGAGGAGATCGGCACCACCGACGACGTGCACAGGCGCTTCTTCCCGCGCCTGTGCAACCACTGCGACAACCCGCCCTGTCTCACCGTCTGTCCCACCGGCGCCACCTACCGGCTCGACAACGGCATCGTCATGATCGATCCGGAGATCTGCATGGGCTGCCGCGCCTGCGCCATGGCCTGCCCCTACAACGCGCGCATCGAGATCACCTCCGCGGATGTGGCGATCGGCCGCGAGTTCTACGGCAACGATTACCGGCGCGACGTGCCGAGCATGGACAAGTGCACCTTCTGCCAACACCGCGTAGTGGAAGGACGCNNATGCCGCACCTCGGCACCAAGCCGAACATCTACTACATCGGCGACCTGAAGAGGAAAGGATGATGGACACGACCATGACCTTCGCCACGCAACATATCTGGACCTGGTGGATCGCCGTCTATCTCTATCTTGGCGGCCTCGGCGCCGCCACCCTGGTGGTCACCTTTCTCACCGACATGTACCTCAAGCCGCACCGCGACCTGGTGCTGTGGGGCGCCTTTTCGGGCATCGCCATGCTCGGCCTCGGCTCGCTGATGCTGTTCCTGCACCTGCTGCACCCGATGGCCGTGATCCACGTGCTCAATCCGCTGGTGCTGCTGCGCAAACCCGACGCCTGGATCGCCTGGGGCACGCAGTTCATCATCTGGATGATGTGGTGGGGCATCTTCTACGCCCTGCCCTACATGGTCGATTCGCCCGTGTTCCAGCGCATCCCCGTGCTCAACCTGCTGCTCAAGCTGCCGATGGCACGCAACATCTCCAACAAGTGCTGCCTGCGCTTCCACAAGACCATCGGCTGGCTGGCCACGGTGAACGGCATCGGCACCGCCGTCTACACCGGCCTGCTGCTGCAATCGTTCCCGGCGGTGGCGCTATGGCACAACCCCGGCGTGCCGCTGCTGTTCACGGTTTCGGCCTTCTCCACCGCCCTCGCCTACCTGCTGCTGATCCTCAATCTGGTGATCAAGCGCGAGGAGGACCGGCCGATCCGTGTGTTCTACGAACGCACCGACGTGATGCTGATCGCCGCCGAGCTGGTGATCCTGTTCTCCTTCTACTTCTACCTGAGAAGCGGACCGCAATCGGCGATCCATTCGGCGCAGCTGCTGTGGGACAGCTTCGGCTGGGTGGTGGGCTTCATCGGCTTCGGGCTGATTGTGCCGTTCCTGCTCGAACTGCGCTGCGTGCTGCGCGGCTCCATGAATCATGTGCCGGTGGTCGCCGCCTCGGTGCTGGTACTGTTCGGCGGCTAT
>DFMR01000010.1 GCA_002376325.1 Proteobacteria bacterium UBA3588 | reverse complement strand
GGATTCGTCAGCGCCGCGCGCGTCCAGCACGAAAAGCGCCAGGCAGCCAAGCAATGAAACTGTGCGGTTTCGAGGTCGGGCTGGAACACCCGCTGTTCCTGATCGCCGGCCCCTGTGTGATCGAGAGCGAACAGCTGGTGCTCGATATCGCCGGCGCCATGCAGGAAGTCTGCAAGCGCCTCGGCGTGCCCTACATCTTCAAGGCCTCCTTCGACAAGGCCAACCGCACCTCCAGCGGCAGCTTTCGCGGTCCCGGTCTGGAGCAGGGGCTGCGCATCCTGGAGAAGGTGAAAAGCCGGCTTGGCCTGCCGGTGCTCACCGACGTGCATGAGGACACCCCGCTGGACGAGGTGGCCGCCGTGGTCGACGTGTTGCAGACGCCGGCCTTCCTCTGCCGCCAGACCAACTTCATCCAGAACGTCGCCCGCCAGGGCAAGCCGGTCAACATCAAGAAAGGGCAGTTCCTGGCGCCGTGGGACATGGCCAACGTGGCGGCCAAGGCGCGCGAAGCGGGCAACGACCAGATCATGGTGTGCGAGCGCGGTGTCTCGTTCGGCTACAATACTTTGATTTCCGATATGCGCGGTCTGGCAATCATGCGCGACACCGGTTGCCCGGTGGTGTTCGATGCCACCCATTCGGTGCAGCAGCCCGGCGGTCTCGGCGGCAAGTCGGGCGGCCAGCGTCAATATGTGCCGGTGCTGGCGCGCGCGGCGGTGGCCAGCGGCATCGCCGGACTGTTCATGGAGACCCATCCGCAGCCGGACCAGGCGCTCTCCGACGGTCCCAATATGTGGCCGCTGTCACGGATGGAAGAGCTGCTGGAAGGTTTGATCGCCATCGACGCGCAAGTGAAGCGGCGCCGCTGGCTGGAGGAAGAAAAAATTTAACCACGGGGCGCACGGGGAACATGGGGTTTTTCATTCGTTTTCCCTGTGTCCCCGTGTTCCCCGTGGTTCAGCTTTTGATTTTGATGACTTGAAAGGAATAGAGCACTAATGGCTGAGTTCAAGACGCAGATTCATGACATTCGAGCGCGCGAGATCATCGATTCCCGCGGCAACCCGACCGTCGAGGCAGACGTGATCCTCGCCTCCGGTCACATGGGGCGGGCGGCGGTGCCGTCCGGCGCCTCTACCGGTTCGCGCGAGGCGATCGAACTGCGCGACGGCGACAAGAAGCGTTTCGGCGGCAAGGGCGTGAAGAAGGCGGTGGCCAACATTCACGGCGAGATTCGGCAGAAGCTGGTCGGCATGGATGCGGTGGATCAGGCGGCGATCGACCAGGCGATGATCGACCTGGACGGCACCCCCAACAAGGCGCGCCTCGGCGCCAATGCGATCCTGGCGGTCTCACTGGCTGCGGCCAAGGCGGTGGCCGCCGTACTGGAATATCCGTTCTATCGCCAACTGGCGATGGCATTGGGCAATCGCGATCTGCTGTTGCCGACGCCGATGATGAACATCATCAATGGCGGCGCCCACGCCGACAACAGCGTCGACCTGCAGGAGTTCATGATCGTGCCGGTCGGCGCGCCGACCCTGTCCGAAGCCATCCGCTACGGCGCCGAGGTGTTCCACGCGCTGAAGAAAGTGCTGCACGACAAGGGGCTCAATACCGCCGTGGGCGACGAGGGCGGTTTCGCCCCCGACCTGCCCTCCAACGAGGCGGCCATCGAGGTGATCCTCGAAGCGATCGAGAAGGCCGGTTACAAGGCCGGCGAGGAGATCGCCATCGCCATCGACGCCGCGGCCTCCGAGTTCTACAAGGACGGCAAGTATGAGCTGGCTTCCGAGGGCAAGAGTCTCACCTCGGAAGAGTTCGCCGACTACCTGGACGCCTGGGTCGACAAGTATCCCATCATCTCCGTCGAGGACGGCATGGACGAGGGCGACTGGGACGGCTGGAAGCTGCTCACCGACAAGATCGGCAACAAGGTGCAGCTGGTCGGTGACGACCTGTTCGTCACCAACACCGCGATCCTGGCCGAAGGCATCGACAAGGCGGTTGCCAATTCGATCCTGATCAAGCTGAACCAGATCGGCACTCTGACCGAGACCCTGGCCGCCATCAGCATGGCCCAGGCCAACGGCTACACCGCCATCATCTCCCACCGTTCGGGCGAGACCGAAGACACCACCATTGCTGACCTGGCGGTGGCGACCAGTGCGGGCCAGATCAAGACCGGCTCGATGTCCCGTTCCGACCGCATTGCCAAGTACAACCGGCTGCTGCGCATCGAGGAGTCCCTCGGCGGCAAGGCGCGTTATGCAGGGCGCAGTGCGTTTCCCGATCGCACCGGCGGCTGACGCCGGTTATGGTTGCCCCGCCCGCCGTCGCGCGGTCGGGGTGTACCTTCCTGCCTCATGAAGCGGCTCAGCATTGCCATACTGTTGCTCTTGCTGCTGCTGTTGCAGTATCGCCTCTGGTTCGCCGAAGGCGGGCTGCTCACGGTATGGCACCTGTCGTCGGCCGTAGCGACGCAGAAGAAACAGAACGAGCAGCTGACCGAACGCAACCACGCACTGGAGGGGGAGGTGCGCGACCTCAAGCACGGCCTGGCTGCGATCGAGGAGCGGGCGCGTACCGAACTGGGCATGGTAAAAAAAGACGAGACCTTTTTCGAAGTGATCGGCACGCCGAAGAACTCATCGCATACGCCGCTGCCTTCTTCCGCCAATATTTCGCCGCAAACACCCCAGCCGGCTGCACCTACGGCAGCGGGAAAATAGCGTATGCCGTCGCAGCCGCGTCACTGGGTCGTCATCCCCGCCGCCGGCGTCGGCGCCCGGATGAAGGCCGATAGGCCCAAGCAATATCTGCCGTTGCACGGCAAGACGGTGATCGAACATACCCTGGCCTGTTTTACCCATCACCCGGCAATTGCCGGCATCGTTGTCGCCGTCTCCGACGGTGATCCCCATTGGGGACAGGTGCACCTGCCGGCCGAACTTTCCGTGACGGTCGCCCGTGGCGGCGTCGAACGTTGCCACTCCGTGTTAAATGCACTGCAGGCGCTGAGCGCGTTGGCGGACGTAAATGATTGGGTCCTGGTGCACGACGCCGCGCGTCCGTGCCTGACGCGACACGACATCGACGCGTTGATTACTACGCTCGACGATGACGACATCGGCGGCATCCTCGCCGTGCCGGTACGTGACACCATGAAGCGCGCCGACGCGCAGCAGCGCATCGAACGCACCGAGGAACGTGCCAACCTGTGGCATGCACTGACGCCGCAAATGTTTCGGCTCGGTCTGTTGCGGCAGTCGCTGGAGCGCGCCTTGGCGGACGGCTTCGTCGTCACCGACGAGGCATCGGCGATCGAGCATGCCGGGCAGCGGCCGAAGCTGGTGGAGGGCAGTGGGAGTAACATCAAGGTGACGCGGCCGGAGGATTTGGCGTTGGCGGAGTTCTTCCTGCGGAATTCAAAACACCCGTAGGAGCGGCTCCGCCGCGATAGGACGGTGCGCTAGGCACTGATTATTCGAACGTGCGGATACCGAAATGTGCGCTTCGCGCAGATGATTTTGATGCGGGCTCGAAAGGGCAATGTACAGGGATGTGCTTTGTCGAACGAGCCGCGCGGGGCGGCTCTCCGTGTTCAATTATTTGCGCGAAGCGCGCCTTCCATGGCGTGCAAAATTCAGCCTCAGCGATGCCGTCCACCGGAGCGATGCTGCGGTTGGTGATGCCCTTGCTTCCCGTCGCTACCGGCCGCCGGTTTACGCGAGGGCCGATTGACTGACGGTCGCTGGCCGCCGCGATTGCCGCCCGCGCGCGATCCGCGCCCATTCTGAATCGGTTCCGGCTTGGCATTCAGATCCGGCTCGAATCCCGCCACGATCTCCTTCGGCAGCTCGCGCTTGATCAGACGCTCGATGCCCTTGAGCAACTGCTGTTCGTCGACGCAGACCAGCGACACCGCTTCGCCGTCGGCGCCGGCGCGGCCGGTGCGGCCAATGCGGTGCACGTAGTCCTCGGAGACGTTGGGCAACTCGAAGTTGACCACGTGCGGCAGTTCGCTGATATCGATGCCGCGCGCGGCGATGTCGGTGGCGACCAGCACCTGGAGGCGGCCGGTCTTGAACTCGGCCAGGGCGTGGGTGCGCGCCGACTGGCTTTTGTTGCCGTGAATGGCGAGGGCTGGAATATCCTCCTTGCTGAGCTGCTCGGCAAGGCGGTTGGCGCCGTGTTTGGTGCGGGTGAAAACCAACACCTGGCGCCAACTGTGTTCCTTGATCAGGTGCGCCAGCAGCTCGCGTTTCCTTTCGCGGTCCACCAGGTAGACCTTCTGCGCCACGTTGTCGGCAGTGGCGTTGCGTCGCGCCACTTCGATCAGGGAGGGCTTGTTGAGCAGGCCGTCGGCGAGCCTTTTGATCTCGTCGGAGAAGGTGGCGGAGAACAGCAGGTTCTGGCGCTGCTTGGGCAGCAGGGCTAGGACGCGCTTGATGTCGTGGATGAAGCCCATGTCGAGCATGCGGTCGGCCTCGTCCAGCACCAGGATCTCCACGTGGGAGAGGTCGACGGTCTTCTGCTGCACGTGGTCGAGCAGGCGGCCGGGGGTGGCGACCAGGATGTCGACGCGCTTCTTCAACTTGTCGATCTGCGGGTGGATGCCGACGCCGCCGAACATCACCATCGAGGTCAGCTTCACGTACTTGCCGTAGTGGCGCACGCTCTCCTCGACCTGGGCCGCCAGTTCGCGGGTCGGCGTGAGGATCAGAGTGCGGATCGGCGGAAAGCCGCGCGGCTGCGCCTTGGGTGGCGTAGTGCTGAGGCGTTGCAGGATCGGCAGGGTGAAACCGGCGGTCTTGCCGGTCCCGGTCTGGGCGCCGGCCAGCAGGTCGCCGCCGGAGAGCACCGCGGGGATCGCCTGCTTCTGGATCGGGGTGGGTTCGCTGTAACCGCGTTCGGTCACGGCACGGACAATAGCTTCGGACAAGCCGAGAGAGGCAAAGGACATTGGAACTCCGGGGTAAACATCGGCCTGTCGCCGCAAAGGGCGCCAGTCTAAGGCAGACGGAAAACGGAAAAAGCCGGGATAGGCGCGGTGCGCAGACTGGAGGAGGGCACCGCGGGGCGCAGTGTATCAGAACCGCAGAGGTCCGTCTTACTATTCGAGAGGGGAAAATTTAACCACGAAGGCGATTTATGCCCTGTGGCTACGGCGGACACGGAGGGCGCGAAGCGCACGTAACCGTGGTGTGTCCGTACCCCATCCCAACGGGCTACAATGGAGCCCGTTTTCCCATCCCATGAGGTCCACCATGCCCCTGCGTGTCGGCCACGGCTACGACGTCCATTCCTTCAAGGCGGGCGACCACATTGTCCTGGGCGGCGTGCGCATCCCTCACGGCCAGGCCTTCGCCGCCCACTCCGACGGCGACGTGTTGATCCACGCGCTGTGCGACGCCCTGCTGGGAGCGGCGGCGCTGGGCGATATCGGCCGCCACTTCCCCGACAGCGACCCGCAATACAAGGGCATCGACAGCCGCGTGTTGCTGCGCCATGTGGTCGAGTTGCTGAAGCGGCACGGCTGGCGGATCGGCAACGTGGACGCCACCGTCGTGGCGCAGGCGCCGAAGCTGGCGCCGCACATCGAGGCGATGTGCACCAATCTGGCGGCCGCTCTCGGCGTTGCTGTGGGCCAGGTCAACGTCAAGGCGACCACCACCGAGCGGCTCGGCTTCACCGGCCGCGAAGAGGGCATCGCCGCCCACGCGGTCGCCTTGCTGGAATCACTGTAGAAAATAATCTCACCGCAGAAGACGCGGAGGATACGGAAGAATTTCCAATGATCTCCCTCCGCGTCCTCTGCGCTGGGTTGGACGATGTCTGTATGAACGATGTAAATGCTGAATCCGCCGCCCCTGGTGCGCTGCCGCAATGGGATTTCGCCTTCGGCGCGCCGGCCGTGCGCGGCGTGTTGCGCGCGACCCCTGAAGACTTCGCGGTCGACGAGGAGCTCGGCTTCGCGCCGGACGGTGACGGCGACCATGCGCTGCTGCATGTGCGCAAGCGCGAGACCAACACCGAATGGCTGGCGCGCGAGATCGCCCGCTTCGCCGGGGTGAAACCGGTGGCGGTCGGTTTCGCCGGGCTGAAGGACCGGCACGCGGTAACCACGCAGTGGTTCAGTGTCCATCTGCCCGGTGCGGCGCAGCCCGACTGGGGACAGTTTCAGTGCGAAGGCGTGGCGATCCTCGCGGTTGAGCGTCATCGGCGCAAGCTGCATCGCGGCGAGCTGCGCGGCAACCGTTTCCGATTGGTGGCGCGCGCGCTGACAGGCAACCTTGCGGCGCTGGAGACGCGGCTGCAACAGGTGGTGGCACGCGGCGTGCCCAATTACTTCGGCGAGCAGCGTTTCGGTATCGACGGCGGCAACCTCGCGCAGGCGAGCGCGATGTTCGAGAAGCGGACGGTGATCCGCGATCGCCACAAGCGCGGGCTCTATATCTCGGCGGCGCGTTCCTATCTGTTCAATGAGGTGCTGGCGGCGCGGGTGCGGGCCGGAACCTGGGATCGCGCGCTGCCGGGCGAGGTGCTGATGCTCGACGGCACGCAGAGTTTCGTCCAGTGCGACAGCGTCGATTCGACAATCGAGCGGCGCGTCGCGGCGGGCGAGCTTCAACCTACCGGGCCGATGTGGGGCAGGGGACGAGCGCTGAGCGGCGGCGAGGTGTTGGCGTTGGAACAGGCGGTGCTGGCGCCGCATGCGGTGTGGCGCGACGGCCTGGAGCATGTCGGCCTGGAGCAGGAGCGGCGGCCGCTGCGGCTGTGGGCCGACGGGCTGCGCTGGTCGCTGGACTCCGCCGCTGCCACGCTGACGCTGGAGTTTGCATTGCCTGCCGGTGCCTACGCGACCACCGTGCTGCGCGAGGTCGTGGCGAGCGGTAAGTAGAATCTATCTCGAAGCCTGTCCCAGGTTCTGCAAATATCCGCCTAAGCTGGTGTGAGGAAACTTGGGACAGACCGAGGTGCCTGATGTGTTCATCTGCCGGGACAAGGAATTTATCAGGTGGAACGGTTATGAACCAGAACCCGAGCAGGGAATACACATAGGTTTACCATCAACAAGTCGTGCCTTGTTCTCCGCCACCGCTTCCCCGCACGATGCGCAAAAGATCAGGTTGAAGCTCGTGACGGGGCTCTCCGGCAAAGGATACTCAAACGGTTCCGAAATCGTGAACAACTCTTCCTCGGGCTTTGCGATCAGCCCTTCCACCAGGGGACGGCTGATGTCCAACGGTACTTGCGTCGGCGGAATGCCCTGGTGACGCATTTTTACGAAGGGGGAGTTGAACGAGGCCTCCATCACGCCGGGCCTGACCGATACGCGTACTGCCTTGCGGCTGCCTCGCTCGATGAGGTTAAGGGCCCACTTTCCATACTCGGCCCGTCGAATCAGGCCTTTGCCAAAGGTGCAGCCTGTGCTCAGTTGAACTCCGTCGGCAAAGCAACCTGCGGCATGTCCGCTACCCGTTTCCACAACCACCAGCTTTGCCATGTTCAGCTCGCGCTCGACATCGAGCGCCTTTAATGCGGCCAATCCGGCACGAAAGCCGAGGGGCATTCCGCCGCACACGTGGCCGTGAATAAGCAAGGCGGATTCGAAAAGGGTATCCCATAACGGCCCGAAGGCCTCTCCTTTCGCTCCCAGTGCTTGTAGGATTTCAATTTGCTCTTTTTGCATCGTGGTATCTCCTGCATCAATGGATTAATAAGTGTTGGATGATCGGCCAGGAAAATTTGACCGAAACACCGAGTAACAACACACCGAACAGCTTTTTGAGCCAATGCGCCTTCATCTTCTCCTTCATGACTTTGGCGCCCAACTGCGCTCCGATAATGACAGCCACCAGTCCAAGGGCCATGATCGGCCAATCGTAGTGGCCTGCTGCAACATGCCCTGCTAACCCGGAAAATGAGGAGAACATCACCACGAAGGCCGACGTCGCCGCCGCGGTTTTGGTGGGATACCCGACTGCGATCAACACAGGGACGAATAGAAAGCCGCCACCGATACCCAGCAGACCGGCCAGGAATCCTATGAACACGCCTGCCGTTCCGGTAATTAGCGCTCGTTTCCGGAAGGAAAGCAGTGTGGTGGGCTCAGGCGTTGAAGACCTCAACAGCATGATCGCCCCGGCGACGAACATCCCCAGCGAGAACAAAATGCGCAACACGTCTTCCTGAACATATCGAGTCAGTACGGCGCCCGCCGGCGCCGCGATGAGCGACGTGATGATCATGGGTGCCGTGCCTTTCACATCGACCATTTTTGCGCGCATATAGTAGACGGACGCCGAGAGCGAGGTAACGCCATTGAGCAGCAGGCCGGTGGGTATCGCTACACTCTTCAATCCGAGACCAAACCAGGTGAACACGGGGATGTAAAGCATCGCCCCGCCCAATCCCAGCATGGAAAACAGGAATGCCAACAAGAGGATCAGCAGCCCCAGAATGATCATGAAACCTTCCTTTCAGTCATCGGTGGATGCGCGGCTAGAGCGTTGCAGAAACCTCGCGCCGCCTGAGCAGCAGGAACAGCAGTACCGGCACGATAAGCAGGGTAAGGAAGGTTCCGACGATCAACCCGCCGATGGCCACCACTGCCAACGGCGAGAGTCGCTCCAGACCCACGGCCCATTCGAAGGCTACCGGCACCATGCCCACCGCAGCGGCGGCGGCCGTCATCAGGATCGGCCGGGTGCGCAAGTCGACCGCCTGCAGGATCGCCTCTTTCAGCGGTACACCCCGCCCCAGGGCCTCCTGCGCGAAGTCCACCAGCAGGATTCCGTTCTTTACGATGATGCCCATCAGCAGGATCAATCCCATGAAAGAAGGCATGCAGCCGTGCTTGTCGGCGATCAGCATGGCCCAGGCCGCGCCGATGACTGCCAGCGGCAGCGTCGCCAGGATAGCGATAGGCGTAACAAAAGAACGGAAGGCGATTACCAGCACCACCGCCAGCAGTACGATGCCCAGCGCAAGCGACTGACCCAGGCGGGTGAAGGAGGCGTTCATCTCTTTAATTTCGCCTTCATCGCTGAGGCGGTAGCCCCGCGGCAACTTGAACCCCTTGAGCGCCTGTTGCACATGCGCGTCGAGTGTAGTGACAGCGATGTCGCGGCGGAAGCCGATCACGTCCACCGTTCGCTCAAGATTCTGGTGGGTGAACGAGGTCGGTGCGTACACGCTTTTGACCGTTGCGACTTGCGCCAGCGGCACGGCGGCGCCGCCCGGTGCCGTGATGTCGAGGCCCGCGACGGCGTCAGGGCTGGAGCGCTGATCGGCGCGCAGCCGTACCCACACGGGAATGCTGTTCTCACCGGTCACACGCAGGTTGCCTCCGGGTATGCCGTTGACTTGTGCCGCTACCTGGCGGGCGATAGCGCCTGGCGTGAGGCCGTAGTTCGACGCTTTGGCGGCATCCATGTCGAGCTGCAGGCGTTTGGAATCGCCCTGCCAACTACGCTCGATTCCGGTGAGTCCACCGACCTTCTGCAGCCGCGCCTGGATCTCGTCGGCAATCTTGTCGAGCACACGCCAGTCGGGGCCGGTCACCATCAGGTCGATTGTCCCGCGGATCGACGATAGGGGCGTGGCGCCATAGACCACCGCGTTGGCGTCGATCACGCCGGGAATCGCGCGCACTCGGCGCCGGATCGCCTGATTGAGGTCGAAAATGGTCTCATCGCGATGGAAGCGGTCGACCAAGGTCACCGTGCTCATGCCCTGTTGGAATGTACGCGCCGCGCCGAAGGATTTGTCTTCCGGTTCGGCGCCGACGACGGTCGAGGTCGAGATCAGCCATTTCGGCGCGACTGCGGTGCGAATGGCGGTATCCACGGCCGCGGCGATGCGTTTCATTCCGGCGGCGCCGGTGTCGGGCTGCGCCTCGAAGCTGACCTGGGTGATGCCGGAGTCCATCAGCGGCATCAACTCGCGGCCGACCACGGGTATCTGACGCAGGGAGACCAAGGTCAGCAGCAGGGCGAAGAGCAGTACCCACTTGGGATAACCCAACGCCCACGATACGAGGCGCGCATAAAACCGCTTCAGTGGCGCGATGACATAGGTATCGAAGTGTCTCAGCGGGCGACGCAACGGGTCGCGTGCGCCGGGTTTTAGCAGCCGGGGCGTGAGCAACGGGATGATGGTAACGGAGACAATGAACGAAGCGGTCAGTGCCGTCATGAGCGACACCGACAATGGTCGCAACACGGTCTGCACAAAGCCGCCGATGAATACGATGGGCAGTAGCACAACGATATTGGCAATCGTCCCCGAGAGTACCGCCAGCATCACCTCCTGGGTGCCGTTGGCGGCCACCGCGATACCCGACTCGCCATGTTCGCGCATGCGCCGCTCGATGTTTTCAATGACTACGATGGCATCATCGGCCAGGAGTCCAACTGCGATGATTACGGCGGTCAAGGTGACCATGTCGAACTCGTAGCCGATCAGCTTCATCACCAGAAAGGTGAGCAGGTAGGTAAATGGTAGCGATAGCGCGGTGATGAAGGCGGCGCGCGTGTCCGCCAGGAATATCAGGATCACTAGGACGGTCATGATCAGGGCATCG
>DFMR01000137.1 GCA_002376325.1 Proteobacteria bacterium UBA3588 | reverse complement strand
CCTATGGCGCGATGAGATTCCTTTTTCGCGGCGAAGCCGCTCCCACTAGATAGTCGGCTTGTTCTCTTCCGCGTAAAATTTTTCGTGTCGCTCCTGATCGTCGACGCAGCGGGTGGCGGTCGGATACGCCTGCAGCCGTCCGAAGGGGATTGTCGTTCCACAATCCTCGCACACGCCGTAAGCACCGGTGCTGATACGCTGCAGCGCCCCCTCCGCTTCACGCAGTTCGCCGATAAGACGCCCAACCACCGCGGTATTGACGTCCGACAGCAAATCGGCGATCGCCTCGTCGCCGGTATCATGCACCTGGCCGGCCAGCTCGCTGTACTGTTCGGTATCGGCACTCAGCAGATGGGAACGAATCTCGTCGCGCAAGCGCGCGCGCTGTTCCGTCAGTTCCTGCTTGAGGGTATCCAGTTCCTGTTGCGTCAAATGGTTCATGGGTTCTCTCATCGTTTCTCGTCACTGGCCGGGCGTGTTCTTTTGCACCCAGCGGCTAGCGGAATCCAGTTGTTCCTTTTTCCACAACGGCGCCTTCGACTTCAAATCTTCCATGATGTAACGACATGCGTCGAAGGCCTCCTTGCGGTGCACCGACCATACCGCCACCAGCACGATCGGATCGGCAGGCCGCAGATCGCCCACACGATGCAGCAGCAGCACGTCTACGATTGCCCAACGCGCGGCAGCTTCGGCGCAAATCCGTTGCAGGTGCCGCTCAGTCATTCCAGGATAGTGTTCCAGCGTCATGGCGTGGACACTATTGCCTTCGTTAAGGTCGCGCATGGTGCCGACGAACAGCGCCGTCGCACCATAGCTGCCCGCCGCCAGGCCGCCGTGCTGCTGGTATTCGCGCAGCTCGTCCCACGGGTCGAACGGCTCTGGACGCACCTCAATCTTCATCCGCACGCACCCGGAACGCAGGCAATGGCGCCGCCGGTCACCGGCGGAAAGAATGCGACCTCGTCGCCGTCACGTACCACATGGTTAGGATCGGCATATTCCATATTGATGGCTACCAGGACTTTGCCGGGCATCGGCTTGCCGCCCGACGCCTGCAGCCAGACATCGACTGCCGTCGCCACCTCTCCGATCTCCACGGTGGCCCCGTCGCACCCCAGTTGCTCCTTGAGGCTGGCGAAGAATTTTACCGCGACAGTCATAATCTTCTGTCCCCGCTCGGTTTGCACCTGATATCAACGCCAGCCTATCATGGTTGGCTGGCGCCAGCCACGGCGGCGCGGGGCAAGAACGGCAACCTTCTTCGCAGAGAGGCGGCGGTAATGAGCGAATTGACCCATTTCAATCAAGCCGGTGCGGCGCACATGGTCGACGTCGGCGCCAAGCCGACAACCAAACGCATCGCCGTGGCGGAGGGACGCATCACCATGCGGAACGAAACCCTGGCCCTGATTGCGCACGGCAGCGCCGCTAAAGGCGACGTGCTCGGGGTGGCGCGCATCGCCGGCATCATGGGCGCCAAGCGCACTGCCGACCTGATACCGCTATGCCACCCCATTGCGCTGACCCGCGTCGCCGTCGACTTCGATATCGATATGGACGGCAACGCCGTCCATTGTCGCGCCACCGGCGAAACCACCGGGCAGACCGGTGTCGAGATGGAGGCATTGACCGCAGTGCAGGTCGCATTGCTGACCATTTACGACATGTGCAAGGCGGTCGATCGCGGCATGACGATCGAGGGGGTGCGGTTGCTGGAAAAACAGGGCGGAAAATCGGGACACTGGCGCCGCGACAACGACTGATTGCACCATGAACATTACGGGAACTACCGCGGCGACCGGCCGGTACGCTACGCCATGGACAGCGCCCTCGGCAAGCTCCTGATGCCGGAGGATCAGGCACGGCACCCATTCGAACTGGAATCGCTGCCCGGCCACATCCACCCGGTGATGTTCGCCGCCAACGGCGACGCTGCCTACCGCAATTTCGGTCCGCTGCGCCTGCCGCCGGATCGTTACCTGGCACTGGGCGACAACCGCGCCGATTCGCGTTACTTCGGCCTGGTGGCGCGCAAGCTGATCCTGGGGCGCGCGACCCGGGTCCTGGTATCGTGGAACCCTCACGACCATTACCTGCAGCGCGCCAAGCGCTGGTGGCACGCACTGCCTTGACGCAACGTTACTGGCCGCTATAGCGCTTTTGTACTACACCTACGCATGTCGGCGGCACCCTAAGATATCGGCGTACCGCATCGCATCCCGCTACGCAATCGTCACGGAGGAACCGCCATGAAGGTGTTAGTTGTCTATTACTCAATGTACGGTCATATCCACCGCTTGGCAGAAGAGATCGCCGCAGGCGCGCGCGAAGTTGCGGGCGCCGAGGTTGAGTTACGGCGTGTGCCCGAGACACTGACCGACGACATCCTGGCGAAGATGGGCGCCGTCGAGGCGCATAAGTCCGTCGCCCACGTTCCCGTCTGCACAGTCGACGAGCTGGCGCAGGCCGACGCCGTGATCTTCGGCACACCGACCCGCTTCGGCAACATGTGCGGACAGATGCGCCAGTTTCTTGATGCTACCGGTCAGCTCTGGCTCAAGGGCAGCTTGGTCGGCAAGGTGGGCAGCGTATTCACCAGTAGTGCAACGCAGCACGGCGGACAGGAGTCCACCATCCTCAGCTTCCATATCACCTTGCTGCACCAGGGTATGGTCATCGTCGGCCTGCCCTACACCTTCCAGGGCCAGATGACCATAGACGAGATCACCGGCTGTTCGCCCTACGGCGCCTCCACCATCGTCGGCGGCCAGGGCCAGCGCCTGGCCAGCGCCAACGAGCTGGCCGGTGCCCATTACCAGGGCCGGCATGTGGCAGAGATTGCGGCGAAGCTGGCGCGTTGAAATCACGCGGCGAAACGACACGCTTGAACCACGGAGGAGACAGAGAGCACGGGGCGTAACAAGAAGGATACCAAACCTATCCTGTGCGACTGCAGCGACAATAACCACGCGCTTAGAATAGTTGAAATCTTTTGACTCCGGTTGAAATCCCGGGCCGCGATATCCAATACACTAGAAGCCTGTTGCCCATTCACTGCCACCATCACGATGCACGATCACGTTCACCACGACCGGCATGCGCACCACCATCACGGCACGCTTGGCGGCCACGCGCTCAGCCTGGCACTGTTGCTGACCCTCGGCTATGCCGTGGTCGAAGCCGGCGTCGGCCTGTGGTCCGGATCGCTGACGCTGCTCGGCGATGCCGGCCATATGCTTACCGACAGCGTCGCCCTCGGACTCGCGGCGCTGGCCGGCCGGCTGGCGCAGCGGCCGCCGTCCACGCGCCACTCCTACGGCCTTGGTCGCATAGAGGTTATCGCCGCCGTCGCCAACGCCCTGTTGATGTTGCTCACGGTGATCGCCATCGGTTGGGAGGCATTGCAACGCCTGCGTGCGCCAGCGGCGGTACAGGGCGAGGCGGTGATGTTCACCGCCGTCATCGGGCTGCTGATCAACGCCGCCGTCGCCTTCGTGTTGACCCACGGCGAAGAGACGCTCAACGTGCGCGCCGCGCTGCTGCATGTGATGGGCGACCTGCTCGGTTCGGTCGCGGCGATCGTCGCCGGCGCGGTGATCTGGTACAGCGGCTGGACCCCCATCGATCCGTTGCTGGCGCTGGTAATCTGCGGCTTGATCCTCTATTCCACCGTCAATATCCTGCGCGAAGGGCTGCACGTGATGCTGGAAGGCGTGCCGCCGCACTTGGATCTGCCCAGCGTCGGACTGGCCATGGCGCAGGTACCGCAGGTCTGCTCGGTACACGACCTGCACATCTGGGCGTTGGGCTCCGGCAAGGTGGCCCTCTCCGCCCATCTGGTGCTCAATCACCTGTCGGACTGGACACAAGTGCAACCCGCCGTCAACGAGGTGCTGCACGAGCGCTTCGCCATCGAACACACCACCCTGCAGCCGGAAGTGGCGGCGAGCCATGTGTTGATACCGATGCCCGTTTCGAAAGAATAGGGGGAAGATACGAGAGGCGAACCGTATCGGTGGCGATGACTATATGAAACCGGGCTCCACAGCAAGGCGGGCCGAATCTGGCACCGTGGTATCCGGCATGCTCTGCCCCTATTCGATCCGGCAGGCGTCGTCGAAGGCGAGCCGCGGGCCGCGCGGATGCAGCTTCTCGCGCACGCCATAGCCGAGAGCGCAGATGAACAGCGACTTCACCGTGCCGTCGGGAAAAAAGGCCGCGTCCAGCTTTGCGTTATCGAACCCCGACATCGGGCCGCAATCGAGGCCGAGGCTGCGCGCGGCAAGAATGAAATAGCCGCCCTGCAAGGCACCGTTGAGCGTCGCCGAAGCGACTATTTTGTCTGGTTTTCCGGCATACCAGGAGCGGGCGTCGGTGTGGGGAAAAAGATAGGCAAGCTTTTCGTGAAACTCCAGATCGATGCCGATGAGCGCCACCACCGGCGCGCTCATCGACTTGTGCACATTGCCCTCCGCCAGGCAGGGTTTCAGGCGCGCCTTGGCCTCCGGGCTCTTTACGAACACAAACCGCGCCGGGGTGCTGTTGGCCGCCGTCGGCCCCCACTTCGCCAATTCGTACAGTTGCTGCAACAGCGCGTCGTCGACGGCCCTTTCCTGCCAGTCGCTGAAGCTGCGCGCCTCACGAAACAGGGTATCCAGTGCTTCTTCAGACAACGGATGAGTCATCGTAAACTCCTATGGGACACGGTATGCAGATGCCTTAACGTCGGCATGATACTAACACTCCTCCGCTTCCTCGACACAGTGCAGGCAACTCCGCATACTCACGCTGATGACGAAGAATATCCTTCCACCCGAAACGGAAACGGAACTGCTGCAACGCGCCCGTGCCATCGCCGGATTGTCGCTCACGGCCCTCGCCGCTGCACAGGGTGAGGAGCTACCCCACGACCTGCGCAGAAACAAGGGCTGGGTGGGTCAACTGATCGAGGCGACACTGGGCGCCACCGCCGGCTCCGCCCCCCTCCCGGACTTCGCCGCCATCGGCGTCGAATTGAAAACCCTGCCCGTGGATCGGCGCGGACTGCCGCGCGAATCGACCTACGTCTGCACAGTGCCGCTGGAGACGGTGGGAGAAACGTGGGGCAGTTGCTGGTTGAGGCGCAAACTGGCGCGGGTGCTGTGGCTGCCAATCGAAGCGGATAAGGACATTCCCCTGGGTCAGCGCCGTGTGGGCAGCGCCCTGCTGTGGAGCCCGTCGGAAACGGAAGAGACGATGCTGCGTCGAGACTGGGAGGAGTTGATGGAGCGGGTGAGCCTGGGCGAACTCGACCAGATCAGCGCGCACCATGGCGAGGTATTACAGATCCGCCCGAAAGCCGCCGACAGCCGCTCCTTGCGCCATGCCGTAGACAGCAACGGCGAACCTACGCTGACCAATCCCCGCGGATTCTATTTGCGCACCACCTTTACCGCAGCAATACTGCGCAGGCACTTTGTACTGCCGCACTAGTGTACTGTTGCACTCTTGGAGGCATTTTCAGAGCCCTCCGAAAGTGCCAGGACAAGGCGCGGCGCGCAGGCAATGCCGCAGCAACGGCAGCAACTAACGTTCAAGCAGGTGCTGACCGAAGCGGCTGTATATGCGCCCGTCAAGAAAACGCTCGTAGGTCTCCTTGCCGTCGCCGTCAAAACCGGCGAAATC
>DFMR01000183.1 GCA_002376325.1 Proteobacteria bacterium UBA3588 | reverse complement strand
TTGCCGCCGCCGGTGGGCATCAGCACCAAGGCGTCGCCGCCGGCGCTGACATGTTCGACGATGCGGTCCTGCGGCGGGCGGAAGGCCTGGTAGCCGAACAGCTGTTGCAGGATATCGAGGGGGCTGCGCGTGTCGCAGCCGGATACGTTATGGATACTCATCCTTGAGTCGCCCCCTTGGGTTGCAATGGGATAGCCGGTGTCGCGGCCGTGATGGCGGACACCGGCGGCATCCGTCGGACAGGCGAAATAGCGCGGCACATGGAGCAAGGATAAAGAATTGAGACGCCCGAGGACAGCTGTGGGCGCAACTGTCTGCTGCGGAAGGCGTCCGCAGCGGCTGGCTGCGCGCCGGTGCGGACCTGCTATGGGTTTTGTTGCGTGGTGGCGCTGCCGCCGTCGTCCGCAATCCCGGTCGCCTCCCACCAACCGCCGCCCATCGCGACGAACAGCTGTGCGGTATCCTGATAGCGCTGCGCCTGGGCGCGCGCATAGCCGAGGCGCGCCTGCTGGTAGCTGCGCTCGGCGTCGAGCAGTTGCAGCAGGTCCGATTTGCCGGCTTGATAACTCAAACGCTGCAATTGAAGTGATTTTTCCGAATCCTCGAGCGCGTGCTTCTGCGCCCCGGCCAGGTCCGAGTCGTGTTCCAGCGCCCGCAGCACGTCGGCCACCTGGCCGAAGGCCGCCAGCACCGTCTGCCGGTAGGTGGCCAGCGAGGCGCGGAAGGCGTCGACCGCTGCCCGCTTCTGCGCCTCCAGCGCGCCGCCCTGGAAGATCGGCGCCAGCAGGCTCGCCGCCAGGCTGTGGTACTGATCCCCGCCCTGGAACAGGGTCGCGCTCGACAGCGACTGGACGCCGAAGGTGCCGCTCAGGGTGAGGCTGGGATAGAGCTGGGCGGTGGCGACGCCGATGGCCGCGCTGCTGGCGTGGAGCTGGGCCTCGGCCGCGAGGATGTCCGGCCGCCGCCGCACCAGCTCCGACGGCACGCTGAGCGGCAGCTGCGCCGGCAGGGTGAATTCGTTCAGTTCGAATGCGGGCGCCGACCAGTTGCCGGGGAACCGGCCGATCAGCACCGACAGCGCATGGCGCGCGACGCTCAACTGCTGCTGCAGCGGCGGCAGCTGGGTCCTGTCGTTGGACAGCTGGCTTTGGGCGGTGAGTACATCGAGACGCGAAGCCTTGCCGGCGTCGAATTTGAGCTGCACCAGGCGCAGGTTCTGCTGGTCGCCGTTGACGATGTCCTGCACAGCGCCGAGCTGCTGCCGATAGGAGGCGATATCGATGGACTGGGCGACGGTATTGCCGGTCAGCGTGAGATAGGCCGCCGCCAGCTGGTAGCGCTGGTTGTCGGCCAAGGCCTGCTGCTGCTCCACCTGCCGCCGGGTGCCGCCGAACAGGTCGGGCGCGAAGCTGACCGCGCCGCCGAGCGAGTAGAGATCGTAGGTGTTGCCGCTGCCGCCCGCGGCGGAGGTGTGCTGGTGCTGGGCGCCGGCGTTGGCGTTGAGCTGCGGGTAGTAGCCGCCCTGTTCCTGCCGCAGCGTCTCCTGCGCCTGCGCCAGGGTGGCCTTGGCGGCGGCCAGGGTGGGGCTGCCGGCCAGCGCCTGCTTGATGGTCTGGTTCAACTGTTGCGAGCCGTACAGTTCCCACCATTGGGCCGACAGCGTCTTGCCCATGGCAATGCGCTGCTGCGGTTCGCCGGCGCCGGACGTCAGCGCGGCCGGCGCGCCGGCCACGGTATAGCCCTTCACTTGCGGCGACGCCGGCCGCACGAAGTCGGGACCTACCGCACAGCCGCCGAGCGCGACGGCCAGCCCTGCGATGGCAACGCTGCGAATGCCGCGGGTCGTGAATCTGTTCATGATCGGGCCTCGTACCTGCTACTCGAAGCGCAGCGCTTCGATCGGATTCAACAGTGAAGCGCGGCGCGCAGGATAGTAGCCGAAGAACACACCCACCGCGCCGGAAAAGATGAAGGCGACGAGCATGACCGCCGGCGACAGCAGCGTCGGCCAGCCGGCAACGACGGAGATGATCTTCGAAATGGCAACACCCATCACGACGCCGATGCCTCCGCCAATCGCGCTCAGCAGCACCGCTTCGATCAGGAATTGCATCAACACGTGGATGCGGCGTGCGCCGATCGCCATGCGCACGCCGATCTCGCGCGTGCGCTCGGTGACCGACACCAGCAGGATATTCATGATGCCGATACCGCCGACCAGCAGCGAGATCGATGCCACCGAGGCGAGCAGCAGCGCCATCACCCGGCTGCTGCTCTCCGCGGCCTGGGTGATGTCGCTGATGTTGCGCACGCCGAAATCGTCGGTCTGCCCCTCTTGAATGTGATGGCGTCGCCGCAGGGTATTGGTCACCTGATCGAGTGCCGTGGGCACCATCGCCATGCTGGTGGCCTGGATGTAGATGATATGGACGTAGCCTGCCAGTTTCGGCTTGATGCCGAACGGGTTGGGCGGCGCGGGGTAGATACTGCTGCTGCTGTCCGAGATGGTCGGTGCGGCGACGCCGAGGATCTTGCGCTCCGCCGCGGTGAACGGAATGAGTACGGTGTCGTCCTGATCATGGCCGAAGCCGGTCTGGCCTTTGGCGGCCAGCACGCCGACCACCTCGACCGGCACGTTCTTGATGAAAATGGTGGCACCGACCGGATTTTCGTAGGCGCCGAACAGGTTCTTCAACACCGTTTGCCCCAGCAGGCAGACCCGATTGGCATTGCTTTCATCGTCCTCGGTGAAGGCGCGTCCCGCCACCACCTGCCAGTTTCGTAGGGTGAGGAAGCTGGGTGGCACGCCCTGTACCTCGGTGCTCCAGTTTTCGTTGCCGTACTGGATCTGCGCGACTTGGCGATCCTGGTAGGCGACGTTGGCAACCGCCGGGTCGTCGTTCTTGATCGCGTCGGCGTCGGCAACGGTCAGCGTCGAGGCGCTGCCGGAGCCGGCGCGCACACCGTTGCTGGTGGTGGCGCCGGGCAATACGATGAGCAGGTTGGTGCCCAGGTTCTCGATCTGCTGTTTCACCGCGGCGTTGGCCCCTTGGCCGACGGCGACCATGGTGATCAGCGCGGCGACGCCGATGAAGATGCCGAGCATGGTCAACGCCGAGCGCATCTTGTTGCGCGCCAGCGCCCGCGCCGCGGCGAGCAGTGCCATGTGGGCGAACGACCAGGCGTCCTGGGTGCCGTGCACGTCGGCCGCCGGCACGACGGGGGATGCGGCCGGTTGTTGCGGCGCGCCTGACACCTCGCGCGGATGGCGGCGTTCGTCGGAGACGATATGGCCGTCGCGCACGGTGATGACCCGATCGGCGAACACCGCGATGTCCGGTTCGTGGGTGACCAGGATAACGGTCAGGCCGCGCTCGCGATTGAAGGTGCGCAGGATGTTCATGATGTCGACTGCGGTCTTGGAATCGAGATTGCCGGTCGGCTCGTCCGCCAGCAGGATCGGTGGCTGGTTGATCAGCGCGCGGGCGATGGCGACGCGCTGCTGCTGGCCACCGGAGAGCTGGCCCGGAGTGTTATGCTCCCGGCCTTCGAGGCCCAGCACACGGAGCGCCTCGCTTACCCGCTGGTCGCTGTCGGCGACATGGCCGGAATAGAACAGCGGTAGCGCGACGTTTTCCGCCGCGCTGGTGCGCGCCAGCAGATTGAAGTTCTGAAACACGAAGCCGATGCGCAGGCTGCGGATCCGGGCGAGTGCAGGTTCGTCGAGCGACGCCACGTCGGAGCTCTCCAGCATGTATTGTCCGGAGGTAGGCCGATCGAGGCAGCCGAGAATGTTCATCAGCGTCGACTTGCCCGAGCCGGAGGCGCCCATGATGGCGATGAACTCGCCGCGCTCGACAGTCAGGCTGACGCCGCGCAACGCCTGCACCTCGACATCCCCCAGCCGGTAGGTCTTGACGATATTGCGGATCTCGATGACGTTGTCGGCCAAGGCGGTTGTCCCCGGTGGCGATCAGAAGCGCAGGTGTGCGCCGCCGCGCCGCGCCGTCTTGGCGTCGGCCGCCGCTATCTCGTTGACGATGACCTGGTCGCCCGCCTTCAAGTCGCCGCCGGTGATTTCGACGTTGCTGCCGTCGCGCAGACCGGTGGTGACGCGCACCGGATGCGGGCGACCGTCACGCAGCATCCAGACGCGCGCGCCCTGCTTCGTCGCCGGTGCCCCGGCATACTCCTGCGGCATGGTCTGGCCGATGCCGCCCGGCGAGAAGCGAATCGCCTGCGTCGGCACCCGCAGCACGTCGTCGTGCTCCTCGGTGATGATGCGCGTATTGGCGGTCATGCCCGGGAGCAGCTCCAGATTGGGATTGTTCACGCTGACGACCACATCGTAGGTCACCACGTTCTGCACCGTGATCGGCGCTTGCCGTACCTGCGCCACCTTGCCCCAGAATACCGCGTCCGGATAGGCCTCGACCGTGAACGACGCCTTGTCGCCGACTTTGGCGCCGCCGACGTCGGACTCGCTGACGTTGGTGTCGACCTGCATTTTGGTGAGGTCCTTGCCGATCAGGAACAGCGTTGGGGTTTGAAAGCTGGCAGCAACCGTTTGCCCCACGTCAATGCTGCGCGAGATCACCACACCGTCGACCGGCGAGACGATGTCGGTGTAGCTGAGATTGACCCGCGCCCCGTTGAGCGCCGCTTGGTGTTGCCTGATGGTTGCCTGATCGAGCGCGATCTGGGCCTTGCCCTGGTCGTAGACGCTCTTGTCGCTGTCCACCGTATCCTGCGACACGACGCCCTCCTTGAGCAGATTGAGGTCGCGCTGGTAATTGGTCTTTGCATAGTCGAGGCTGGCTCGATCCTTCGCCAGCTGCGCCTTGGCGCTGGCCAGATTGGCGGCATCCTGGTCGACGACCAGCTGGTAGGGGCGCGGATCGATCTTGGCGCAGAGCTGCCCGGCCTTGACGTGGGTGTTGTAGTCGCAATAGAGCGCCTGGATCACGCCCGAGACGTAGCTGCCCACCTGCACCGTGACTACCGGATTGACGGCGCCGGTGGTGATGATGGATTTGATCACGGCACCTCGCGTGGCCGGTTTGGTGACAAATTGCGGCGGTTTCTGTTGCTCCAGCCGCCAGAAGTAAACGGCGAGCCCGATGACGACGATGGCCGGGATGGAGATACGGAGAATATTGCGTTTTAGAAAACCCATTAGGCGTTCCTGTCCGTTGGCCGGTAGCGCTGTTGTCGCAGGCGCAGTGCCGCAACCTCTGTAATGCTCCACAATGTTTCCGCGTGTGATCCAGGGGGGGCTGCGTCACGGGCGCGTCCGGGATTTCATGCCGTCCGCAGCAGCGATGGGCACATCCGTCAGCACCGGCAAGGCTACGCCCTAACGTACTACGGCGATAGTAAAGAAATGCGAAAATCTGTGAAGGTACTTTAGTCCGTTTCGGCCCGCTGCGAGACCCTCGGGTGGCGGTCCGTTATCGCGGTCTGGCCGACGCCATGCCGCTGTGCCAAGCTATGCGCATCGACCGTGCGGCGGAAGGCCGCGACAGGAGCAGCGGATGAGCCGATTGATGTTGGTGGACGATGAAGAGAACATCGTGCGTGCGCTGCGGCGGGTGTTGGTGGCGCACGGCTACGAAGTGGAGTACTTCACCGAACCGGTCGCCGCCTTGGCGCGCGCCGATGCAACGCCGTTCGACATGGTGATCTCCGACTACCGCATGCCGCAGCTGGACGGCGTGCAGTTCCTCACCGCCTTCGCCGGGAAGCAGCCCGATGCCAGCCGCCTGATCCTCAGCGCCTATACCGACCTGACGGCACTGCTGGGCGCCATCAACGAGGCGCATATCTACCGCTTCGTGAGCAAACCGTGGAACGAGGCGGAACTGCTGGCAGTCATCGCCCAGGCGCTGGAGCACCGGGCGTTGCTGTTGGAGAACCAGCGGCTCGCCGACAAGGTGCGGGAGCAGCAGGGGGTCATCTCGCATCAGGAGATGGAACTGAAGCGGATGCAGCGCGACCACCCGGCGTTGATGAACGTCAAGCGTGACGCCTCCGGTGCCGTCATCCTCGACGAGGATGACGGTTAAGGGAGTGTTCCTACGTCGGTAGCCGTTCTGTGGGTCTGCCCGATGTCGCTGCGCTTTATCGGGCCTACGATGGATTGTCGCTATGTAGGCGGGACGTAGCCCAGCGGTGTCCGGCAGGGTCTGCCCGATGTCGCTGCGCTCTATCGGGCCTACGATGGATTGTCGCTATGTAGGCCGGACGTAGCCCAGCGGTGTCCGGCAGGGTCTGCCCGATACCGCTGCGCTCTATCGGGCCTACGACGGTCCACAAATTCTGCGGTTAGAAGCTTGGGTCGGCCTGTAGTCAATAATTCTCCTGCCAGGAGAGGTAGTGCTCCAGGTGTTCGATGGTGGACTGCTGTTCGGCGATGACGTGCTTGACCACGTCGCCGATGGAGATCATCCCCACCAGACGCTGCTCCTGCACCACCGGCAGGTGACGGATGCGGCGGTGGGTCATCACCGCCAGGCATTCGTTGACGTCCTCTTCGGGCAGCACGTAGTAGACCCCGGTCGTCATGATCTCGCGGACCTTGGTCTCCTTCGATGCCCGCCCGTGCAGGATCACCTTGCGGGCATAATCGCGCTCGCCGACGATGCCGATCAGGTGGCCGTCGTGCAGCACCACCAGGGCGCCGATCCCCTTCTGATCCATCAGCGCGACGGCTTCATACACGGTAGCGTCCGGCCCGATGCTCCAGACGTCGTGCCCCTTGGTCTCCAACAGTGTCGCGACGCTGGTCATGATGATCTCCTCCGATATTGTTTTGTGTGCCCCCTAGCTGATTAAAGTACACCGCCGCGCGCAGGGCCAGCGGCGGTGCTAACATGCGCCGCCATGAACCGCCCCTCCGCCCCCCGGCTGCGCTGGGATATCTTCTGCTCGGTGGTCGACAACTTCGGCGACATCGGCATCTGCTGGCGTCTGGCGCGCCAGCTGGCGGCCGAACATGGCCAGGAGGTGCGGCTGTGGGTGGACGACCTGGCCAGCTTCCGCCGCATCGCACCCGCGATCGAGCCGGCGGCGGAGCGCCAGCACTGCGGCGGCATCGAGGTGCGGCACTGGTCCACGCCCTTTCCGCCGGTGGCGCCGGAGGCGGTGGGCGAGGTGGTGGTCGAGGCGCTGGCCTGTACCCTGCCGGAGCCCTTCGTGGCGGCGATGGCGGCGCGGCGGCCGGCGCCGCTATGGCTCAATCTGGAATACCTCAGCGCCGAAGCGTGGGTGGCCGGCTGCCACGGCCTGCCATCGCCCCATCCCCGGCTGCCCCTGACCAAATATTTCTTCTTTCCGGGCTTTGTCGCCGGGACCGGCGGGCTGCTGCGTGAGCGCGAGCTGTTGTCGCAACGCCGTGCGTTCCAGCGCGACGCCGCTGCCGTGGCGGCGTTCTGGGACTCGGTCGGCCTGCCGCCGCCCGCCGCGGACGAGCTGCGCCTGTCGCTGTTCGGTTACGGCTGTGCCGGCCTGGGGGCGCTGGTCGAGCGGTGGGCGGGCAGTGAACGGCCGGTCACGGTGGTTGTGCCGGAGGGGGGGCTGGCGAATCAGGTTGCGGCCCTGTTCGGCGCGGGCGAGGCCGGGGCGGGCGCGCACTTTGTCCGCGGCATGCTGCGCTTGCACGTGCTGCCGTTCCTGGAGCAGGAGCGGTTTGACCGCCTGCTGTGGGCCTGCGACCTCAATTTCGTCCGCGGCGAGGACTCCTTCGTGCGCGCCCAATGGGCCGGACGGCCGTTGGTCTGGCAGATCTACCGCCAGCAGGAGGGTGCTCACTGGCCCAAGCTGGAGGCCTTTCTCGACCTCTACTGCGCCGGTCTGCCGGCGCCCGCGGCAGGCGCATTACGGGCTTTCTGGCTGGCCTGGAACCGGGAAGAAGGGGTGGCCGAAGCCTGGCCGGAATTCCTCGCCGCCCGTGAGACGCTGGCACACCATGCGCAGGGCTGGGCGCAACGGATGGCCTGCGCCGACGACCTTGCCGGGAATCTGATGCTTTTTGGTACGAAACATATATAATTCGGCGGTCATTTTACCCATCCGAGTACCCCGTTATTATGAAAATCGCCCAGGAAATCCGCGCCGGCCAGGTCATCATGGTCGGCAGCGACGCGATGGTCGTGCAGAAAGCCGAGTTCAACAAGTCGGGCCG
The DNA here is from genome assembly GCA_002376325.1 of Proteobacteria bacterium UBA3588. GTDB lineage: Bacteria > Pseudomonadota > Gammaproteobacteria > Thiohalomonadales > Thiohalomonadaceae > Sulfurivermis. The sequence continues at coordinate 539 of DFMR01000183.1, read as the reverse complement.
CAACGCCGCCGTGGTCAAGATGAAGATGAAGAACCTGCTGACCGGCGCCGGCATGGAGACCGTCTACCGCGCCGACGACAAGTTCGACACCGTGGTGCTCGACACCAAGGACGTGACCTACTCCTACTTCGCCGATCCGATGTACGTGTTCATGGACGAGGAGTACAACCAGTACGAGATCGAAAGCGAGAACATGGCCGATGCACTGAAATACCTGGAAGACGGTATGCAGTGCCAGGTGGTGTTCTACAACGAAAAGGCGATCTCCGTGGACCTGCCCACCACCGTGGTGCGCGAGGTGGTCTACACCGAACCCGCGGTCAAGGGCGATACCTCCGGCAAGGTGATGAAACTGGCCAAGCTCAACACCGGCTACGAGATCTCGGTGCCGGCCTTTGTCGAGATCGGCGACAAGATCGAGATCGATACCCGTACCGACGAATACCGCAGTCGCGCCAAGTAACTGCGGCGGAGCGACGCTCAATACCGGGGCAGCTGCGGCTGCCCCTGTTTTTTTGTCCAGGGATGGACTTATGCCG
>DFMR01000039.1 GCA_002376325.1 Proteobacteria bacterium UBA3588 | reverse complement strand
CCGGAATCCCGTCCGGTCACAGCATCTCGACGACCCAGCGGGTCACCAGACCGGTGGCGCGGGCGCACTGGTCGCCGCGGGCGTCGGAGAAGCCTTTATATTCTTCGGGTTTCCAGAAATCCCAGGTGCGGCCGCTGAACTGCTGTTGCAGGTGTTCGCAGCTGGTGCCGCCGAACTCCTGGTGGAACCGCTCCACCAGCTCCCGGCCCGCCTGGAAGTTGGCCATGCCGCGTCCCTTGTGCAGCTTGTCGGCGTCGCGTCCCTTGCGGGTGCCGAGGGCCACCAAGCCACCGGTCAGGGCGCCGCAGGTACCGCCCCCCATCAGGCTGCCGCCACCGGAGAGGCCGTGGCTGGCCTTGATGGTTTCGTCGCTCACCCCGCCCAGGGTCTCCTTCACCGCCGTCAATACGCACTGCGGACAGCAGCCGTACTTGGCGTCCAGCTCGAAAGCACGCTGATAGGCCTGTGTGGCCAGCTCTTCACGTTCCATGGTCATATCCTCGTAAATGCGAAAATGCTAATACAGCGAGATTACCATGTGCCGGACGCGGATTTGTGAACGCTGCGGCAAAATCCCGGGGGTTCGACGACCGAAACCACTATGACCCGGCGGGCGACGCTGCTACGCTGTCCGCTGCGGCAGCAATCCCAATAACGACAACCCACTGCGCCGGATGAATAACATCAATCAATTGTGGCGGCGGGCCACCAAGCTGGTAGCCGATACCGACGTGTCGGGTGAGCGTCTGCTGGCACTGCTCTGGTTCCCCCTGCATACGCCCTACATGACGCGCCACCGTGCCGGCGTCATCCTCAGCCGCATCCAGATCATCTCCTGGGCGTTCGCCGTCCTGACCGCCGCCTGGATCGGCATCGATTTCGTCCTGTTGCCCAAGGCCGTCGCCGCTCCCCTCGCAGCGCTGCGTCTGACCTCCACCGCCGTATTCATTTACCTGGGCTGGCCGCGCGAGCTGTCGCGCGACATCACCACCGCGCGCACCCGGCTGGCGCTGCTGATGCTCAACCCCTTACTCTTTTACTTGGTGGCAGAGGCGCTGTTTGCCGGTATCAAGACCGGCGGCCTGAGCGTGATATTCATCCACATCTACGCCCTGCTGCCGTTCATCGTGGTGGCCGGCCTCAGCGTCTTTCCCCTCACGATATTGGAGTCCGCGGTCGTCGGATTCGCCGCCCTGGCGGCGATGGCCGTCGGACCTCCGCTATCGCACCATGTCGACTTGGACGCCTACTTTGCCGCCTGCTGGACCCTGTTCCTGCTCATCTGGGTCAGCGTGCTGGCGGCGGCGATTCAGCTTAACTACATGATGTCGCTGGTACAGCGCATCAGCGTCGACCAGCTCACCGGCGCCTATACGCGCGACAGCGGCAAGGAGTTGATCGACCTCTATTTTCACATCTCCCTGGAGCACGACACGCCGTTCGCCGTCGCCTTCTGCGACCTGGATCGCTTCAAGCAGATCAACGACGGCTTCGGCCATGAGGCCGGCGATGCGGCCCTGCGCGACAGCGCCATGTCGCTGCACCGCTACCTGCGGCGCAGCGACATGGTGGTCCGCTGGGGCGGCGAAGAGTTCGTGCTGGTACTGACGGGTACCGATGCCGACGGCGCGCGCCTTATCCTGCAACGGCTGTTGCGGGACTGGCTGGGCATGCGGCCCGACCACACCCCGCTGACCGCCAGCATCGGGCTGGCGGAACGCATCACCGATGATATCCACGACTGGCCGCAGCTGCTGGAAATGGCGGACCGGCGCATGTACCTGGCAAAACGCCAAGGCCGCGCCCGCGCCGTCATGTGCGGCGATGAAGTCATGCTTTCCCCCGCCGCCGAAGCGCCGCGCATCTGAGTACATCGTCCCGCAGGAACATCCCGCGGCGGCCATACTCATACAGGCTGTGCATTATCATTCATCATCGCATGCGTAAGGAGGTACGCCCGGCATGGCCTCGAAACGGCTGTTGATTACCTGGACCGTGATGATCGCGGCCGTGATGCAGATCGTGGACACCACGATCGTGGTGGTCGCCCTGCCCCACATGGAAGGCTCACTGTCGGCGACGCCGGACGAGATCACCTGGGTCCTGACCAGCTATCTGGTCGCCTCCGGCGTGTTCATGCCGCTCACCGGCTACTTCTCCGATCGCATCGGCCAGAAGCGCTACCTGCTGATCAGCATCGCCTTTTTCATGCTGACTTCCGGCCTCACGGGACTGGCGCAGACACTCGACCAAGTGGTGCTGTTCCGCCTGTTGCAGGGGATCGCCGGGGCCGCGCTGATGCCGCTGGCGCAGGCGATCCTGATCAAGAACTATCCCCCCGAGGAACGGGGCAAGGCGATGGCGATCTTCGGCCTCGCCGCCATCGTCGGCCCCATCGTCGGCCCGACCCTGGGCGGCTATCTCACCCAGGTGGCGAGCTGGCGCTGGGCCTTTTTCATCAACATCCCCATCGGCCTGCTCGCCCTCGGCGGCGCCTGGCTCTATATCCCCGAGACACCGCTGCGGCCGCGGCGCATGGATTGGACCGGTTTCGCCTACCTGGTCATCGCCCTCGGGGCGATGCAGCTGGTGCTCGATCGCGGTACCCAGTACGGCTGGTATTCCTCGCCCTATATCGTCACCGCCACGGTGTTGAGCGCTCTCGGTTATGCGCTGCTCATGTACCACGTCAGCGCCAAGCATGGCGCGGGTATCGTCGACCTGCGCCTGTTCAAGGATCGGAATTTTTCCGTATCGAATCTGATCTTCGCCTCGATCATGTTCAATCTGTTCGGCGTCCTCACCCTACAGCCCATGTTCACCGAATCGTTGCTCAACATGCCGGTGCTCACCACCGGCCTGATCCTGGCACCGCGCGGCGTCGCCGCGGCGATCACGATGCAGCTCGCCGGCCGCTTTCTCAACCGTACCGGCCCGCGCCCGTTGGTGCTGGCCGGCGTCTTGCTCGCCGCCGTCGGCACCATCGCGATGGCCAGGTACAACCTGAGCGTGGGGCTCTGGTGGCTGATCTGGCCCATCATCCTGCAGGGCTTCGGCATGGGCCTGGTGTTCGTGCCGCTCACCACCCTCGCCTTCGCCACCCTGCGTCCCGACCAGACCGCCGAGGCCGCCGGCCTGCGCCAGCTGATCCGCACCATCGCCGCCTCCACCGGCACCGCCGCCAGCACCGGCCTGACCGTGCACTTCGCGCAACAGGACTGGAATCAGCTGGGCGGCTACATCAACCCTTTCAACCCGGCGCTGCTGCACTACTTCTCGCACCTGCACCTGTTCTACAAATCGCCTCTGGCGGCACAGCTACTGGGCCGGCTGCTCGACCAGCAGTCGCAAATGACGGCGCTCATCCACGTATTCGAACTGTTCGGCATGGCCCTGTTCGCCACCATCCCGCTGTTGCTGTTGATCAAACGGGGGCGGGCGCACCTGGGTATCACCGGCACACCACAGAAAGCGGGTTAAAGGAAACGATTAACCACGGGGCAATCTAGAAGTTGGGCGTACTACGTGATTGACGCCGGACCTTCGGCCTTCGTACCCGGCACTTATGCACAATGACCATGAGAACCGCGCATCGAAGTAAATGCGTGCAATCCTCTTTCCCCGTGTTCCCATGGCTTACTTTTTCCCGACCTCAGCCGGCAAACAGGTGGCGCAACCACTGGCCACCGCCGGCATCGAGCAATACCTTGGCGCTCATCAGCAACGACACCACCACCAGCGCCGGTTTGACCACGCGCACGCCCCAGCCGATCACCACGCCGGCGCCGAGTCTGCCTCCGACGAACTGGCCAACGGCCATCGGCAGGCCCACCGTCCACGCCACCTTGCCGCCGGCGATGAACAACAGCAGCGCCGCGAAGTTAGAGGTGAAATTCAGCACCTTGCTGTAGGCGGTGGCGTTGCGCACCGGCAGGCCGAGCAGGGCGATGCAGGCGATGACAAAAAAGGAGCCGGTGCCCGGACCAAAGAAACCGTCGTAAAAGCCGATGCCGGTGCCGAACAGCAATGCGAAGACGCCGTCGCCCATGCGCCGCTCACCGTGCACGTCGGCCACCCGCGGCGAGAAGATGAAGTAGAGTGTCGCCATAACCAGCAGCACCGGCACAATCTGCCGTAACGCTCCGGGAGCTATCCGCTGTACGGCAAAGGCTCCGGCCCCGGCGCCGACGAGGCTGCACAGGATCGCCGCCCACAGGCGCCGGGGCGACACATAACCTTGCCGGATGAAATTGATCGAGGCCGACAGGCTGCCGAAACTGCCCTGCAGTTTGTTGGTGGCCAACGCCTGCGCCGGCGGCAAACCGGCGGCCAGCAGCGCCGGCAGCGTGAGCAGTCCACCGCCGCCGGCGATGGCGTCGATGAAACCGGCAAGCAGGCCGATGAACGTCAACAACAGAAGCAGGTGGAGCGACAACGGTTCCATCGGTGCACCGGAAATGCGTTTGGCAGGTGACTAGAACCTATCCAAAATTCCCGCCGTGGGCAAATATTCCGGCATGCGATGCGGCATAGCGCTACCGGCCCCAGCGTTTCCGATCGGAACATTGCGTGATCGCGGCCGACGCGCGTTGTATGCTGTCGGGCAAGCTGTCACGATAAGACGGGGCACCATCGGAGAAATACATGCTTGCGCAGGAGTTGATCCCGCCGCTGCTGTGGCAATTTGCACTGACCATCGCCTTCAGTTTCGTCATCGGGCTGGAGTTTCACAGCTACCGGCGCGCGGCCGGGCGCGATCTGGGCTTCGGCACCACCCGCACCTTCACTCTCATCGGCCTGTTCGGCTTCACCCTCTATCTCCTCGATCCGCACGGCCGGCTCTACCTGCTCGGCATGCTGTTGCTGGCGGCGTTTCTGCTGGTCTATTACGCCCGCCGGATGACCCAGCCGCGCTTTTCGCTGCTGAGCCCGCTGCTGGCGTTGTTGACCTATCTGATCGGACCCGTCGTGCTGCGCCTACCCGACTGGTATCTGGTGCTGTTCGCGGTGACGGTGCTGATTATGCTCGGCGAGAAACCGGGCATCCGCCGCCTGTCGGATGCCATGCGTGAGGAAGAGACGGTCATCCTCGCCCGCTTCCTGATCATGGCCGGCGTGATCCTGCCGCTGCTGCCCGACCGGCAGATCGCGCCGTTCGTCACCGTCACCTACTACCAGGCGTGGCTCGCCATGGTGGTGGTATCGGGACTGTCGTACGCCAGCTATCTGGCGCAGACCTATTTCTTCAAGCAGCGCGGCATGCTGATTACCGGCCTCCTCGGCGGCCTCTACTCCAGCACTGCGGCAACCGTGGTCATCGCGCGCCAGGCAGCGGAGACCGGCGACACCCGTTCCGTATCGCCGGCCATCATCCTTGCCACAGCGATGATGTATCTGCGCCTGCTGCTGCTGATCGCCGTGCTCGGTCACCGCGACGCAGCCGAGCATCTCGCGATACCGTTCCTGCTGTTCGTACTGGCGTCGGGTATCGCCGCGTTCATGCTCTACCGCAACGGCTCGGCAAAGGCCGGCAACGTCACGACCGCCCCCCTGGGCCATCCGTTGGAGGTCTCCACCGCCGCCACTTTCGCCATGCTGTTCGTGATTTTTGCCGCCCTGACCCAATTCATCGTCGGCCACTTCGGCAGCATTGGCCTGCACACGCTGTCGTTCGTCACCGGCCTCACCGACATCGATCCTTTCATCCTGTCTCTGCTGGCCGGCAAGATAACCATCGATCCGTCGCTGATCATCGGCGCCATCGTCATTGCCTCAGGCAGCAACAACCTGTTCAAGGCCGGCTATGCCATGGCGTTGGCACGCCGCCACGGCGTGCTCGGCGCGGCACTCTGGCTAACGGCGCTGTTCTGCGCCTCGCTCGTCTACGTTTTCTGGATCATGTAGAGGGCCGTATTGCCGCCGTCGATCACCGTAGCCGGGCGGCTTCGTACGGGCGCCTCCGCCGCGTCCACCGCTCGCGCGGCAAATAGGCTGCGTCAGCCGATTGCGTTCGTCGCGTCTCCCTCACGCGCCAGCAGCTCGTCGGGAACGACTTCGAAGCGGCTGTCGCCGTAAACGGCAAAGCGGCCGGCACCGGGTTCCAGCGCCACCAGCACCACGCTAACGGGCCCGTTGAGAAACAGTTCGCCAATCGGCATCGCCGGGTCCAGCTCCGTACCGGGTCGAATGCTGATGGCCTGACCTATCTCACGACGTATAAACTCCATTCCATTCTCCCTTTGGTTATGTCTCGAATCGCTGCGCCGCGCTCGCGCTGCGCTGTCGGCCCTTCCATGTCGCAGCCCCTCGCAAATCCCTAACCGGAACGGCGCTCCTTGGGTATCCGTTTCGACCCCTCGTCGTATCCGATGTTATCGATGAGCGCCTGTTGCCGGTCAACAGACGCATTGACGCGGCCAACAGTCCATTGACTACATGCAACGGCGCGACAACGACAAGATGGCGACAATAGCCTACATTTCCTCTGACCGGCGCGCGGCGCAACGTTAGTAAAGCATCAACTTCCCGTGTGCTATCCGTTGATATCCGCCGGTTTCCGTACCGATGCTGCTATCGCCGGAACCATGCCATTCACCCACGGTCACAATGGATTACATAGTGCCGAATTGAGCGCCCCGTGCATTGCTCTCCGCGCCGCTGTTCGGTTTCATTTGTTCTGCCGGATTACTGCCGCCGACGCGGCGGCATTCGCAGAATTGTCGCGCAACGCCGTTCGAATCCGAAGGAGGTCAATCGATGACTGGCGATAAGGGAGCAACCGTCAACAAGAGCCGCCGCCGTTTCCTGGTGGCTGCAACCAGCGTGGTCGGCGGCGCCGGCATGGTGGCCGCCGCGCTGCCGTTCATCTTCTCGATGGAACCGAGCGCGGCGACGTTGGCCGCAGGCGGCCCCGTCGAGATCGATATCAGCAAGCTGGAACACGGGCAGCTGCTCACTGTAGGCTGGCGCTCACGCCCGGTTTGGGTGCTGCGCCGCACCAAGGCGCAGCTCAAGGTGCTGTCGGCTCCAAACCCCGAACTGAAAGACCCCGACTCCGATGAGCCGCAGCAACTGCCGCAGTACAGGAACTCCTACCGCTCCATCAAGCCGGAATATTTCGTCGCTATCGGCATCTGCACCCATCTGGGTTGCATTCCCACTTACCGGCCGCAGATCGCACCGGCCGATCTCGGACCCGACTGGAAGGGTGGCTTCTTCTGCCCCTGCCACGGTTCGCGCTACGACCTCTCGGGCCGTGTCATGGCCGGCTCCCCCGCCCCGCTCAACATTCCCGTTCCACCCTACTACTACAGCAGCGATACCGTTGTGCATGTCGGCGAACTGAAGAACGGCAGCGAGCAAAACTGGGCGCCGACCACGTGGTAGCGGAGCGTTGTCCAGTCATCAATACCCACGCAGCTGACGTCACATTATGAATATACGGTGCGTCTATCGGAGTAGTATGCCGATGTCTTTGCACCCGCTGGCGAACCGCTCCAGGTCGGCTACAATTACATTCCCCGCTGCAGACCGGAGCTGTTTCCGAACCTGCACACCGCCATAGCGGCTGCCGTCGCACCGACTGCACCGCAGGGGCGGCGATATCCGTTTCGAACGGCATGAAATGCGACATCGTGTCCGCTTGGAAACATCATCCTCTGTCTCCGGGTTTCGTTCTTATCGAAAGGTCTTCTGAACTTGCAACAGGAGGTACATCATGAACGAGAAGCGATGGCAAGACTGGGTCATGCTGGTGCTCGGGGTGTGGCTGTTTTTCTCCCCCTTTATTCTGCAATTCACCTCGTACACGGCGATGGCCGCATGGAACTCCTACATTCTCGGCGTAGCGGTAACTGCGTTCGCCGTCATTGCGCTGGCGGTACCGCGCATGTGGGAGGAGTGGACCAACTTGGTGCTGGGCGCCTGGCTCATCATTGCACCGTTCCTTCTTGGCTACAGCAGCCAGAGTGGCGCCGCATGGGACCACGTTATTCTGGGTGTTGTAATCGCGGCGGATGCGATATGGGCCATGGCGTCGAGCGTCACCCATCATAGGCATGGACACGCGTAGGCCCGCGTCGGGCCGTTTCAGCGGCCACGGGGCGGTCGGTTTCCTTTCAAGGTAGCCGGCCGTCTCGTCGCGGTATTCTCACTTTACTGCCAGCGTGGCGGAAAATTCGTTCAACACAGCCACTGTTGTCGGCGGCAGTCGCCGCGACAACTTCTCCTGCAAGACGCTCAGATCGCTGCGCGCCACGTGCAGCTTGTTGGCGCCGTTTTCAGTCAGCCGGATATGAAAGGAGCGGCGGTCGGATGGGTTCTCCAATACAGCCACGATCCCGCTGCGGATCAGCTCATTGATCGTTACGCTCGCGGTGGCGCGAGTCACATGCAACCGTTCGCTCATCTGGGTTACGGTTGCCTGCCCCATCTCCGCCAACGCCACCAACAATCGGAACTGCGGCATACGCAACCCCGCATACATCAAAGCCACCGACGCATTGCGCTCCAGCGTCTGCAACGCCCGCATCAACTCCACCACATCCAACTGTTCCATCCCGCGGCCCTGTCGTGATCCTGTTTGTTAGCGCAACTAACTAAATCTTTCGATTTGTCGTAGCGCGGCAATGCCACTTAAATAACGCATACGAGGGCCGTGCGTCCAGCATGCCGCCCATAAGAGAGCGACAATCCACCACATCGAAGGAGTCGTCATGTCCACCGCCACCGAATTGCTGCCGCACCGTACCCCCGATATCGAATCGCGCCTGCGCGCCCTGGAAGACGAGCTGGCGCAGATTCGTGAACGCGTCCCACAAAACAAAGTATCGATCATCCTGCTCTCCGGCGACTTCGACAAGGCGATGGCCGCCTTCATGATGGCCAACGGCGCCGTCGCCATGGGCATGGAGGT
>DFMR01000092.1 GCA_002376325.1 Proteobacteria bacterium UBA3588 | reverse complement strand
CAAGATGGCCGGCCGCCACGGTAACAAGGGTGTCATCTCCATGATCGTCCCGGTCGAGGACATGCCCTACGCTGCCGACGGTACTCCAGTCGACATCGTGCTCAATCCGCTGGGCGTCCCTTCGCGTATGAATGTCGGTCAGGTGTTGGAGACCCATCTGGGTTGGGCCGCCAAGGGCCTTGGCCTGAAGATCGGACGCATGCTCGATGCCAAGAACAAGGTGGAGGAGTTGCGCAAGTTCCTCGGCCAGATCTACAACACCAGTGGCAAGCCGGAGGACCTCTCCAGCCTGACCGATGAGGAGATCCTGGCCCTGAGCAAGAACCTGCGTAAGGGCGTGCCGATGGCCACTCCGGTGTTCGACGGCGTACACGAGGATGAGATCCGCGCGATGTTGCGTCTGGCCGACCTGCCGGAGGGTGGCCAGACCACCTTGTACGATGGTCGTACCGGCGATGCTTTCGACCGCCAGGTGACCGTGGGTTACATGTACATGCTGAAGCTGAACCATTTGGTGGACGACAAGATGCACGCCCGTTCCACCGGTCCGTACAGCCTGGTTACCCAGCAGCCGCTGGGCGGCNNCAGTTCGGCGGCCAGCGTTTCGGCGAGATGGAGGTGTGGGCGCTGGAGGCCTATGGCGCCGCCTACACCCTGCAGGAGATGTTGACGGTGAAGTCCGACGACGTGAATGGCCGTACCAAGATGTACAAGAACATCGTGGACGGCGATCACCGGATGGAAGCCGGCATGCCCGAATCCTTCAATGTGTTGATCAAGGAGATCCGGGCATTGGGCATCGACATCGAGCTGGAACAAGACTAGTCCGTCGCAGACGGCGGCCGGGAGAATCCGGCCGCCTTGAGCGAACGGCAAGCGACGGACAACTGAGGAGAGCAAACGGTGAAAGACCTTCTGAATCTTCTGAAGCAGCAGGGCCCGATTGAAGATTTTGACGCCATTCGTATTGGCTTGGCGTCCCCGGATAAGATTCGTTCCTGGTCCTTCGGCGAGGTGAAAAAGCCGGAGACCATCAACTACCGCACCTTCAAGCCAGAGCGCGATGGCCTGTTCTGCGCCAAGATATTCGGCCCGGTCAAGGACTACGAATGCCTGTGCGGTAAGTACAAACGCCTCAAGCACCGCGGCGTGATCTGCGAGAAGTGCGGCGTCGAGGTGACCCTGGCCAAGGTGCGCCGCGAGCGCATGGCCCATATCGAGCTGGCCAGCCCGACCGCCCACATCTGGTTCCTGAAGAGCCTTCCGTCCCGCATGGGACTGTTGCTCGACATGACCCTGCGCGACATCGAACGCGTACTCTACTTCGAAGGCTTCGTGGTGATCGACCCAGGCATGACCCAATTGGAGCGCGGCCAGATGCTCTCCGACGAGGCCTACCTGGACGCCATCGAGGAGTATGGTGACGAGTTCGACGCCCGCATGGGCGCCGAGGCGATCTACGAACTGCTGCGCACCATGGACCTGGCAACGGAGGCCGGGCGCATCCGTGAGGAGCTGCCCAACACCAGCTCCGAGACCAAGCTGAAGAAGTTCACCAAGCGGCTGAAGCTGATGGAGGCCTTCCTCGAATCCGGCAACAAGCCGGAGTGGATGGTGCTGACCGTGCTGCCGGTGCTGCCGCCCGAGCTGCGTCCGCTGGTGCCGCTGGAAGGGGGGCGTTTCGCCACCTCCGACCTCAATGACCTGTACCGTCGCGTCATCAACCGCAACAACCGTCTGAAGCGCCTGTTGGACCTGGCGGCGCCGGACATCATCGTGCGCAACGAAAAGCGCATGCTGCAGGAGGCGGTGGACGCACTGATGGACAACGGCCGCCGCGGCCGCGCCATCACCGGTTCCAACAAGCGCCCGCTCAAGTCCCTGGCCGACATGATCAAGGGCAAGCAGGGTCGCTTCCGTCAGAACCTGCTGGGCAAGCGCGTCGATTACTCCGGCCGTTCGGTCATCGTGGTCGGCCCGACCCTGCGTCTGCACCAATGCGGTCTGCCCAAGAAGATGGCGCTGGAGCTGTTCAAGCCGTTCATCTTCTCCAAGCTGGAGCGCCGCGGCCTGGCTACCACCATCAAGGCGGCCAAGAAGATGGTCGAGCGCGAAGGGCCGGAGGTGTGGGATATCCTGGCCGAGGTGATCCGCGAACATCCGGTGATGCTGAACCGCGCCCCGACCCTGCACCGTCTGGGCATCCAGGCCTTCGAGCCGGTGCTGATCGAGGGCAAGGCGATTCAGCTGCACCCGCTGGTCTGCGCCGCGTTCAACGCCGACTTCGACGGCGACCAGATGGCGGTGCACGTGCCGCTGTCGCTGGAGGCGCAGCTGGAAGCCCGCGCGCTGATGATGTCCACCAACAACATCCTGTCGCCCGCCAACGGCGAGCCGATCATCGTGCCGTCGCAGGACGTGGTGCTGGGTCTGTACTACATGACCCGCGACCGCATCAACGCCACGGGCGAGGGTATGGTATTTGCCGACAGCGCGGAGGTGATGCGCGCCTATCAGACCGGCAACGCTCATCTGCAGGCGCGCGTCAAGGTGCGTGTACGCGAAGTCATTCAGGACGAAAACGGTGAGCGCGAGACCAAGGTGAGTCTGAAGGACACCACCGTCGGCCGCGCCCTGCTGTTTGATGTCGTCCCTGACGGCCTGCCGTTCGCATTGGTCGATCGCCCACTGGTGAAAAAGGCCATTTCGCAACTAATCAACACCTGTTACCGCCGCCTCGGCCTGAAGGACACCGTGATCTTCGCCGACCAGCTGATGTATACCGGTTTCCGCTATGCGACTCGGGCCGGCGTCTCGTTCGGCCTGGAAGACATGGTCGTTCCCGACGAGAAGGTCGATATCCTCGGTCGCGCCGACGCCGAGGTGAAGGAGATCGAAAAGCAGTACATCTCCGGTCTGGTCACCAACGGCGAGCGCTACAACAAGGTGGTCGATATCTGGTCCCGTACCAACGATCAGATCGCCAAGGCGATGATGGACAAGCTGGGCTACGAGCAGGTGGTCGACGCCAAGGGCGAGACCGTCAAGCAGCCCTCGTTCAACTCGGTCTACATGATGGCCGACTCCGGCGCCCGTGGTAGCGCCGCCCAGATCCGTCAGCTGGCCGGTATGCGCGGCCTGATGGCCAAGCCGGACGGTTCCATCATCGAAACGCCGATCACCGCGAATTTCCGCGAGGGCCTGTCGGTTCTGCAGTACTTCATCTCCACCCACGGCGCCCGTAAGGGTCTGGCCGATACGGCGTTGAAGACCGCCAACTCCGGTTATCTGACCCGCCGTCTGGTGGATGTGGCGCAGGACCTGGTGGTCACCGAGGAGGATTGCGGCACCAGCAACGGTCTGACCCTGCAGTCGCTGATCGAAGGCGGCGACGTGGTCGAACCGTTGCGTGAGCGCGTGCTGGGCCGTGTCACCGCCGAGGACGTGTTCGCCGCAGGCAGCGACGAGGTGGAGATCCCGCGCGGCACACTGCTGGACGAGCAGTGGGTGGCGCGGCTGGAAGATATGTCGGTGGACCACCTGTATGTGCGTTCGCCCATCACCTGCGAGTCCCGCTACGGGGTCTGTTCCGCCTGCTATGGCCGCGATCTGGCCCGTGGCCATCGCGCCAACGTCGGCGAGGCGGTGGGCGTCATTGCCGCCCAGTCCATCGGCGAGCCGGGCACCCAGCTGACCATGCGTACCTTCCACATCGGTGGTGCGGCGTCGCGTTCCGCGGCGATCAACAACATCGCGGTGAAGAGCAACGGCACCGTGCGCCTGCACAACATCAAGCTGGTCAAACACGCGTCCGGCAACCTGGTGGCGGTCTCCCGCTCCGGCGAGCTGACCGTGCTGGACGAGAGCGGTCGTGAGCGGGAGCGCTACAAGGTGCCTTACGGCGCGGTGCTCAGCGCCGCTGACGGCGACCTGGTCAAGGGCGGCCAGGTGGTGGCCAACTGGGATCCGCACACCCATCCGGTTATCACCGAGATCAACGGCCGCGTGAAGTTCATCGACTTCGTCGACGGCGTCACCATCAACCGCCAGACCGACGAAGTGACCGGTCTGTCGAGTCTGGTGATCAGCGATCCGAAACAGCGTGGATCGTCAGGCAAGGACCTGCGGCCGATGGTCAAGCTGATGGACGCCAAGGGCAACGATATCAATATCCCGGGCACGGAGTTGCCGGCGCACTACTTCCTGCCCGCCGGCGCGGTGGTCAACCTCGCCGACGGCGCCGAAGTGGGCGTGGGTGACGTTGTCGCCCGTATCCCGCAGGAGTCGTCGAAGACCCGTGACATCACCGGCGGTCTGCCCCGTGTGGCCGACCTGTTCGAGGCGCGCAAGCCGAAGGAACCGGCCATCCTGGGCGAGATCTCCGGCACCATCAGCTTCGGCAAGGAGACCAAGGGCAAGCAGCGTCTGGTGATCACCCCGACCGACGGTAGCGATGCCCACGAGGAGCTGATTCCCAAGTGGCGTCACGTCACCGTGTTCGAAGGTGAGCACGTGGAGAAGGGCGAGGTCATCGTCGAGGGTGAACCGAATCCGCACGATATCCTGCGGCTGCAGGGGGTCGAGGAGCTGGCCCGCTACATCGTCAACGAGGTACAGGACGTCTACCGCCTGCAGGGCGTGAAGATCAACGACAAGCACATCGAGGTGATTGTCCGCCAGATGCTGCGCAAGGTGACCATCAAGGAGGGCGGGGATAC
>DFMR01000094.1 GCA_002376325.1 Proteobacteria bacterium UBA3588 | reverse complement strand
TGCTGGCGCTGGCGGTGCTGCTGGTGGTCGGCAACACCATCCGGCTCGCGATCCAGAACCGGCGCGACGAGATTGTGATCATCAAATTGATCGGCGGTACCGACGCTTTCATCCGGCGCCCGTTTTTATACACCGGTTTCTGGTATGGTCTTTTTGGAGGCGCGCTCGCTCTGCTGCTGATTCAGGGCGCGCTGTTGGCGTTGGCAGGGCCGGTGGCCAACCTGGCCGGACTCTACAACAGTGGGTTCCGCCTCTCCGGCCTCGGTCTGCTGCATGTGGGGGCGCTGCTCGGCGGCGGCGCACTGCTCGGGCTGGCCGGGTCGTGGCTCGCGGTGGGCCGCCATCTGCGCGAGATCGAACCGACCTAGAAGCAACAACAACCCGGAGCTTTTGCAGAAGGAGCTGCGCATGACCGTAATAAGGTTGAAGGCTATGGACAACAACATCATGGTGGTGGACGGTTCCAGCGTCTCGCGCGAATTGATCACGCGGCGTCTGGAAGACGCATTGCCGGGCACGCGCGTCACCGCCTGCGCCAATGCCGCCGAGGCGTTGCGGCGGCTGGAAGGGGGGCGCTTTTCGCTCATCACCACGGCGTTGATGCTGCCGGACGCCGACGGCCTCGACCTCTGCCGCAAGGTGCGCAGCAGCAAGCTCCATCACTACACGCCGCTGATCGTCATCTCCAGCGACGCCGATCAGCGGCTGATGCACGAGGGCTTCGCCGCCGGGGTCAGCGACTATTTCGACAAGTCGCGCGGCTTCAAGGCGTTCGGCCAATTCATCAAGGAATTCCTCAAGCGCTATCCCGGCCTCTACGGGCGGGTGCTGTATATCGAAGACAGCCGCACCGTCGCCATGGTGACCCAGGGAATGCTGGTCCAGCACGGCCTGGACGTGGTGCACACCACCACCGTCGAAGATGCCCTGGAACTGTTGGGCGAGGCGCGCACCAACCCTGCGCAAGCGTTCGATCTGGTGATCACCGATTTTCATCTGCAGGGCGAGATGACCGGCGGCGATCTGCTCTACGTGTTGCGCGCCGGCCAGCACTACTCGCTGCAGGAATTGCCGGTGCTGGTGATTACCGGCAACGAGGATGTGAGCACTCAGGTGGAGGTGTTCGGCGCCGGCGCCAACGACTTCGTCATCAAGCCGCTGGTGGAAGAGGTGGTGATGGCGCGGGTGCGTTCGCTGCTGCTGATCCGCCATCAGTTCGACACCATGCAGCGGCAGGCGGCGGAATTGGAGCGGATGGCGGGTATCGACGTCCTCACCGGCGTCCACAACCGCCGCTATCTGATCGATCACGGCCAGCGCTTCCTCAACAGCGACGCCGACGCCTGGGCGATGATCGTCGACCTCGATCACTTCAAGCGCATCAACGATACCCATGGCCACCTCATCGGCGACCAGGTGCTGATCGCCGCCGGCGCATTGCTCAATGAGCTGTTCGGGGACGGTCTCGCCGCGCGCTTCGGCGGTGAGGAATTTGTCGTGTTGCTGCACGGCAACGACGCGCCGCAGCGCGCGGATGGGTTCCGGCTCCGGCTCGAACAGCTGCATCCGGCGGACGTGCTGGTGACGGTCAGCGTCGGTCTGGCGCCGCTGGCCGAACATCCCGAGAACGATCTCAACAGCCTGCTCGGCATCGCCGACCAGGCGCTCTACGGCGCCAAGGCGGCCGGTCGCAACCAAGTCCATCTGGCGCTTGCCGGCGGATTGGTTTCGCCTTTGGCGGCGTGGGAAGTGCGCCACTGCGTTCAGACCGGCTGACCCGACCAGCCGCTCGCGCTCCGTGGTACCCGTTCCCAATCCGCATCCATCGACGATGAAAGCGTTGCAGGGCTCACACGGCACAACACCATGGCACTGACTCCGGATCGAGCAACGATGGTTCCCCGCCGGCCGCCGCGGTTTGCGGCCCTGATCCCGCTGTTTTCGCTGGTGCTGCTCGGCGCCTGTAGCGGCGGCGCGGGCCTGGTGCGGGGTTCCGGCTACACGGTCACGTCCGGTACCGACGGCGGCGGTGTGATCGTCCCGGCGCGCGCCGGCGTCGGTCGGTCAGCCGCCGCCAGTTTCACCGTGTTGCCCCAGCGCGGCTATCTGATCGCCGGCGTCAGCGGCTGCGGCGGCCGGTTGCACGGCAATATCTACATCACCGGTGCCGTCACTGCCGATTGCAGGGTGAGCGCGCGTTTCGCATTGGCGGCCGGTTGGCGCTGGATGGGCGGTTCGTCCACGGTGAATGCCAGGGGCGTTTACGGCCAAGCGGGCGCGACGGCGACCGCTATCCCGGGGGCCAGGGACAGCGCCGCCGCTTGGCGGGATGGCGGCGGCGATCTCTGGCTGTTCGGCGGAGAAGGTATCGACTCGGCGGGGAAACTCGGGGAGCTCAACGACCTGTGGCGCTACCGCCCGGCCGGCAACCGGTGGCGCTGGACGGGGGGTTCCGGCAGCGCCAATGCGCCGGGTGTCTACGGTGCGCGCGGCATCGCGGCGGCCGGCAACGTCCCCGGCGCGCGCGATAGCGCCGCTGCCTGGCGGGACGCAAAGGGCAACTTCTGGCTGTTTGGCGGCGAGAGCCTCAACCCGGCGGGAAACCCGGTCGAGCTGGACGACCTGTGGAGATACGACCCGGTCGCCGCCAAGTGGGGCTGGATGGGCGGTTCGCGACTCCTGGACGCCAAGGGTGTCTACGGTGCCCCGCGTGCCGTTCCCGGCGCACGGGACAGTGCCGCTATCTGGACCGATGCGCGCGGCCGCCTCTGGCTGTTCGGCGGATGGGGTTATGACTCCGCCGGGAATTCGGGCGAACTCAACGACCTGTGGCGCTACGATCCGGCGGCCGGTATGTGGCGTTGGATGGGCGGGGCCGACACGACCGGCGCCCGCGGTAGCTACGGGCGCCAGGGCAGGAGTGCCGCCGCCAATATGCCCGGAGCGAGAGACGGCGCCGTCACCTGGAACGATGCGCACGGCCACGTCTGGCTGTTCGGCGGCTGGGGATACGACGCGGACTGGAATGTGGGCTACCTCAACGACCTGTGGCGCTACGACCTGACAACCGGACGGTGGACCTGGCTCGGCGGCGCCGATGCGGTAAACGCCAGGGGGGTCCACGGTCGGCTGGGCGCGGCCGCGCCGGCCAACGTTCCGGGTGCGCGGGCCGGCGCCGTCACCTGGCGCGGCGCCAACGGCGATCTCTGGCTGTTCGGCGGCGAGGGCAGCGATGCGGCCGGGAAGCGGGGCCGTTATAACGATCTGTGGAGATACGATCCCGCCGGCAACGAATGGAGCTGGATGGGCGGGGCGCGCTCCATGGACGCCAAGGGCGTCTACGGCCGCGGCGGCGCCAAGGCCGCTCTCGACTTCCCCGGGGCACGGGGCAATGCCGCGTCCTGGCTGGATAACAGCGGCGATCTCTGGCTGTTCGGCGGTGTCGCCTTCGGTTCCGGCGGGGATGCGAAGGATGTCCTCAACGACCTGTGGCTATTGCGGCAATAATTGACGACCGTGCCGTCGCATTGCTGCGGCGGTAAGCCAAGGCGTTCACGACCGACCTCGAACACCTTTCCCCAGCCGCCATTCCCTGGCGCTCACGGCGCACGCGCTAATTTCTGTAACAAACCCGAAATACCATCGTCTGCATGTTTGGCGGAACGCAACGCAGGCGCGAATCGTTGGGCGGCGACACGCATAAAGTGTTCGCCCCAGTGCGTCGTCCTGCGACGAGCGCCTGCGATACCGATCGCCTCCCCGCCACCCCGTTTACCTGCCCCGGAGCGTGAAGACATGCCGATCGAACGACACGCCTTTTCAGCAACGCTCATCCGCTCACCGCGGGTTGCGGCCGGCGCCGCCGCGCGGCGACGCCGCTGACGGAGCCGGAGCATGCTTTCCTACACCCCACGGGCCCTGTTCGCCGTCAGCTCCCTCGGCCTCGGTCACGCCACGCGCAGCCTGGTCGTGATCCGCGCATACCTGCGTCGCGGCTACGCCTGCACCGTCGTCTCGGCGGGCAACGCCCTGTCGTTTCTGCGCCTGGAGCTAGCCGGCGAATCCGCGGTGGAACTGCGCGAGATGGCCGACTATCCGCCGTTGGAGCGCGGTAGCGGCTGGCGTCTCTATTACTACCTCGCCATCGATCTGTTGCGCACCTGGCGCCTGATCGGCGACGAGCAGCGTCGGGTGCGCGCCATGGCCGCCGATTACGATTTCATCTTCAGCGACGGCCGCTACGGTTTTCACAGCCGCTGGACCCCGTCGTTCGTGCTGTCGCACCAAATCGCCTTTATCCCGCCCAAAGGACTGCGCGAGGCCTCGTGGCTGACCGAACACATCAACGTCGCTGCGCTGCGCAAATTCGATCGGCTGTTCATCCCTGACTATCCGTTTCCCACCATCAACCTCGCCGGCAATCTGGCCCATTCGCCGAACCTGCATCTCTGTCCGCACAGTTACGTCGGCATCCTGTCGTCCTATCCCCATCTCGGCTGGGAGCAGGACATCGACTACCTGTTCGTCATCAGCGGCTACCTGCTCGAACACAAGGGATCGTTCATCCACAATCTGCTGGAACAGGCCAGGCGGCTGCCGGGACGCAAGGTCTTCATCCTCGGCAGCGCCGAAGACGACGAGACCCGCTACGACGCCTATCGGCAGGACGATCTGGAGATCCGCGCCTTGGCCAGCGGCGAGTTGCGCCAGCAGTTGTTCGAACGCGCACGCTGCGTCATATCGCGTGCCGGCTACACCACCGTGATGGACCTGGTCGAACACGACAAGCGCGGGCTGCTGGTGCCCACGCCCAACCAGACCGAACAGGAGTATCTCGCCGGCTATCTGAGCGGGCTGCAACACTTCGTCACCCGCGATCAGGAACAGACCGGCGACCTCGCCGCCGCACTGGAGTCCTGCGCCCGGACGCGGCTGTTCGAACCGCCCTGGCGTACGCAAGAATCGGTGCGCCGCATCAGCGACGACATGGCCGGCCTGCTGCACAAAAACTTCATCTCCATCATCGTTCCGGCGCACAACGAAAAGGCGGAGCTGGCGGCCACCTTGAGCTGCCTCATCGATCAGCGCTATCCGCGCGAACGCATGGAGATCGTCGTAGTGGAGAACGGTTCCACCGACGCCACGCTGGAAATCGCCCGACGCTTCGCCGACACGCCCGCCGCCTGCGGCCGGGTGCGCGTGCTGCAAAGCGAGAAAGGCGTGTCGTGCGCCAAGAATGCCGGTCTCGCCGCGCTGGCGCGCGAATCGGACTGGGTGGTGTTCTGCGACGCCGACACCCGCCTCGGGCCGCACTTCCTCCACCACCTCAACACCTGGCTCAACCGCCACAGCGACGATGGCCTGAGCGTCGGCACCACTGCCGTGCGTCCGCAGCCCGGCGATCGACTCTATCCGCGCGCCTGGTTCGCCGTGTATGACCTGATTCATCGCATCACCAAGAGCTCCTATGCGATCCAGCTGGCGCGCACGCCCATCGCCCGCGGCATCGGCTTTCGCGAAGACCTCAACTTCGCCGAAGACCTGATCTTCATCCGCGAGTGCCGCCGCTACGGACGCTTCTTCTTCGTACCCACCGATCAGGTGGCCACCTCCACCCGTCGCTTCGAAGCCCGCGGCTACCTGTTCCAGAGCCTGCGCTGGCTGGTCGAGGCGCTGCTGCCGCTGCGACTCAAGGCGCACCGCAAATACGATGTCATTCGCTGATTTCAGCTCGCTCGGGCAGCTGCTCAACCTGCTGGGCGAGCATCGCCACTGGGCCTATCTGGTGTTGTTCCTCGGCGCCTTCTTCGAGACGGTGGTCCCGTTTTCGCTCATCGTGCTGGGCGAGATATTCTTTCTCAGCGGCGCGTTGCTCGCAGGCAGCGGCGCGCTGGGGCTGTGGGGCGTGATGGCGGCGCTCTACGGCGGCGGCATACTCGGCGACAACGTCAGCTACTGGCTCGGCCGCCGCTACGGCATTGGGCTGTTCGACCGTCTTGCCCACTGGCCGGTGATCGGCCGTCTGATCCATCCCGAGAACTACCGCAAAGGTGCCGACTTCTTCCGCAAACGCGGTGCGCTGGCCGTCTTCACCGCACGTCTGAGCGGGCCGCTGTCGTGGGTAACTCCCGCCATGGCCGGTATCTTCCGGCTGGACTATCTCACCTTTCTGCGTTTCAACACTCCGGCGGTGATCATCGGCATCAGTGAATTCATCATCGTCGGTTACCTATTCGGCGATCACCTCGATGCCATCCTCGCCTGGAGCCATCGCTACGCCTCCACCCTGGCCATCGCCGCCGTCAGTCTTGCGGCATTGGCGCTGATGCTGCGTCGCCATCTCGACCGGCGCGCCGAGCTCGCACGCGAGCGCGCCAATCCCTGATCGAAACGTTCCGCCTTGACGCAGCCTTGCGCCCTGCCGTTGCTACAATAGGCCGGAGCCAAGTTGCGCAACGGCCCGGCCCGAGGCTGGTGGCCGTTCCAAGGAGAACAGCATGCGTTTCGCCGTGTACCAATATCAGGATCGGATCGGCATCGCCGTCGGCGACGGCGTCCGCTTCCATGGGCTGACCGCAGAACACCCGGACTACCCCGGCGATCTCGATCAACTGCTGGCGCGTGAAGCGGATCTGCAAGCGGTCGGTGCGCGGCTGCGTTCGGCGCCGACGTTGAGTCTGGACGAGGTGCGGCTGCTGCCGCCGCTGCGCCGTCCGGGCAAGATCATCTGCATGGGCCTGAACTACCGCGACCATTCGGCGGAAACCGGTTTCGAGGTACCCTCCTATCCCACCATCTTCACCCGCTTCGCCTCCTGCCTCATCGGTCACGGTGCGGGCATCGTCAAACCCGCCGTCTCCGATCAACTCGACTACGAGGGCGAACTGGTGGCCGTCATCGGCAAGGGCGGGCGCCACATTTTGCAACAGCAGGCGCTGGCGCATGTGGCGGCCTACTCCATCTTCAACGACGCCTCGGTGCGCGATTATCAGTTCCGTACACCGCAGTGGACCATCGGCAAGAATTTCGACGCCACCGGCGCCTTTGGTCCGTGGTTGGTGAGCGCCGACGAACTGCCCGCCGGCGGCGGCGGCCTCCACCTGCAGACGCGCCTCAATGGCGCAGTGGTGCAGGACGCCAATACCGCCGACATGGTGTTCGACGTGGCGACCCAAATCGCGCTGTTGAGCGAAGTGATGACGCTGGCGCCCGGCGACCTCCTCGTCACCGGCACGCCCGCCGGCATCGGCTACTCGCGCAAGCCGCAGCTGTTCATGAAACCGGGCGACATCTGCGAAGTCGAGATCGAAGGGATCGGGGTACTGCGCAATCCGGTTATCGCCGCGGCATAAATCGCGGCCGTAATCCAGCGCAGAAACCCGGCCGTAATAAACACATAACGAGGAGTCAACATGAGCCGTCATCGTCGAGCCATTCCCAAACCCGCCCATCCCACCCAGCGCAATGAACCGCTGCCATGGGAACGCCCCAAGTCGTTGGACGAAGAGGCCGAGGTCAATATTCGACTGCGGGAGATCATGGGGCATCCCTCCTATGCCGAGGCCGACCGTGACGTCGATTTCCTCCATACCGATGCAATGCGGGGCGTTCGCCTGCAAGTGGATTATCTCAAGGCTGAGCAGGGACTGGCGGCGCGCGACATTCGCCACTGCGTCGTGGTGTTCGGCAGCACCCGCCTGCGCGAACCGGGCACCGCCCACTGCGAACTCGACGTCGCCCGGCGCGCGTATGAAGCGAGTCCGGGCGAAGCCGCACGTGAAAGGGCTTTGCGCCTGGCCGAGCGCCGTGTGGAGTTGTCGCGCTACTATGAAGTGGGCCGCGAACTAGGAAGGCTGGTGGGGAGCGCCGCGCGTCAACAGGGCGATTCCCACTTGGCGATCATGACCGGCGGCGGCCCCGGCGGCATGGAAGCGGCCAACCGCGGCGCCTACGAGGCGGGCGCCGTCACGGTGGGAATGAACATCACTTTGCCGCGCGAGCAGTATCCCAATCCCTATCTCACGCCGGGACTGTGCTATCAGTTCCACTATTTCGCCATGCGCAAGTTGCACTTCATGAAGCGCGCCGCAGCGATCGTCGCGCTGCCGGGCGGCTATGGCACGCTCGACGAACTGTTCGGCGCGCTCACCTTGATCCAGACGCGAAAGGCGAAGCCGTTCCCCATCGTGTTGATAGGCGAAGACTATTGGCGCAAGGTCTTCGATGTCGATTTCCTGCTGGAATCGGGCAGCATCGACAAGGAAGACCGCGACCTGTTCTGGTACGCCGAAACCGCCATCGAAGCGTGGGACGGCATTCGTGCGTGGCATGAAACCAATGGCAGTTCGTTGTTCGACGGTACACCGGCGTAGGGATTGATGTCCGCCCGCGGCTAACCGGACGTCGCTTGCCGCGGGCGGACACCGTGGACAAGGAAATGACTAAGCATACGGAGAAGTTCAACAGCATAACGCACCTCGTCGGCGCGCTGCTGGCCATCGCCGGCACCGTCGTGCTCATCGTGCTGGCGGCATTGAAAGGCGACCCGTGGAAGATCGTCAGCGTATCGATCTATGGTGCGACGCTAATCCTGCTATACAGCTTTTCCACTCTGTACCACAGCTCGCGCGGCCGCGCCAAGAACATCCTGCGCGAATTGGATCATCACGGCATCTATCTGCTCATCGCCGGTAGCTACACGCCGTTCTGTCTGGTGACCCTGCGCGGCCCCTGGGGCTGGTCGCTGTTCGGCGTGGTATGGGGGCTGGCACTACTCGGCATCCTGCAGGAGTTCCGTCCAGTCAACGGCGAACGAATATTGTCGGTGGTGATCTACGTCCTGATGGGTTGGCTGATCCTCATCGCGCTGATCCCCCTGCACCACGCGCTGGGACGTGCCGGTTTTGCCTGGCTCGCCGCCGGCGGACTGTTCTATACGGTGGGCATCATCTTCTATGCGCTCGATACCCGCATCACCCACGCGCATGGTATCTGGCATCTGTTCGTCATGGCCGGTAGTGCTGCGCAATACGTTGCGATTATACGCTACGTATTATGATGCGGATGTCCGCTATATGGACCACGGCGATGGCCCTTGTCGGACATTGATCCAATCGTCGTGACCTGACTATTCATACGTATGTGAGTGCCGGATATATTGATCCGGCGCGGTATATCATCGGGCTTAATTTCCGTTTGCCATTCTAACCCGCTGAGCTGTAAAGAAAACGGTACGCCCTTGATGTGCGGGTATATCGTGTTATCGCGCGGATCGGAGGG
>DFMR01000178.1 GCA_002376325.1 Proteobacteria bacterium UBA3588 | reverse complement strand
CGCCGGGTTCCGTCCCGACTACGTCAGCGTGCGCCGGGCAGAGGATCTGGCGACGCCCGATGAGCGGGAGCGCCGGCTGGTGGTGCTGGCGGCGGCCTATCTGGGCAAGGCGAGGTTGATTGATAACCTGCTGATTAACATTGCTTAATCCCAACAAGGCGCGAGTGAATGGGGGTGGTGCGCGTTGAACCGGCACCGGCAAACCCTCATAATGTGCAATTCCTGTTTAGGTAGTGGATAAAGCCTCTCCATGCATCTGACCATGCTCAAAGCCAAACTGCACCGCGCCCGGGTCACCCACTCGGAGCTGGAGTACGAGGGTTCCTGCGCCATCGACGGCAAGTTGCTCGATCTGGCGGGGATCCGCGAGTACGAGCAGATCCAGATCTACAACGTCACCAACGGCGAGCGCTTTACCACCTATGCGATCCGTGCCGAAGACGGCTCCGGCATCGTCTCGGTCAACGGCGCCGCGGCGCACAAGGCGTCGCCCAAGGACATCGTCATCATCTGCGCCTTCGTCGCCCTGAGTCAGCAGGAGCTGGCCAGTTACAAACCCACGCTGGTCTATCTCGACGAGCACAACAACGTCATTCGTACCGCCAATACCATTCCGGTGCAGGCCGCCTGACATGTGGCGTCCGGCGACTGGATATCCGTTCATGAAATGGGTGATGTTGCATTAAATGATGTAAGAACAATCAGTTATTAATTGTTTTGGGTGGATTATTGACTTTTTGCAGGCTCTCTGACTCAATAAAGAACGCAACGATATAAACGGTCCGTCGCGTGGCCACCAGGGATAATGGATTTGTGACGCAGCGGCTATCGAATGCATGCGTCATGCTCCAGGGAGAGGAGACTGGCTTTTGTTTTTCCGTATTCCACCATTCAAGAACATCCTCTCAGCGATCTGGCTGTTGGGAGGTCTGTTTGCAGTATTCCCCGTTTCCGCCGCTCCCTTCGATTGCAGCCATAACCGCTGCGGTTTGCTGGCGCGGGGCACCAATCCCAATCTCGTCGTTGGTTCGGTCGATGCGGTCGCCAGCGATTTGCAGATGAAGACCGTGTTCAGCTGGGCGCATGCGCACGGTTATTGGAATACGTTGCCTGCCGACGGACATGGTTACCTGCCGTTCGTTCAGCTTGTTTCCGTTTCGGTTCCAACGGAGTCAGGCTCCCGCTCCGTCACAGTCCTGATGACCCGCGAAGAGTTCAATTCCGGCCCACTGAAGCCGGGTGCCTTGGTGCGTTACTCGCCGCACGACGCGGCGCACGATGCGATCACATACAAGGATCCCGCCAAACAGGCCTATTGGGTCCTGGTGGGGTGCGTGGCCCAACTGTGCGCGGCAGAGGATACGGCCTGCATTGGCCGTTACGCATTGGGGAAATTCGAGCGGCACAGCGGTGTGCAGTTGCATCTTCACGGCAACCGGCCGTTGGTAAACGGTGTTGTTATCGATCCGACGACGCTGCTGCCGAGGGTTTCGCGCAAGACGAACTTGTAATTTGAAATCGGAGCGCACGCCTGTGCGGCTTACCGTGCTTGAAGTTTTTCAGGAGAGGGCGTTCACCATGGATAGGCAATTTATACGGTTCTTGATGATTTTGGCATTGGCTGGCTGGTCGGGTTTTGCTGCTGCACTTTCCGCGCATTCCAGCGTAAATGTGCCGGTCCAGTCATCGGCTGTGCCACAGCGCTACGGCGTATTCGACGAAGGCTTGGTGCCGTTCGGAACGCCGAGCGTAGCGGAGAACGCAGCACTGCGTACCGCCATCGCCGAATACCGGGCAGTCGGCAACCCGCTGGATACCGCCGCCCTCGATCGCTTTCTCCAAACCTATCCTCATGGTGCCTGGCGCGTCGCGCTGTTGACCAATGAAGGTCTCGTTTTCGAGCGCACCGGCGAATTCTCCAAGGCGCTGAACCGCCTTCAGGCCGCATGGGACGCCGGCCGTAACGCCCACACCCGCGAACAGATGGCGCTGGCCGATCGCGCCGTCGGCACGTTGCTGCACCTGCATGCCGCCTTCGGCCACAAGGCGGCGGTGCAATCGTTGCTGGCGCAACTGAAGGGGCGGACGCTGCTCGGTGAGGCGCAAGCCGATCAGACCATGGCGCAGGCGGCGCTGTGGGATATGCAGCACGATCCGGCGAACACCTATGTATGCGGTCTCGTTGCGCTCGGGGAACTGATGCTCCGGGAGGGCGACGGCGCGGGATTGGCGCAGTTGAAAGGTGTTCGCGCCGAAACCGATGGCATGACGCTTGCGCGCTTGCAGACATTATCGAATCGGTCCGGCCTGCGGACGCGGATGGTATTCCGCAGCGCCGGCCAGGCGATTCCGGTGCCGGCGGTCGTCCATTGGAAAGTCGGCCACTATGCCGCCATCGTCGCCGCGGCCGACGGGCGTTATCACGTCAAGGACGCTGCGATGGGACGGGACTTCTGGATGAGCCGTGAGGCCGTGCAGGAAGAGGCCAGCGGCTACTTCCTCGTGCCCGTGCGCGACGGTGCCGGGCCGTGGCGTCAGGTAGCGGTGAACGAGGCGCGCCAAGTCATCGGCGCAGGCATCACACCGAATAACAATCCGACGCAGACCTCCAACCAGGATCCCGACGTTTGCAACTGCGGCAGTTCCGGCGGAAGCGGCACCGGCACGAGCACGAGTAGCGGCAGTTCGACCGGCATGGTCCGGTACGGCGTGAAAGCTATGCTGGTCAGTCTGAGCCTGCACGACACGCCGGTGATCTATACACCGCCCAAGGGTCCCTCAGTGCCGGTGACCGTCGTCTACAGCCAGCGTGAGATCAACCAGCCGGCCAACTTCACCTTTTTCAACCTGGGCCAGAAGTGGACGATAAACTGGCTCGGCTACGTGCAGGACAATCCCACCTCGCCGGGCAACAACGTCATGGTCTACCTGCGCGGCGGCGGTTCGCGCTATTACACCGGCTACAACAGTTCGACCGGCGAGTTTGCTCCCGAGGAACGCACGGATGCCCGCCTCGTGGAGGTGTCGAAATCTCCCGTGATCTATGAGCGCCGTTTGCCCGACGGCAGCAAGGAAGTCTACAGCGCGTCGGACGGCAGCACCTACGCGCCGCGCCGTATATTCCTGACCCAGGTGGTGGATCCGTTCGGCAATGCCGTCGGTCTCAGTTACGATGCGCAGATGCGGCTGACCGCCCTGACCGATGCGCTTGGCCAGCAGACGACCTTCCACTACGATGACGCGCAGTACCCCTTGCAGATCACCGGTGTCACCGATCCGTTCGGCCGTACGGCGACGATCGCTTACGACGCCTCGGGACGGTTGATCTCCATCACCGATGCCATCGGCATGCAGTCGCAGTTCACCTACGACAGCGGCACCTTCGTCACCTCGATGACCACCCCTTACGGCACCACCCAATTCGCAGGAGGGGGAGACGGCACCTCGCGCTGGCTGGAGATCACCGATCCCCAGGGGCAAAAGGAGCGGGTGGAGTTCCGCCATAACGCTCCGGGGATTCCCTTCAGCGATTACCCGGTTCCCCAGGGCATCAACACGTTCAATTCCTACATCAATTCGCGCAACACCTTCTTCTGGGACAAGACCGCCATGCAGCGGGCACCCGGCGACTACACCCAGGCTGTCATCTACCACTGGCTGCATGAGGAGAGCTTTGTCTATACCGGCCTGACGGCAGGGGTGCTGGAGAGTGTCAAGCAGCCTCTGGAACGGCGCGTCTGGTACAACTATCCGAACCAGTCTTGGGCAGGGGGAACGGGCGGCTACGACAAGCCCTCGGCCATCGCTCGGGTGCTGGACGACGGCGCTACGCAGCTGAGCCGCTTCCAGTACAACGCCTCCGGCCATGTGACGCAGGCGATCGACCCGAACGGGCG
>DFMR01000120.1 GCA_002376325.1 Proteobacteria bacterium UBA3588 | reverse complement strand
CTCATGGTGGTGAAGCTGTCTTCGACGCAGGCGAGATCGCCCGCCACCAGCGCGAACAGGTAGCAAGGTTTGGGAAAGGGATCGTGCCAAACGGCGTAGTGGCGTCCGTCCTCCAGCTCACCGCGTTGCGCCGGGTTGCCGTTGGCCAGCAGCACCGGGTAGCGCGTCTGGTCGGCCACCAGGGTGGTGGTGAACACCGCCATCACGTCGGGGCGGTCCGGGTAGTAGGTAATCTTGCGGAAGCCTTCCGCCTCGCACTGGGTGCAGAAGTTGCCGCCGGAAACATACAACCCTTCCAGCGCGGTGTTGGCGTCCGGATGGATACGTGTCTCCACCTCCAGCACGAAGGCGTCGGGGAGGCGGTGCAGCGTCATGCCGTCGGCGTCCAGCGTATATTCTTCCGCCGCCAGAACCCGGCCGTCGACGGCCACGCCAAGCAGCTCCAGTTGCTGCCCGTCGAGGCGCAACGATGCCTCGGCGGGCGCCTGCGGATGACGCCGCAGCGCGCTGCGCGCATGGACGCGGGTGTCGTGTTCATCCAGCTCGAAACGCAGATCGACGGTCTCGACGTGGAACGGCGGTACGGTATAGTCCTTCAGATAGACGGTTCGATGTTCAGTCATAACGGAAATACGCATCCATGAAAGTTGGAGGTGCCGGGATCGGGATCACATACGGTCCGTGCGGACATCGTTCCGCGCTCGCCCAATGCCCCGCAACAATAACAAAATAGGGTGGCCTGTGCCCCAAAAGCGAACCCGGAACCCCGAACTCCAAACTCATGCACCGCTGCTGCCCAGCCACTGCCGCAGCAGCGCATCGAGCTGCTCGTCGAGTACCGGCTTGGTCAGACAGTCGTCCATCCCGGCGCGAATGAACGCCTCGCGCTCGTGCGGCAGGGCATGAGCCGTCAGGGCGACGATGGGTATGCGGTAGCGGCCGTGTTCCATGGCGCGTATCCGCCGCGTCGCCTCAGTGCCGCTCATTTCGGGCATGCGCACGTCCATCAGGATCAGGTCGAAGGAGCCCTGCCGCGCCTGCGCCACCGCCTGGGTACCGTCATGCGCCTCGGTCACCGTAACGCCGCGCTGACGCAGCAGCGTGGTGATCAGCTTGCGGTTGATCGCGTTGTCGTCCACCACCAGCACGCGCCGGCCGCTATACGGCCGCCCGGCCGGGAGCGCGGGTTCCTGCTCCTGCTGCGGCGGTTCTTCGGCAACGGCGGTCGGCAACGTGAACCAGAAGGTGGACCCCTTGCCCGGCCGGCTGGCGACATCGATCTCGCCGTTCATATAACCGACGAGCTTTTTGGCGATAGCCAGACCCAGGCCGGTGCCCCCATAGTGCCGTTCGTCGCCGCTGTCGAGCTGCGAAAACGGTTCGAACAGTCTTGTCTTGTCGCCGGCATCGAGGCCGAAGCCGGTATCGATCACGCTACAGCGCAACAGCAGTGACGCGCCCTCTTGCCGTTCCGCCTCGACCTGCAGTCGCACCGCACCCCGCTCGGTAAATTTCACCGCGTTGCTCACCAGGTTGATCAATATCTGCCGCAGCCGTACCGCATCGCCCTGCAGCCAGCGCGGCACGGCGGGATCGATTGACGTCTCCAACGCGAGCCCCTTTTCGGCCGCCGTCTGGGCAAACAGGTTGGCGACATCGCGCAGGCAGGAGTGAACGTCGAAGGGCGCATTCTTGATGGTGACGCGGCCCGATTCGATGCGCGAGAAATCGAGGATATCGTTGATCACCACCAGCAGGTTGTTGACCGAGGTGCGGATGGTGTCGACGTAGTCGCGCTGTTCGGCGTTCAGCGCGGTGCGCGCCAGCAGGTTGGTGAAGCCGATCACGCCGTTCATCGGTGTGCGGATCTCGTGGCTCATGTTGGCCAGGAACACCGACTTGGCGCGGTTGGCGGCCTCCGCCTGCTCCTTGGCCACCAGCAGTTCCAACTCCGCCAGCTTGCGGTCGGTGATGTCGTCGAAGGTACCGAGGATGCCGATGATGTCGCCGTCGAGTTCGGTCAGCGGCACCTTGCTGGTGCGTACCCAACGCTCACCGGCGTCGGTAGCCATCGTCCTTTCCTCGAAGTCCAGCTTCGGCCGGCCGCTTTCGATCACCTCCCGGTCGTCGGCCCGATAGCTGTCGGCGAAACGGCTCCAGATCAAGTCGTAATCGGTTTTGCCCACGATATCGCGCGGCGAACCGTAGCCGTTGGCATGGGCGAATACCCGGTTGCAGCCGAGATAGACGCTATTGCGATCCTTCCAGAAAATGCGGCTGGGACTTGAGTCGATCACCATCTGCAACATGTGCTGCGACGCCACCAGCGCCTGCTCCGCCCGCTTCACCTGGCTGACGTCGCGGGTGGTGCCCTCGATGCCGGCCACGGCGCCGCTCTCGTCGCGGTAATACTGGGCGTTGGTCGACACCCACACCGACGCGCCGTTCTGGTGGCGCAGATGGCTCTCGAAGTTGCGGATACGGCCGCCGTGCTCCTGCAGCGCCCGCAGGAACCGTTCGCGGCCGTCGGCCTCGACGTACAGAGCGGCCAGGCGCGTGCCGAGCAGTTCGTCCGCCGTGTAGCCGACCAGCCCTTCGACCGACGGCGAGGCCAACACGATGCGTCCTTCGCTGTCGGTACGGTAGTAGGTGTCGAGCAGGTTTCTCAGGATCGAACTCAGTTCGTACTCCGACTGGCGCAGTTGCTCCTGCGCCTGGGTGCGGGCGGTGATGTCGACCACGCTGACGAATACCCGCCGCAGGTCGACCTCCTGCGGCAGGCTGATCTTGATCAGCACGTCGAGCCGCTCGCCGCGCAGGGTGCGGTTCACCGTCTCGATCTCGATGCGGCGGCGCCCCTCGGCCAGCGCGCTCAGCAGCCGCAGCGAGCCCTCGATGGACTCGACGGTAAAGACCTTGTACAGCGAGCCGAGCAGTTGCTCCTTGCTCTCGGCGCCGTACATCTCCAGGGTGGCGTCGTTGACGTCGATCACCTGCGCCTTGCCCGCCGTCGTCACCACCAGTTCGGGATGGCTGCGGAAATACTGCTCGAAGTCGGTGATCCCCTCGGCGCGCAGCTGCTCGAACACCGCGGCGACCGCGGACAGGTCCTCCACCCAGATGGAGACGGCGTTGGTCTGGAAGATATCGTGATAGCGCCGCTCGCTTTCGCGCAACTCCGCCTCGGTGCGCTTGCGCTCGGTGATGTCGAGCAGGTAGCCGTCCATGTATTGCGGCGCACCGCCACGATCGCGCAGCACGTTGGTGTAGCTGTAGACCCAGCGCGCCATGCCCGATGCGGTCATGATGCGGTAATCCTGCTCGCAATGCCTGCGCCCCTCGGCCACATGCTGTTCGATCTGCTCGCGCATCCGCGGCAGATCTTCGGGGTGGATCAGCGCGGCGAAGCTCATCGGGCCAGCGAGGAAATCGCCGACGGTATAGCCGTACTGGCGGATATTCTCCGACACGTAGACCACCGGCCAATCGCTGCCGCAGCGGTAGCGGAAGGTGAAGATCGGTCCGCCGGGCGTCTGCGACTGCTGCCGCTGCAACGCCTGTTCCGCGTGCTTCCAGCGGGTGATGTCGAGAAAACTGATCAGCAGCCGGTCGTAATTGGAGGCGGGGGGAAACACTAGCTTCATCAGCAGGTCGAGCCGCTCGCCCTGCAGGGTGCGGTTGACCGTCTCCGCCTCGAAGGTGTTGCGGCCTTCGGCGACCGCCACCAGGATCTCGGCGATGGTGCCCAGGGTTTCGCCGGTCACCACCTTGTCGCTGGAGCCGAGCAGCTGCTCCTTGCCGGCGGCGCCGAACATCGCCAGCGTCGCATCGTTGACGTCGGTCACCCGCGTCTTGCGCATCGCCTCGACGACGAACTCCGGGTGCTGCGCCAGATAGCCGCGGAAATCGGTGATGCCCGCCGCCTTGAGCCGCTCGATGTCGGCGTGCACCGCGGAGAAATCCTCTTCCCACAGCGACAGGGCGTTGACCTCGAACAGTTCGCGATAGCGGTGCTCGCTGTCGAACAGGCCGCGGCGGCGGGCGGTGCTGTCGCGCGCCATTGCCAGTACCGTGTGCGCCGCGCCGGGCAGCGGCTGGATGCGCACATCGAGCGGGAGTTCGCCGCCGTCGCGGCAGTGGGCGTTCCATTGCAACTGCGCTTGCTCAGCTGCCGCAGCGGCGCGGATTTGAGGCCATTCGGCAGCGTCGGCGATCCGCTCCAGCGGCAGTCCGATCATCTCCTGCCGGCTATAGCCGAGACGTTCGAGGGCGGTGCGGTTGGCGTCGATCAGCCGTTCGCGCTCCACGTCGAGCAGGAACAGCAGGTCCGGCGACGCGTCGTAGACGGCCTGCAACAGCTCCCGGCTGGGCACGGTGTCGCGGTCTGTGTCGTCGGCCATCGTCGGGGCTGCCGTGGGTGGATGGAATTGCGGCTGACAGGTTCGTGCCGCCATTCTTGCCGCGGCGGTTATCTTAGTCCGATCAAGGTTAGCAATACGGCGGCAGCCAAGAAAGGGGCATCACAGCGCCAGGGCCACCAGGCAGATGGTCTCGATCAGTTCGACCATCGCCCCGGCGGTATCGCC
This sequence comes from Proteobacteria bacterium UBA3588, assembly GCA_002376325.1. Taxonomy (GTDB): domain Bacteria; phylum Pseudomonadota; class Gammaproteobacteria; order Thiohalomonadales; family Thiohalomonadaceae; genus Sulfurivermis. Next base: position 12,931 of record DFMR01000120.1, on the reverse strand, counting down.
GGTGGTTCCCTGGATCTGTTTCATCATCAGCCGCCGCAGCAGCCAGGCGGCGGCGGCGATGATCAGCACCAGGCGCAGCCCGGGCCGGCCGTACACCAGGGGCACCGCCGCCGCCACCAGGGCGACCACCGCCCAGCCGGCGCCGACCGGCAGGTGCCGCGCCAGGTCGCTGCCCAGCCCCTCGCTACGCACGTAGGGCGTGGTGAGGAACAGGCCGACGACGGCGGTACGCGCCAGCAGCGGCGCCAGCAGCAGCGCCGGCCACAGCTCCGCCCGCAACAGGGCGGCGAGTGCGGCGAACTTGACCAGCAGCGTCATCACCACCGCCGCGACGCCGGCCGGTCCGCTGCGCGGGTCCTTCATGATCGCCAGGGCACGCTGCGGGTCGCCGCCGCCGCCGAGCCAGGCGTCGGCGCTGTCGGCCAGGCCGTCGATATGCAGCGCGCCGGTGAGCGCCACCCAGGCGGCGAGCAACAGGGCCGACTCCAGCCACGGGTCCGGCGCCCCCAACAGCCACGCCAGGATCATCAGCAGCAGGCCGATCACCAGCCCCACCGCCGGGTAGAACGGCAGCGAACGGCCGCGCTCCTCCGGGCTCGGCGGCTCGCTCAGGCGGACCGGCAACCGGGTCAGGAACTGCAAGGCGATGAGGAAGGCGCGAAGCATCATGAATCAGCCGTTCATCTCAAAATTCAAAGCGAAAGATCATACCCACTGGGGTTGCCGGAAAAATCGTGCAATACCGTCCCGACACATCCTTATCCCCGTGCGTCCCGTGTTCTCCATGGTTAATCTTGAATCCCCGCATGGTTGCGATAGGTTCCGGAAAACCGCGCTGGCGTCACAACCTGCCGTCGTGAAACAGCAGCCGCGCCTGGGCCTCGCTGCCGCGGCCATCCACCTGGATGCGCGAAATGCAGGCGTTGCTCACCTGGATACGGAACATGTTGCCCAGCGGCATCTCCAGCACGTGGCGCAGGATCATGCGCATCATCCCGGCGTGGCCGATCAGCAGCAGGCGGCGGCCGGCGTGTTGCGCCAGCAGGTCGTCCCAGGCGGCGACGATGCGATCGCGGAACGCCGCCAGCGGCTCGGCGCCCGGCGGAGTGTTGTTGAGCGGATCGTCGTAGAAGCGCCACAGGCACAGCGGGTCCTGCGCCTGCAATTCGTCCGCGCTGCGTCCTTCCCAGGCACCGAATCCGATCTCCTTGAAGCGCGGCTCGATCTGCAACGGCAGGCCGTGGCGCTGTGCCAGCTCGGCGCCGAAGTCGGCGCAGCGGCACAGCGGCGACGAGACGACGGCGTCCCACGGATGGTGTTCGCCCACCGCCGCGCGCATCTGGCGCCACCCCTTGTCGCTCAAGGGATCGTCCAGGTGGCCGCGGTAGCGGCGGCCGCCCACCGGTTCGCCGTGGCGCATCAGGTCGACGGTGGTGGTCTGCAATTCCGGCAGTGAATACATGGCGGTGATCTCTCAGTTACCGGCCGACACGCCGGCCTCGGCGAAGGTGGCCATCTCGCCGTGCAGGCGGCAGGCCAGCCGCAGCAGCGACAGCGTCGTCGCGGCACCGCTGCCCTCGCCCAGGCGCATGTCCAGATTCAGCAGCGGACGCGCCTCCAGGGCGTCGAGCAGCCGGCCGTGGCCGCGTTCGGCGGAGGCGTGGGAGAACAGCAGCCAGGGACGGATGGAGGGGTTGATCCGGGTGGCGATGAGCGCCGCGGCGGTGGTGATGAAGCCGTCCACCAGCACCGGCAACCGCGCCTGGGCGGCGGCGATGTAGGCCCCGGCGAGGGCCGCGATCTCGAGGCCGCCGAGGTGGCGCAGGATCGCCTCCGGCGTATCGAGCCGGTCGCGGTGCAGCGCCAGCGCACGGCGCACCACCTCCGCCTTGTGGCCGACCCCCGCCGCATCGAGGCCGGTGCCGGCACCGGCGATCAGGGCCGGGTCGAGCTGCAATGCGGCGCTGGCCAGGGCGGTCGCCGCGGTAGTGTTGGCGATCCCCATCTCGCCGCCGATGAACAGCTGGACTCGGGCATCGCAGGCAGCGGCCACCACCTCGCGCCCGGCCGCCAGCGCTGCGGCCAGCTGTTCCGGGGTCATCGCCGGATAGAAACAGAAATTGGCGGTGCCGGCCGCCGCCCGCCGGCTGACCACGCCGGGCAACGGACCCACGTCGGTTACGGCGCCCACATCCACCACCTCCAGCTCGGTGTCGAGGGCGCGCGCCAGCACGCTGATGGCGGCGCCGCCGCGGGCGAAGTTGCGGATCATCTCCGCCGTTACCGCTTGGGGAAAGGCCGACACCCCCTCCTCCGCCACGCCGTGGTCGGCGGCGAAGACAACGATGCGCACCCGCTCCAGCCGCGGCCGCTCGCACCCCTGTAAGCCGGCCAGCTCGATGGCCACCTCCTCCAGCCGGCCGAGCGCTCCCGGCGGCTTGGTGAGTACACCCTGACGCGTGCGCGCGGCCGCCAGCGCCGCCTCGTCACGGGGGGCCGCGGGCTGTTTCAACCAGTCGATAGTCATGGGTCGGGATTCCTTGAACGATTGCGGCAGCGAACGGGTGGGGCCATTGCCGCGTCGGATTGAGAGGCATATTTTCGCGCCCCAAGCCGCAAAAAACCACACGCTACGTGAGAAATGGTCCGCAAATGAATGCGAATGGACGCAAATATAAAGGCCGAATTGGATTTATTGACGTGTAGTGACGTTCATTTTCGGGCCCCGGATCTTAGCGGGTGGCCCGCGTAATCTCATGCATCGCTGCAATGAATTACATCGTCCGATCGTCAGCCGCCCTTGAGCGCCAGGGGCAGGCCGGCGACCACCAGGGTGACGCGGTCGCAGACTGTGGCGAGCTGCTGATGCAGGCGGCCGGCCTCATCGCGGAAACGGCGCGCCGGGGCGTTGTCGGGAACGATGCCCCAGCCCACCTCGTTGCTCACCAGCAGCACCGCGCCGGGCAACGTGGGCAGCAGCTCCAGCAGCGCGGTGCACTCCTGCCGCAGCCGCTCCTCCCCCGCCGCCAGCAGGTTGCTGAGCCACAGGGTGAGGCAGTCGACGACGATGCAGCGGCCGGGCAGCGCCGCGCGCTCCAGCACCGCTGCCAGAGCCAGCGGCTCTTCGAACAGTTCCCAGCAGGAGGGACGCCGGGCGCGGTGATGGGCGATGCGCTGCGCCATCTCCGCATCCAGTGCGGCGGCGGTGGCGATGTAGCTGACCGGATCGCCGCTGGCGGCGGCCCGCTGCTCGGCATAGCGACTCTTGCCCGAACGGGCGCCGCCGAGAATCAACTCTTTCATAAGGCCAAAGGAGAAAGGTGGAAGGCGGAAATAGGAATGGCTTCCGTTAGTTTGTTGCTGTCGCCCATCATCACCCCTCTGCCCGATGCGTTTTCTTTTTTTCTTCCTGCCGCCAGTAAGGGCCTTCTGCCTTTAACCGCGGGTTAACTGGCCCAACCGGCCAGGGTCAGTAGCGCCAGCACAGCGAGACCTACGATCACGGCGCGCCGCACCAGGGCCACGGCCTCATGCACATAGCTGTTTTCCTCCGCCAGATCGACCTCGGTCTCCTCCTCCGGCTCAGGCAGGAAACGCAACGCGCCGAAACCGCTGGCGACGAGAATGGTGCGCCCCTCTTCCTGCCATTCGCTCACGTGCAGACGCCAGTGATGCATGGCCTCGACGAAGTTGCCGCTCAGCGCGTAACAGAGGGCGGTGAGGCGTGCGGGCAGCCAGGCAAGAAGGTAGTGCAGACGCCGGGCGGCAGCCGCGAAATCCGAATCGCCGTCGAGGCCGCCGCTAAGCTGGGAAGAGAGGCGGTAGAGCAGCGCGCCGGCCGGCCCCAACACCACGAACCAGAAAAAGATACCCAGGAAGCGCTCGTTGGCATCCACCAGCACGGCCTCCATCATGGCGCGGGTCAGTTGGCGCGAGTTGGTCACCTCCGCGTCGCCGAGCAGGTCGCGCGCATGCAGCCAGGCCGACTCGTCGTCGCCGCGTTCGCGCGCATCAAGGAAGGCCTCCACCTGTGCTTCCAGATCCTTGGGGCCGAGGCAGTAAATCAGTACCAGCAGAGCGAACAGGAAGGCGAGCGGCCACCACAGGGCGTTGAACAGATGCGCTGCCAGCATCACAGCCAGTGCCGGGACGCCGACCGCCGCGGCGGCGCCGACTGCCCCGTCGCTCCAGCTGAAGCCGCGCACCCACGCCAGCAGGGCGTCGAACCAGTCGAAGCGGCGCATCTCTTCCAGCGAACCGAGAAAACGCTCGATCAGAATGCTCAATAGAATCGCGATCAATGCCATGGCCGCTAGTTTCGGGATTCGCAGCGCAAGATGCAAGCATAGCGTGGGCGCCGCGCCATTCAGACCACGGGGTTATCGTCGCGCGCCAGCAATGCCTGCAAATGGAGCCAGTCGAAGTGAGGACCGGGATCGCTCTTGCGCCCCGGTGCGACGTCGCTGTGGCCGGCAAGATGGCCGGCGGCCAGTGCCGGATAGGCACGGCGCAGGGCGCAGATCACCTGACGCAGCGTCTCGTACTGGGCTGCGGCATAGGGGTCGTCGTCGCTTCCTTCGAGCTCGATACCGATGGAGAAGTCGTTGCAACGCTCGCGTCCCCGGAAGTTGGAGCGGCCGGCATGCCACGCGCGCCGGTGAAACGGCACGTATTGCACCGTCGCGCCGTCGCGGCGCACCAGCAGGTGGGCCGAGACCTCGAACTGGTGGATGTCGCGGAAATAGGGATGGGCCGCCGGATCGAGCCGATTGGTGAACAGGGCGTCTATCCAGGGGCCGCCATATTCTCCCGGCGGCAGGCTGATGCCGTGGATCAGGATCAGGTCGACCACGGCGCCGGGCGGCCGCTCGTCGCAATTGGGCGACGGCACCTGAAGCGCCGCGTCGAGCAGGCCGGTGGCGACATCGACGCGCATCTCAGGGCGCTTCCTGCGGCGCCGCCGCCAGGGCGGTGTCGACGGCGCGGCGCAGTTTCCCGGCGACCGCCTCGCTGTGCAGTTCGCAGTGAAACGCGCCGTCGCGGTAGAGGAACATCGCCGGCAGGTGGAATACCCCGAACTCGCGCGTCAGCGCCATGTCGCGCTGCGCGTCCACCTCGAACAGATGCACGCCTTCGAACAGCAGCGGCTCCCCCGTCAGCACCCGCTTCAACCGCTTGCAGGCGCCGCAGGCCGGTCCGGTGAAGATCACCAGGCTGACGCCCGGCAGCTGCTCCAGCCGGTGGTGGAAGTCGAACTGATCGAGAGTCTGCAACCGCGGCATGGCGCTAGAACTTGCACAGACCGCGCAACACCAGGTCGCTGAAGGAAACGATACCGATCACCTCGCCCTGTTCGATCACCGGCGCCCGCGTCAGGTCGAAGCGGGTGAACAGGCGCGCGCAGTAGCGGATGTCCATCTCGGGGTCGACGCCGACCACCGGTTTGGCCATCACTTCGTAGACATTGACCCGTTCGGGTGCCCGATCCTCGCCCAGCACCCGGCGCGCCACGTCGGAGATCAGCAACATGCCGTATTCGTCGTCGGGATGGCGCTTGCTGACGATGAGGCATTGGGCGCCGCTATCGCGCATCAGGCGCAGGGCGTCGCTTATCGCGGCCATGCCGTCGATCACATCCACGCGCGCGTTCATCACCTCGCGTACCCGCGTCACCGCTCTGTCGCTCATATCTGCTCCTCCACCACCGGCGAAAGTTTCTGCACCTGCTGGGCGACGCCCACCGCATCCTCCACGTCGAGCTGGAAGGCGATGCCGGTGCCCGGCTTGGCGTCGAACTCGCCCACCGCGGCGATGGTCTCCAGGATATTGCGGCTGAGGTGTTCCTCCACCAACAGCAGCACCATGTCGCGCTGGGTCTCCAGGGTCAGGCCGAAGAAGGTCTTGGCAGCCTTCATCCCTTCGCCGCGCGCCTGGTTCAGCACCGTGGCGCCGGTCGCCCCGGCCTCCCGCGCGGCATCGACCACCGCATCCGTCTTGTTGTCCTGCACCAACGCTATCAACAGTTTGAAATGCATGGCACCCTCCTTACTCGGGTTGCGCGCGCCGCGCCCGCTTGGCGCGCCACTGGCTGAGCTGGGCGTACCCCAGCACCGTCATTATCGGAAACAGACTGGCAAAGGCGATCAGACCGAAGCCGTCCAGCAGCGGACTGCGACCCGGTACGGTGCTGGCCAGGCCGAGGCCCAGCGCCGTCACCAGCGGCACCGTAACCGTCGAGGTGGTGACGCCGCCCGAATCGTAGGCCAGCGGCACGATCAGCCGCGGCGCAAACAGGGTCTGAACGATCACGATCAGATAGCCGGTGATGATGTAGTACTGCAAAGGCGTACCGGTAACGATGCGAAAAGCGCCAAGGGCGATGCCGATGGCGACACCGAGGGCCACCGCCGTGCGCAGACCCCACACGCTGATGGCGCCGCCGGACACCTCGCGCGCCTTGATCGCCACCGCCAGCAGCGCCGGTTCGGCTACGGTCGTGGAGAAGCCGATCGCTGCAGCGAACAGATAGACCCAAAAATAGTGGTGCCACGACGCGACCATCGTCGTCGGCATCGCAGCGCCGTAGACGAAAGACGGTGCGGTCAGTTGCTGCGCCATCAAGCGGCCGAGGGGGAACAGCGCCTCCTCCAACCCGATCAGAAACAACGCCAGCCCCACGATCACGTAGCCGAAGCCGATCAGCATGCGTTTGGGATTCGGGATCGGCTGGCGCAACACGCCGAGTTGAAACACGAAAATCACCGCGACGATAGGCAGCACGTCGCGCAGCGTCGACAGCAGCGTGTGGAAGATGAGAATGAGATGACCCATTACATCAGCATCCCATAACCCATGACGAAGATCATCGGTGTCAGCGAGGCGAAGGCAATGAGGCCGAAGCCGTCGGTCATCGGGTTGCGCCCCTTGATTGACGACGCCAGGCCGATACCCAGCGCCGCTACCAGCGGCACGGTGATGGTGGAGGTGGTGACCCCGCCCGAATCGTAGGCAATGCCGATGATCTGCGGCGGCGCGAACAGCGTCATGATCACCACCCCGGCATAGCCGCCTGCAATCAGATACTGCACCGGCCAGCCCTTGAGGATGCGGATCACCCCCAGCACCAGCGCAACGCCCACCGACACCGCGACGGTGATGCGCAACCCGAGTGCATAACCCGCCTGCGCCTGCGAGGTGGCGGCAATGACGCCGCCATTGGCCGCCACCTTGGCCGCTTCGCCCGCCACCGCCACCAGCGCCGGTTCGGCGACAGTGGTGCCGAAGCCGAGCGCAAAGGAGAACGCCAGCAGCCACCACATGCTGCCTTTGCGGGCGAAGGCATAGGCCATCGCCTCGCCCAGGGGAAACAGCCCCATTTGCAGGCCGCGCACGAACAGGGTCAATCCCGCCACCACAAAGAGGATACCGACCACCAGCCGCCCGAAGTTGGGCAGCGGCTGACGCAGCACCAGCAACTGGAAGAAACCGATCACCAGGAAGATCGGCAGCAGGTCGCGGACACTCTCCCATAACGGGCGCAGAAATCGAGGCATAAGACCTTTCAGGGCGTCACTGGCCGGGGACACCGGATGGCGACTACGTTACACGATTGCGCGCAGCGTGTTAATGGGGCGCATAGCACGCTGCATGGCAACGGCAGCGCGGCCGATATTCGCAGGGCCGGCAAGCACACCGCCGACACCGAACATGTGCAAAGACGCGAAAGAGAGCGGAGCCCTTCGCGTCAGGACACTGTTCCTGTGGGTACGACTTCAGTCCGACTGAGGCGAAGCTCATACGTTGTGGTCGGACTGATACCCAAAGGACACGCGGAGTCCGACCCACAGTGACAGACGCACCACGCAATACAAGTCACTTCGATGCATCCAGTATTCGGTAGCTCCCCCTCCACCGCGGAGACGCGCCGGCCGCCGGGTCGTGTACAATGGGCGCATTGTCCCTTTTATTCAGAGGTAATACCGCATGAGCGCGAAGATCACCGATTCCGGACTCAAGTACGAAGACCTGGTCGCCGGCGACGGCGAGGAGGCCAAGGCCGGGCAGACGGTCACGGTCCACTACACCGGCTGGCTGGAGAACGGCACCAAGTTCGACTCCAGCAAGGACCGCAACGACCCGTTCCGCTTCAAGCTCGGCGCCGGCCAGGTGATCCGCGGCTGGGACGAAGGGGTGGCAGGAATGAAGGTCGGCGGCAGCCGCAAGCTCACCATCCCGGCGGCCCTGGGCTACGGCGCCCGCGGTGCCGGCGGCGTCATCCCGCCCAACGCCACTCTGAACTTCGACGTGGAACTGCTGGCGGTGAGCTGAACGCCATGACGGCAGAGGGTCAATTCGTCCACGACGTCCGCGAGGATGTGCGCCGCGCCCTGCAGGAAGACGTGGGCAGCGGCGACATCACCGCGCTGCTGTTGCCGGAGGAGGCTCGCGCCGAGGCCGCCGTCATCAGCCGCGAGCACGCGGTGATCTGCGGCCGGCCGTGGTTCGACCAAACCTTCCAGCTATTGGACGAAGAGGTGCGCGTCGACTGGCGCATCGACGACGGCGATACCGTGGAACCGAACCAGATCCTGTGCGTGGTCTACGGACCGGCGCGGGCTCTGCTCAGCGGCGAACGCTGCGCCCTCAATTTTCTCCAGACCCTCTCCGCCACCGCCACCCGGACACGGCGTTACGTCGACGCCATCGCCGGCACCGAAGTGCAGCTGCTCGACACCCGCAAGACCATCCCCGGCCTGCGCCGGGCGCAGAAATACGCGGTGCGCTGCGGCGGCGGCCGCAATCACCGCATGGGGTTGTACGACGGCGTGCTGATCAAGGAGAACCACATCGCCGCCGCCGGTTCCGTGGTGGAGGCGATCGACCAGGCGCGCCATCACGCGCCGCACGGCATCGCCATCGAGGTGGAGGTGGAAAACCTGCATGAACTGCACGAAGCCCTGGCGGCCGGCGCCGACATCGTCCTGCTCGACAACATGGACCTTGCCACCCTGCACGAAGCGGTAACGATCACCGACGGCCGGGCCAAACTGGAAGCCTCCGGCGGCGTCACCCTCGACACCATTCGCGACATCGCCGAAACCGGTGTCGACTACATCTCCGTCGGCGGCATCACCAAACACGTGCAGGCCGTCGATCTGTCCATGCGGGTCAATGCTATCCGCTCGTAACCCGACGTTCCTTGCGCTGCATTATCACGTTGTCTGCGTCTGGCCTTTGCCATCGAGCGCCCGCCAACCGCTATTCCGTCCATGGCTTGCAAGACGACATGCGGCCGCAATCAGCGGCCACCATGCGTCGTATAGCGGATGATGGTATCGGGGATCTGCTGCAGCGGCACAACGACGTCTGCAGCGCCCAGCTTGATCGCTTCCTTGGGCATGCCGAACACCACACAGCTCGCCTCGTCCTGCGCCACTGTCTGAGCGCCTCCGTCATGCATCTCCCTTAACCCGCGCGCACCGTCGTCGCCCATGCCGGTCATAATGATACCCAGTGCGTTGCGACCGGCACATTTTGCGACCGAGCGAAACAGCACGTCCACCGACGGACGATGGCGATTTACCGGCGGGCCGTCCATCACGTCGACGTGATATTGGGCGCCGCTGCGCTTGAGCAGCATATGGCGCCCACCGGGCGCGATCAGCGCCAAACCCGGCAACACCCGATCGCCGTTGACGGCCTCGCGCACCTCAATCTGGCACAAGCCGTTCAAACGATTGGCAAAGGCGGCGGTGAATTTCTCGGGCATGTGCTGCACGATCACGATACCCGGAACGGTGCGCGGCAGCACCGTGAGCAATGCTTCCAGCGCCTGGGTGCCGCCGGTCGAGGTGCCGATGGCAACCACCTTGTCGGTCGTTACGTTCATCGCCCGTGTCGGCGCAGCGAGAATCGCGTCCGCGGTAAGCTTGGCCGGCGCGGCACCGGCATGGGCGGGCTTGGCGGCAAGAGCCCGCACCCGCGCCTTGGCCGCGGCACGTACCGCATGGACCACGTCGTTGCCGGAATCGAGCAGGAATTGACGCAGACCCATACGCGGCTTGGTAACGATATCCACGGCGCCGGCGGCCAATGCCTGCATGGTGGTCTCTGCGCCTTTCTCGGTCAGGGTCGAGCAGATCACCACCGGCGTCGGCCGCTCCGCCATGATCTTTTTCAGAAAGGTGATGCCGTCCATGCGTGGCATCTCCACATCCAGCACGATGACGTCCGGCCAGTCGCGGTTCATCTTCTCCAATGCGAACAAGGGATCGACGGCGACACCGATCACTTCGATATCCGGCTCGTCGGAAAGAACGCCCGACAGCACTTGGCGTACCGTCGCCGAATCGTCGACGATCATGACGCGGATGATCTCCATCAACTCGCCTCTTCCACCGGACAACGGGCATCGGGGTCCAGCGGCGTATGCTTGAGCCAGGCGTGGCCGCTCCAGATATCGAATACCACCTGACGGTGGCCAAATCCCCCCAAATGTTCAGCGGTCAGCTTGAAACCATGCCGCGCCACCAGATCACGCCCTGCCGCGACGTTGCGTTCGTGGACGTCACCGCCCCAGCAACTCTTGCCTTCGCAGTAGCGAACACCGAACATACTGCCGCCGCCAAACAACTTGGCCTGATATTCCTGCGGCCGGGTACCCATTTTACGCACTTCGCGCAACAGCAACTGTACCGCCTCGTCCGCATAGCGCCCATCCGGATCGCCGGCACCGCGTCGCGGACGGTCCGGCAACATGTAGTGACACATGCCGCCGATCCGGCGTTGCGGATGCCAGATCACCAGAGAGACGCAAGACCCCAGCACAGTACGTATCCGTGTATCCCGGTCGCCGAACCACCATTCGCCCGGTTGCAAATAGATTTCTATGGTATGTGGCGGTCGTCTCATCCATTCATTTCCGATAAATCGCCGGCCGCACCAGATGCAGGTCGTCGGCGATGCCATTGAGACTTTCCGAGTGACCGATGAACAAATGGCCGCCCGGCCGCAACAGCGGCAAGATCCTGGACACCACACGGCGTTTGGTTTCCAAGTCGAAATAGATCATGATATTGCGTAGAAAGATCAAATCGAACTCCCCCAATTTCGGTACCGGTTCAATGAGATTTATTTGACGAAAACTGACCCGACCGCGTAACTGCTTGCTAACCAGAAAGGTGCCCTCCTGGGTTCCGACCCCTTTCAGGCAAAAGCTGCGCAGATACTCCTGAGGGATGTGTCGACTCTGCTCAAGGGGATAATGGCCGGAACGCGCTCTCTCCAGCACGCGGGTACTCAGATCAGAACCGACCACATCCCATGGGGATTCGCCCAACCTGCCGGCCAGAACCATCGCGATGGTATAGGCCTCCTGTCCACTGGAACTGGCCGCGCTCCACACCCGGAAGCTCCGTCCGGGTGTGGCCGCCGGCAGGATAACATCGCGTAGATAGTCGAAATGCTTGGGTTCGCGGAAGAAATAGGTTTCATTGGTCGTAAGCAGATCCATCGCGACCTGCAGTTCCTCGGGATGCCGGCCGTCGGTAAGCATGCGAAAGTAGGCATCGAAGCTCTCCAGGCCATGCAGCTGCAGCCGCTTCGAAAGCCGTCCNNGCATAATTCCCGCGATGGCTGCAACCTGGCGTGCGGCGCGACGCTGCAGGGGCGCATGGGTATCCGTCGCCGAAGAGATCGGTTGCTGGGCCTGGTCCATTGATTATCATCGTTCCGGCGCGGCGGCACCCTGATCGCCGGCCTGAGTGATAAGCGCTATCTCATCTACCGACAGTACCCTGTCCACATCGAGTATGATAACGAAGCCGCCCTCCAGCTTACCCATCCCGGCGACGAAATCGACGCGAATCTTGGCGCCAAAACTCGGTGCCGGTTCGATCTCGTCCAAAGGTATTTCGAGCACCTCGGATACTGCGTCGACAATCACCCCGATATCCTGTTTCCCGTCGCCCGACTGCACTTCGATAATCACAATGCAGGTCTTGCGGCTGATCTCCGTGCGTCTGCGCCCGAAACGCACCGCCAGATCGACCACCGGCACCACTGCGCCGCGCAGATTGATAACGCCGCGGATAAACTCGGGCATCATCGGGACGGTGGTCAGCGTACCGTACTCAATGATCTCCTTGATATGCAGGATGCCGATGGCAAACATGTCGCCGCCCAAAGAGAAGGTCAGGTATTGATGCTGTTCCTCTCCGCCGGCAACGGTAAGTTCCGTCTGTTGTGCAGGTACCATTGACGTCATGGCCGCTCTCCTTAGAATTTGACGAATTCCGCCTCGTCAGGAACCGCATGCGCGACTCTTGCCGCTGCATTCGCCATACCGCCGACATTCAACCTGGCGACCTTCTGCGTCTTATGAACCGGCGCAGGAATATGGGCGGCGATACCGCCAGCCTCCACCTTGAAGAACCCCATCAACTGCTGTAGCTGCTCGGCCTGTCCGCTCATCTCTTCTGCCGTGGCCGCCAATTCTTCCGAAGACGAGGCGTTTTGCTGCGTGATCTGATTGAGCTGGCTCATCGCCGTGTTGATTTGCGCCACGCCCGACGTCTGCTCTTCGCTCGCCGCAGTGATCTCCTGCACCAGATCCGAGGTTTTGTTGATCGACGGCACGATTTCGTCAAGCAACTTACCCGCCTTCTCAGCCATCTGCACGCTGCTGGCAGCGACCTCACCGATCTCCTGAGCCGCCGCCTGACTGCGCTCGGCCAGCTTGCGCACCTCCGCTGCCACCACCGCAAAGCCCTTGCCGTGCTCACCGGCGCGCGCCGCCTCGATGGCGGCGCTGAGCGCCAGCAGATTGGTCTGGGCGGCGATGTGGCCGATCACCTCGCTGATGCGGCGAATCTCCGTGGACTGGGTGGCCAGACCGGCAATCAGTTCCGAGCTCTGGTCCGCTTTGGCGCGC
>DFMR01000143.1 GCA_002376325.1 Proteobacteria bacterium UBA3588 | reverse complement strand
ATAGGGGCGCCAACGGCGAGCTCGGCTAAGTCACGACCTCGCCACTGGAGGCGTTGGATACCAGCGCCAGAGGCAGCCCGCGGCGTCGGCGTATCCGTTACCTCTGCCTCGACGCTGAGCAGCGCGTGGTCTTAGCGGCGTTGCCGCTCAACCGCCGCCTCGGCAATCGCCCTCTCCGCTATCGCCGGCTCCACAAAGAACGTCGAGATGGGCTGTAGGCCGCGTGATGTCGTGCAAATCGCCGAAATACGCCCTGTTCGGCGTCCCACGCCGCGGCGACGCGCCCGAAGCCGAAGCCCGATTGAGCGGCCTATGAAGCAGATCGAAGCCAATGGCCCGAAAGGAGATTTTATCGGGTATTGAAATTGCTAATGGTTTGCGCCAGTTATTTGCTTCCCGCGAATTGAAAAACCGCGTGATTTGCTTTATTCGTATGGGTACCAGGGTACAACAACCCCACGCTGGAGGAGTCTCATGCACCATAACCACAATCCATTGTCCCATGGTCGCCTGGATGGCGGCATCACCTACCATCGCCCGCCGCAGCGCCTGCCGGAACGGGTGACGGCCGAAAGCCACGCCGTCGATGTCATGACCGACTTCACCAAGGTGGCCGCCATGACCATCGGCCCCTGCGCCAGTCTCGACGACGCCAACCAACGCATGATCGCGTCCGCCGTGCGTCTGCTGTTCGTCATCGGACGCGACAACGACATCGTCGGTATCATCACCGCCACCGACATCATGGGCGAGCGCCCGATGACGTACCTGCAACAGGTGGGCGGCAAGCGCGAGGACATCTTCGTGCGCGACATCATGACCGTGCAGGAGCAACTGGACGTCCTGTCAATGCAGGACGTCAACCGCGCCACCGTCGGCGACATCGTCGAAACCATGAAACGTGTGGGGCGTCAGCACGCCCTGGTGGTGGAACAGAACGACGACGGCAAACAGATCGTGCGTGGCCTGTTCTCCACCAAGCAGATCAGCAAGCAGCTGGGGATCACCATTCATACGACCGAAATTGCCAAGACCTTCGCCGAACTGGAAGCCGCCCTGAATGCCGCGTAAAACCGACGCCACCAGGAAAAAGGGGTTGCATGCGCAACCCCTTTTTTTATCCGGCGACCGCGCCGCCGTCAGAAATGGTGCACGATGCCGAAGCTGACCGCGTTGACGTCGAACTTGTCGTCCAATACCAGACCGGCATCGACATACTTCTGGTTCGCCAGATAGCGCACATATTCGGCGCGCAGCGCGGTACTCCGGCTGCCGTACAGTTCGATTCCAACGCCGTAGCTGGAGCCGCTGATCGTCTTGGTATGCGTGACGGCACCGAGTTCGCCCTTGACGTTGACGGCGGCAAAGCCGCCCAGCGCATACACCACGACCTTGCCCTCATCCAAGGGCAGATTCAGGCGCCCATAAGCAGCCGTCACTTCCCGTGCCATGAGGCTGAGGCCGTTGGCATCTCTATCCGAATCACCCTGGCCGCCGCGTACCTCGACGGCGAGGTACGGCCCCAGGTCGACACCCAGTATGCCCATATAACCGTGGGTATTATAACTGTGACTGAGTAAGCCAGTGCGCTCGAAATCAAAGCTGGTGGCGGTCAGGCCAACATACCAGGCCGGCCGCCCGCCTTCGGCGGCGTAGGCGGCCGAGGTGCTGCCCAAGGCCAGCAACAACAACAGAATATTGCGAAATTTCATGATCGCTCCCCTAGATCGTAGTTATCGTCCCGAACGGTGTCCCGCCAATCCTCTTCGCCAAAGCCTCAGAACAACAGTTTCATGCCCAGGTTCAGATTATCATCAATGACGTAAGTGCCTTTGTTTTTGAACTTCGTCTCAACGTGACGATATCCGACATAAACGAAGGCCTGCGTCAGCAGTTGGTAATCCGCGGTAACACGCCATTCGGTGTACTCTTCGCTGTCGAGGGTACTGGTAATCTTCGGAGCATAGAATATCTGGCCGCCGATGCCGATACGGTTGATGGGCGAGAAGCGGACGTGGCCGCCGAAGGCCAGATCGAGCGCATTACCGGGCTTGGTATCGGCGTAGATCAGACGCCCGCCCAAACCGATATCGAAGGTGCCCGCATTGCTCCAGTTCTGGCCGGCCACCTGCAAGCCTACATGTATCAGATTATCGGATTCGCCCGGATTCTTGGCGTAGAGGTAACCGCCGTCCAGTTGCAAGCCGCGCGCCGGCGCACCCAGTGCGGTCGCATAGGTCACGCGCAACGCGTTGTCGTGAATGTTCATATCGAGCGAATCGGCCATGGCCTGCGCCGCCAGAGATATACCGAGCAATACACCACACAAACGCCAAATCATAGTGCAGACTCTCCGTGTTGTTCGTTGGTTACCCATTCGTGCGCAGCGGCGCTACTATTCGCCGCTAATAGTAACGGGAAACCGTCGGCATTACACCTGTTTCCGCGGATATCCATGATTTTTGCGGCAGGCACAACCATAGTATTAGAAGTCACACACGATTCCCTATAATGACTTCAAGCAAATGGACTTTTAACGACCATGCCCCGTCGCCTGCGCCGTACCGTTATCGTCGTCGCCATCATCGTTGCCGCAGCGCTCGTGGTATGGCGTGCGACACGGCCGAAGCCCGTGGCGGTCACCGCCGTCGAAGTGCAACCGGGGCTGGTGGAAGCGACCGTCGCCAACACCCGGGCCGGCACCGTGAAGGCGTGCCGGCGCGCACGGATGGCGCCCTCGCAGGGCGGCCAGGTGGCGGAGCTGCGCGTGCACAAGGGCGATCACGTCAAGGCCGGCGAGATACTGCTCGAACTCTGGAACGACGATTTGAAGGCGGCGGTCGCCCTGGCACAGAGCCAGACGAAGGTGGCCGCCGCCCAGGCCGATCAGAGCTGTACCACCGCGGCCGCAAGCATGCGCGAGGCGCGGCGAATACAAAAGCTGCACCGCCAGGGACTCGCCTCCGAAGACCAGGCGGATAGCGCCACCTCCGCCGCCCAGGCCAACGCCGCCGCCTGTGCCGCGGCCCGCGCCAACACCGAAGCCAGCCGCGACCGCGTTCGCCTCGATCAGGCGCAACTGACGCGAACCATATTGCGTGCCCCCTTCGACGGTATCGTGGCCGAAACCACGGGTGAGGTGGGCGAATACGTGACGCCGTCGCCGCCCGGCATTCCGACACCGCCCGCCATCGATCTCGTCGACAACAGCTGCCTCTACGTCAGCGCTCCCATCGACGAAGTGGACGCGCCGCGCATCCGTAAAGGCATGCCCGCCCG
>DFMR01000144.1 GCA_002376325.1 Proteobacteria bacterium UBA3588 | reverse complement strand
CCATTGAGCGCGGTGCGCTCGACGGTCTCAATGCCGACGACTGCCTCGCCGCTGCCGATGCCGGCCGTTTCCTCGAGGCCAGCGGCGATCTGATTCAGACCGGCCCTACCGGCAGCAACGTGATGGACGTGATCCTGGCACTGAAGACGGCATGATGCGTTGCGCGACAGTTAAGGTATCCCCTCGTGCTGCTATACAATGCGCGCCATGAAAGACGACAACCTGTTCGATTCGGCGCTAACCTGCCTGCTCTCCCGCGAGGCCGAAGAGAAAGTGGCGCTGACACGGCGCGCCGCCGCCGCCTGGCGCGCGCGGAGGTTGCGGCGCGCAAGCGCGACACCGGCCGTTACCATCACCGAGCCGGGGCGGCCGGCGCGGTTGCGGCTGGTGCGTCCGCGTGAACTGCCGCGCCGGCGACCCGATAGCGTCGAAGGGCGGGCGATCCTGTTTCACGCCCTGACCCACATCGAGTTCAACGCGATTAACCTGGCATGGGATGCGGTGTACCGCTTCCGTGACATGCCGGACGATTATTACGACGATTGGGTGCGGGTGGCGGTGGAGGAGGCGGAGCACTTCGAACTGCTGCACCGTCATCTCGCTGGCCTCGGTGCCGGTTACGGCGACTGGCCCGGCCACAACGGCCTGTGGGAGATGGCGCTCAAGACCGCCCACGATCCGCTGGTGCGCATGGCCTTGGTGCCGCGCTGCCTGGAGGCGCGCGGGCTGGACGTCAATCCGGGGATCCAGGCCAAACTGGAGGCAGTGGGCGACGGCGCGGGCGTCGCCCTGCTGGAGATCATTCTGCGCGACGAGGTCGGGCACGTGGCGATCGGCGATCGCTGGTTCCGACATCTCTGCGCGCAGCGCGGCATCGAGCCGGAGGGCCGCTACCGCGTGTTGATCGGCGAGTATATGAAGGCTCCGCCAAAGGGGCCGTTTCACCTCGATGCGCGACGTCGCGCGGGTTTTTCCGAGGCGGAATTGTCGTATCTGCAGGGGGGAGGATGAGTGTGAAGCCGATGACGCGCCGCCGCTGGTTGGCGGGACTGTTGTTTTCGCTGGTTGCGTTGCCGGCGCTCGCCGAGCAGACGGCGACGATGCTGTTGTATCAGGTGAAGGAGCCGGGCCTGGCGCCGTACAGCTCGCGCATCCTCGTCACGCCCCGCTATATGCGCATGGACGACGGCAGCGCCCAGGGCGACTATCTGTTGTTCAATCGCGACAGCCGCACCATCTACAGCGTCACCCATAGCGATGGCACGGTGCTGGAGATCCACCCCCGGCCGGTGACCATCAAGTCGCCGCTGCCGTTGCACATGGGGGAGGCGGAGGTGCCGAACGGCAAAGGTGCGCCGGAGATCGACGGCAAAATGCCGCATCGCTATCGACTCAGCGTCAATGGTGCGTTGTGCTACCAGGTGGTGGCGGTGGCAGGGCTGCTCGAGGACGCCGTCAAGGCGCTGCGCGCCTATCGCCTCGTGCTGGCAGGGGAAAATGCGCGCGTGTTGCCGCGCATTCCCGCCGACATGAACGAACCCTGCGATTTGGCCTTGAATACCTTTGCGCCCGACTGGCAGCTCAAGTTCGGTTTGCCGATCCAGGAGTGGGACCCGCACGGCAGGGGACAACAGTTGGTGGATTTCAACGCCGCCTATCCGGTGCAGCGATCGCTGTTCGTATTGCCGCCGAATTTCCGCCACTACACGCCGCAGGCGATGCCTTAACGTCGCCGGCAGAAGGGAACCCCCGAAGAGAGCGAAAATAATGTGGACGCGCTGTGCGGCGCGACCGCTTCGTTCACGGTAACCGTTTGTGGACCTTTTCGGTGAATTCGGTGTTTTCGGTGGTTACGACATCCATCTGGCGGCTTAGGACGTCTCCAGCCGGCAGCCCTCTTCGTCGCACACCAGAATGCTGGCCTGTTCCTCCCAGGCTCCCAACGTCAGCCGCTGGCCACCGTGGGGAAGCGTGTGAATGGCGGGACGATGGGTATGGCCGTGGATTATCCGGCTGACCCCGTAGTCATGCAGATAGCTCTCCACCGTGGTCGGGTTGACGTCCATCAGATAGGCGGCCTTCCGGCCCACCTCCTGCCTGCTCTGCTCGCGCAGTTGCTGCGCCAGTTCCTGGCGCTGCTGCGGCGGCTTGGCCAGAAATGCCGCCGCCCATTGCGGTGCGCGCAGCTCGCGGCGCAGCGTCTGGTAGGCGAGGTCGTCGCTGCACAGCAGATCGCCGTGCGTCAGCAGGGTGGGACGTCCGTAGAGATCGATTACCGTCGGGTCCGCCAGCAGGCGGCAACCGGTGCGGCGGGCGAAACCTTCGCCCAGCAGGAAGTCGCGATTGCCGTGCATCAGATAAACCGGCACGCCGCTGTCGGTGAGCGTGCGCAACGCATCGACGGCATCCTGATATTCCGGCGGCACGAAGTCGTCGCCGAGCCAGGCCTCGAATAGATCGCCGAGAACGTACAGTGCATCGGCCGCGGCCGCGCGCTGCGCAAGGAAACGGCGCAACAGCGCATCGGCCGCCGTGCGCTCCCCCTGCAGATGCAGGTCGGAGATGAACAGGGTCGCCATCGGTGGAGGCTTACTCGACCTCTTCCACCTTCTCGATGATGATCGGATCAACGGGGACGTCCTGGTGGAAGCCGGCGTTGCTGGTGGGTACCGCCTTGATGCGATCGACCACGTCCATGCCGTCGACGACCTTGCCGAACACGCAATAGCCCCAGCCGTCCTGGGTGGGTGCGCGATGGTTGAGGAAGCCGTTATCGGCGACGTTGATGAAGAACTGGGCGGTGGCCGAATGCGGGTCGGCGGTGCGCGCCATGGCGATGGTGCCGCGCTCGTTGGTCAGGCCGTTGTCCGCTTCGTTCTTGATCGGTTCATGGGTCGCTTTGTTCACCATGTTGGCGCTGAGGCCGCCGCCCTGGATCATGAAGTTGCCGATGACGCGGTGGAAAATGGTGTCTTGGTAAAAGCCTTCGCGTACGTAGCGCAGGAAGTTTTCTACCGTAACGGGCGCCTTGGCGGCGTCCAGTTCGATGGTAATGATGCCTTGGCTGGTGTGCAGTTTAATCATTTAATGGGCTCCTGACTTATTTGTGGCATCGGCTTCGACCAGCGCCTTCTTGATGAGAATCGTCTGCTGCGGCACGTCGCGCGGGAACGGTCCGCCGGGACCGGTGGCGGTATCCTTGATGCGTCGTACCGTATCCATGCCCTTGATCACGCGACCGAACACCGCATAGCCCCAGCCGCGCGGAGTCTTGGCGCGAAAATCGAGGAAATCGTTGTTGGCCACATTGATGAAGAACTGCGCAGTGGCGGATTGCGGGTCCATGGTGCGCGCCATGGCGATGGTGCCGACGATGTTATGCAGGCCGTTATCCGCTTCGTTTGCGATCGGCGCGTGGGTCGGCTTCTCGGAAAAATCGGCAGTATAACCGCCGCCCTGAATCATGAATCCGTCGATGACGCGGTGGAAAATGGTGCCGTTGTAGAAGCCCTCGCGTACATAGCGTAGAAAATTGGCCACGGTCTTGGGCGCCTTGGTGCGGTCCAGTTGCAGTACGATGTCGCCCTTGCTGGTGACCAGCCGTACCAGCGGGTGGTTCGGGTCGGCCACGGCGGCACTGCTTGCCGCAACGAACAGCAGCGTGGCCAACAGGATAAACGTGCGCCGCATGGTGTTTTTCCCCTTAGTTGAGTGAGGCGCCATGATAACAGCTGGCGCGCGGCGGCAGAAGGCGTTGGCTCCCGCGTCTTTAGCCGGACGCCGTTTTCCGCTACCATGCGCGGCTACGCCCGCCGTCGGCCAACGGCCGGTGACGGACCGCGGCGAACGCCTTGAAGGGTAAGACAGTGATGATGTATCAGCACAATCTGCAGGTCACCAACAATCTGACCAAGCGCAAGGAGCCGTTCCGTCCCATCGATCCGCAGCGCGTGCGCATGTACGTCTGCGGTATGACGGTGTACGACTATTGCCACATCGGCCACGCACGGGTGCTGGTGGTGTTCGACGTTGTGAACCGCTACCTGCGCAGGATCTACGGTGATGAACATGTGACCTACGTGCGCAACATTACCGACATCGACGACAAGATCATCAGGCGCGCCAACGAGAACGGCGAGCCGTTTACCGCGCTCACGGAGCGCTTCATCGGTTTCATGAACGAGGATGCCGACGCCCTTGGCGTGCGGCGTCCCGATCAGGAGCCGCGCGCCACGCTGCACATCCAGGAGATCATCGATATGATCGCTGCGCTGGTGGAGCGCGGCTACGGCTATGCGGCCGCCAACGGTGATGTCTATTACGATGTCAGCCGGTTCGAGTCGTACGGCCGGCTTTCCGGCAAGAACATCGAGGATCTGCGCGCCGGCGAGCGCGTGGCGGTGGACGAGTCCAAGGACGACCCTCTCGACTTTGTGCTGTGGAAAGCGGCAAAACCGGGCGAGCCGTCGTGGCAGTCGCCATGGGGCGCGGGCCGTCCCGGCTGGCATATCGAATGTTCGGCGATGTCGACCCAGGCCCTGGGCAGCCATTTCGATATTCACGGCGGCGGCCTCGATCTGCAGTTTCCGCACCATGAGAATGAGATTGCCCAATCCGAGGGCGCCTGCGGCTGCAAGTTCGTCAACTACTGGCTGCACAACGGTTTCGTGCGGGTGGACAACGAGAAGATGTCCAAGTCCCTCGGCAACTTCTTCACCATCCGCGAGGTACTGAAAAAATACGATCCCGAGGTGGTGCGCTATTTTATCCTCAGCAGCCACTACCGCAGTCCGCTCAACTACTCCGACCAGCACCTGGATAATGCCAAGAACGCTTTGACCGGTCTCTATACCGCACTGCGTGGTCTGGTGTTGCCGGCGTCGGCCGACGAGGCGATGGGCGATTATGCCGGGCGTTTTTATGGGGCGATGGACGACGATTTCAACACCCCGGAAGCGCTGGCTGTGCTGTTCGAGTTGGCGCGCGAAGCCAACCGCCTGCGTGCCGCCGATGACGTCGCCGCCGCCGCGCATGGCGCGCTGTTGCGGCGGCTGGCCGGTGTGCTTGGTCTGTTGCAGCGCGACGCGCAGGCCTTCCTCCAGGGGGACTCGGCTGGAGACGGTCTGGCCGACGAGGCGATCAACCTGTTGATCGCGCAGCGCCTCGCAGCACGCCAGGCCAAGGACTGGAGCACATCGGATCGCATTCGCGACGAACTGAAACAGCAGGGCATCGTGCTGGAAGACGGCGCGGGCGGCACCACCTGGCGCCGTCTCTGAAGGGGCGGGCGCCGTCCGATAATAACATTGCGATATATGTGGTTTGTCTGGGGTCGCGCCGTAGTGCTTAATAGCTGCCGCCCAACCCCGCGACGGCCAGCAGGCGGAACGTCGCCTCGTCCCGGATTTTCTGCGGATTGGGATTGACCGTCTGCTGCTTGTGCAGGCGCTCCAGCCGCTCATCGCAGCAGTCCGCGTTCTGCTCAAGCTGCTCAAGATACTCTTCATAGGTCATGGTCGTATCCTCCTCGACGCGCCTGCAATACAGATATCGTCCGGTTCCCGCTTTCGTTTAATGTCAATCTTGTGGCGCGCCCCGGGTTTGGGTAGCGTGTTGCGAATTTCATACCAAGAGCGGAGCGGAAGATGAGCGACATCCAGCGGTTGAATCGTGATTTCGGTGCGGCGGGCGTGCGGTTCGTGGCCGGTCCCGGCGGACTGGCGGTGGTCGAGGTGAATAATGTCCATGCGCAAGCCAGCATCGCGTTGCAGGGCGCCCAGGTATTGAGCTACCAGCGGCGCGGCGAGGAACCGCTCATCTGGTTGAGTCCGCTGGCGAAATTCGCCGCCGGCAAATCGGTGCGCGGCGGGGTGCCGGTGTGCTGGCCGTGGTTCGGTCCCCATGCCGACAATCCGCAGCTGCCCGGTCACGGCTTTGCACGGACCGTGCCCTGGCGGGCGGTGCAGGTGGTTGCGCAATCCGACGGCTCCACCCGTCTCGAATTCCAGCTGATGCAGAGCGCCGCGACCCGTGCCCAATGGGCCTACCCGTCGGATGTGCGCAACATCGTTACCGTTGGCGCGAAATTGTCCGTGGAACTGCTGACCAGCAACAGCGGCGGCGAGCCGTTCAGCCTCGGTCAGGCTTTGCACACCTATTTCCGGGTCGGCGACGTCCGGCGAGTCGTCGTCGATGGTCTCGACGGCTGCGACTATATCGATAAGGTTGACGGCGGCCGGCATCAGCGCCAGCGCGGCGCGCTCACCTTTGGCGGCGAGACCGACCGCATCTACCTCGCCACCGGTAACCGCTGCGAAATCAGGGACCCGGCGCTGAAACGCCGTATCGTCATAGAGAGCAGCGGCAGCCGCTCCACGGTAGTGTGGAACCCGTGGCGGGACAAGGCCGACAGCATGGGCGATTTTGGGCCCGATGGCTGGACCGGTATGCTATGTGTCGAGACTGCCAACGCCGCGGACGACGTACGCACGCTGGCGCCCGGCGATCAGCATCGCCTCACGGCCATCTACGGCAGCGCGCCGCTGTAATACCCGGCAACATCGTACCCCGACGCCGTCGCGGAGGTGGACGGATATTTTTGGGCGCTTTCGCGGTCTATGCTGTTAGAGCGACTGTCGCACAATTCGGCCGGGTTTGGTCGGAGTGTGCGGCTGATCGCCCGAACCCATATCAAACGGACCTTTGCGAGGTGGGTAATGGCAAGCCGTTACGGTTCTCCCGGCGCTGTACTGCGCTGGTTTGTGGACGAATTGCCGTTCGAGCGGATCGAGCGCGAACGCGTGGCCGACGACGTCGACCTGTTCTATTTTCTGGCCAGCGCCTCCTTTGTCGAGATCACCAGCGACCTGTATACGCGCGGGCTCCTCGAATACTACCAGGGCGATCAGGCGGTGACCGAATGGTTACGGCACGAATGGGAGCCGCAAGAACTGCAACACGGAGCGGCGTTGCGCCGCTATGTCGAGGCGGCGTGGCCCGACTTCGACTGGGTCGCCAGCTATGAATCGTTCCGTCGCGCCTATGCCCCGTTGTGCAAGCCGGAACTGCTGGGGCCGACTCGCGGTCTGGAGTTGGCGGCGCGCTGCGTGGTGGAAACCGGCACCGCCACCATCTACACCATGATCCGCGATCTGACCGACGAACCGGTACTGCGTCAGTTGACGTCGCTGATACGCACTGACGAGGTCAGTCACTATGGCCATTTCTTTCAGCACTTCAAACGCTATCGCGACGCCGAAGGGCTGCGGCGCACCCAGATACTCCGCACCCTGTGGGGACGCATCGCCGAGATCGACAATGAAGATGCCTGGTACGCCTTCCGCAGTGTCTGCGACACGGCTTCCCCGGGAACGGATGCCGTTGCCGCCTATGGTGAGTACCGCCTGCATATCCACGGACGGATGCAACGCCATTATCCCTTCGACATGGCCGCGACCATGCTGCTCAAACCCCTGGCGCTCAATCGTCAGTTGCAGCGGTTGGCGGTACCTGTGCTTTCCGTCAGTGCGAAACGATTGATTCGCAGCGCGCCCCACTCCCACTGAAAACGGCCTGAGGCGCTTGTCAGCGCCATCCGTGACCATGCATTGGCGGCAAGATCAGGGGCGGGTGTCCGGTTCGGACGGGAGGCTTCAGGCCCGGGTACGAAAGAAACCTGTGAGGCTCATACGCTCGCGTGTGGCCGGTAGCACCTCGTGCCAACGCCCTGCGGTGATGAAGACCGCGAGTGTCCCTGCCCGCGGCGGCACGTCGAGATAGGGACCTTCCCCTGCCGCGTCGAGGTAGAGGCGCAGTTGGCCGCCGTCCGCCGCCTTCCAGTCGTCATTAAGATAGAGCACGCAGGTGACGGTTCTTTGGCCGTCGCCGTCCATGGCGCTAGCGCTGACGGCGTTTTGGGGCCGCGTCGATATGCTGTCGGCGAATCGGTTTTCGTTGCCGCGGAAGCGATCGAGATGCTTTTTGTAGAAACGCCCGGGTGGGTAGACGGCGAAGAACGCCTCGTAGTCGAACAGGCCCAGGAACAGTTCGCCATTGATCGCGTGGCGCAGCCGCTCCAGCGCGCCGAAGTATTTCTGCTGTTGCGGTGTGTCGGGGATGGTCGGGTCGAGCCAGTAGACGTGGTCGCCGCGTAGTTCGGGGCGAATCTTCAATTCGGCGCCGCGGCCGACGCCGGCATGGCGGAAGTCGCCGCCGCTCCAGCGTACCTGGCATTCGGCGCATAGCATGGCGACCTCTTGCGCGGAAAAATAATCTTCGCTGATCGACCAGCCGCGGGCGCTCAGCTCCTGCACGATCGCAGCGTTACGCCGCTCGTGGTGCTCGGCAATGCTATCGACGACTTCTGTCTGCATGATGGCGGTTACCCATGCTGTCGGGTTATCGGGAGATGCGCGAGCGGCGGCCAAGCCGGGCGTGGGCCGTTGCGACGCCGGTGGTAATCGGGTCTCTCTTGGGAATGACCTGCGGTCGGTGGTTTAGGCGCGCGACGCCGCGTCCAGGGTGTTGTGCAGCAGCATGGCGCGGGTCATCGGACCGACGCCGCCGGGTACCGGCGTGATCCAGCCGGCGCGTTCCTTGGCGCTGTCGAAGGCGACGTCGCCGGCCAGGCGGCCGTTGGCGAGGCGGTTCATACCCACGTCGATGACGACCGCACCCGGTTTGATCCAGTCGCCGGGCACGAACTCGGGACGGCCGACGGCCACCACCAGCACTTCGGCGCGCGCCACATGGGCGGCCAGGTCGCGGGTGCGGCTGTGGCAGGTGGTGACGGTGCAACCGGCCATCAGCAGCTCCAGGCTCATCGGGCGGCCGACGATATTGGAGGCGCCTACCACCACCGCGTCCTTGCCGGCCAGCTCGATGCCGGTGGTCTCCAGCAGCTTTATCACGCCGAACGGCGTGCAGGGCCGCAGCAGCGGCATGCGCAGGGCGAGACGGCCGACGTTGTAGGGATGGAAGCCGTCCACATCCTTGGCCGGGGCGATCGCCTCGATCACGGCATGCGAGTCGATGTGCTGCGGCAACGGCAGTTGCACCAGTATGCCGTCCACTTCCGGATTGGCGTTGAGTTCGGCGATAAGCGCCAGCAGTTTTTCCTGCGTGGCGTCGGCCGCCAGGTCATAGGCCAGGGAGTTAAATCCCACCTCGGCGCAGTCCTTGCGTTTGTGGGCGACGTAGACCTCGGATGCCGGGTTGTTGCCCACCAGGATGACGGCGAGGCCGGGCGCGCGTTCGCCGCGCGCTACACGCTTGTCTACGCGTTGTTTGATCTCCTGGCGGAGCTGCGCAGCGGTGGCCTTGCCGTCGATAATCTTAGCGCT
This sequence comes from Proteobacteria bacterium UBA3588, assembly GCA_002376325.1. Lineage (GTDB taxonomy): Bacteria > Pseudomonadota > Gammaproteobacteria > Thiohalomonadales > Thiohalomonadaceae > Sulfurivermis. The sequence continues at coordinate 521 of DFMR01000144.1, read as the reverse complement.
CATGGGTATCCGTGACGTCGTGCGTGGAAAGGCGCCTATTTTCGCACGCCACCTCGTCGGACGCCAAGGTGAACCGCCTATCGGACACATATTTGGTATACTGGGCGGCGTTCCGCAGCGGTGCCGTAGCGTTGCGGCAGGCGTTGACGAAGCGGGGGACGCCGCGTATTATCGCCGGCTTCGCGCGTCTCAGGCGCGCGGGCGCTGGTTCCTGAATCTCGGGGTATAGCGCAGTCTGGTAGCGCACCTGCTTTGGGAGCAGGGTGTCGGGGGTTCGAATCCCTCTACCCCGACCAAACTCGATAAACGAGACGTTTTTCTATACGATATGCGGACTCGGCCTTCCGGCGCCCGTAGCTCATCCGGATAGAGCATCGGCCTTCTAAGCCGAGGGTAGCAGGTTCGAGTCCTGCCGGGCGCGCCAAACCCCGGCGGCTCCCGTAACGGGAGCCTGCAGTACGACAGTTTCAATGGTGGGCGTAGCTCAGTTGGTAGAGTCCCGGATTGTGATTCCGGTTGTC
>DFMR01000062.1 GCA_002376325.1 Proteobacteria bacterium UBA3588 | reverse complement strand
GATACGGATGCGAAAAGGAGAGTTCGGTCGCCAGCAACAGCAGGCGTTCCATGGCGAAGTGGTCACGAAACAGACGGTTGTGCCGGCCCTCGCCGTGGGTGGTGTCGCCCACCAGCGGATGGAAGATGTGGGCGAAGTGTTTGCGGATTTGGTGCATGCGTCCGGTTTCGGGAACGGCCTCGACCAGCGAATAACGCGCCTTGGGATAGCGGCCGACCGGAATGTCCAGTTCGACGGTCGCCAGGCGTCGATAGCGGGTGACGGCCTGCTGCGGTTCCTTGTGTTTCTCTTCGCGCAGCGGGTAGTCGATGACGCCGCTCTCGTCGGTGTAGCCGCGCACCACCGCGAGGTATTTCTTCGCAACCTGCCGTGACTCGAACAGGGCGCACATGGCGCGCGCCGCCTCCGGGCTGAGGGCGAACAGCAGCACGCCCGAGGTGGGACGATCCAGACGATGGATGATGTAGACGCGGCGACCCAGTTGGTCGCGCAGCCGCTGCATCGCATACTCGCTCGCTTCGGCGATACGGGTGCGGTGGACCAACATCCCGGCCGGTTTGTCGATGGCGACGTAATGCGGGTCCTGATAGAGGATGGTCAGCGCGTTCATCGTTGTTCCGGCTTTTGACGGTTGAAGATATTTTCTCGAATTCTCTCACGCAACCACCGGACACACCGATGGACACCGAAGAGGATCAAGAGCCGTATGAGCTATTTGGGATACTCAGTGATCTTGGCGAGATCATTTGTTTATCGAGGTATGACATAAACTCTGGTCGTTGTACTTAACGCACCACGCGTGCCAAAAGCGATAATGCTTTTCGGGCTCTTCGGTGAATCCGATGTCTTCGGTGGTTCCACTTGTCTTCATTGTTGGAACCATAGAACACGCCAGAATCACCGCAGTTCGGTGCAAGTGCTCAGTGCAGTTTTACCTGCGGATTGACGCTGCGGCGCAGGAAATGGGCCAGGGTCAGCAGGCCGGTGCGCAGCAGGCCGTGCAGCGCCACCTGGTGCATTTTGTAGAGCGACAGATAGACCATGCGGGCGATGAAGCCGGTGATCATCAGGCTGCCGGTGAGGTTGCCCATCAGGTTGCCCACGGTGCTGTACTTGCCGAGCGTGACCAGCGAACCGTAATCGCGGTAGTGGTAATCGCGCAGCGGTTTGCCTTTCATCTGGCGCATGACCGCCTTGGCCACGAGACTGGCCTGCTGGTGGGCGGCCTGGGCCCGCGGCGGCACCAGGGTCCCCTGATTGTCCATGGCGCAGGCGGCGCAGTCGCCGATGGCGAAGATATGGTCGTCGCGCGTGGTCTGCAGGGTGGGGCGCACCACCAGTTGATTGAGGTCGTTGCTCTCCAGGCCGGCGATTTCCCGGAGGAAGTCCGGGGCCTTGATGCCGGCGGCCCAGACCTTGAAGTTGGCGGGGATAAAGTGGCCGCTGGCGGTACGGATGCCTGCGGCGCTGACCTCCACCACCCGTTCGTTGGTGTGGACCACGACGCCAAGCCGCGCCAGTTCGGCGGTGGCGGCGGCGGAGAGGCGCGGCGGCAGGGCGGAGAGGATGCGTGGCGCCGCTTCGATGATGTGCAGTTTGATGTGGCGCTCCGGGTCGATGGTATCCAGGCCGTAGGCCGACAACTGGCGCGTCACATGATGCAGCTGCGCCGCCAGCTCGACGCCGGTGGCGCCGGCGCCGACGATGGCGACGTCGAGCTGTCCGGCCTGAATCGGTCGGCCCAGGGTGTGGGCGCGCAACATCGAGTCCAACAGGCGGCGCTGGAAGCGCTCGGCCTGACCGGTGGTGTCCAGAAACAGGCAATGCTCCTTCACCCCGGGGATGCCGAAATCGTTACTGAGCGAGCCGACGGCGATCACCAAAGAGTCATAGCGGAAGGTGCGTTCCGGTACCACCTCTTCGCCGGCATCGTTGTGGGTCGCAGCGAGGGTGACGGTCTGTTGTTCACGCTCAAGCGCGACCATCCGCCCCAGGCGGAAACGGAAGTGGTGCCAGCGCGCCTGCGCCATGTACTCCAGTTCGTCTTCGTGGGAGTCGAGGGTACCGGCGGCCACTTCGTGCAGCAGCGGTTTCCACACATGGGTGCGGCTGGAGTCGATGAGGGTCACGTCGGCCAGTTTGCGCCGCCCCAGTCTGTTGCCCAGTGCGGTGACCAGTTCCAGTCCGCCCGCGCCGCCGCCGACCACGATGATTTGGTGCCGCTCACTCATGACGAACCCTGCGTTTGATGGGTGCGCACAGGGTACACCGGATGGTTCCTACTGCCTACACAGCGAGGGGTTGTTGGCGGTAAAAGGCGCACAATTGTTGATATAACTGCGGATAATGCGCATGAAGCGCCTGCGGTGCGGCAAAGAACGTCTCGCTGGCGACGGCGAAAAACTCCGCCGGATTGGTCGCGCCGTACGGGTCGAGAGCAGCGAAGTCGCCGCGCGCGATGCGTTGACGAAGATCGGTGTAGGCGCGGCTGAAGGCATCGGTCCAGGCGTGCCGATTCATAGTGCGGTGCAGCGGCGGAAAGCCGTTGGCGGGACCGTTGAGCATATCCAGTTTGTGGGCCAGCTCGTGGATCACCAGGCGCGCTCCGTGGCTACCCGCCGCGATGTCGTGCCAGGAGAGGAGCACCGGCCCCTGCGGCCACGCCTCGCCCTCCAGTGCACGCCGCTGCCGATGCACCACCCCGCCGCCGTCCTGCCACTCCTGCTGCTGTACGAAGGCATCGGGATAGAGCACGATCTCGTGCCAATTGTCGTACCAGTCGAGATCGAGTCCGAGGATCGGCAGGGCCGCCAGCGCGGCGACCGCGACACGCACCGCATCGTCGGGTTCGAAACCGTCGGCACCGTCGATGGTCTTGGTCGCCAACAGCAGCGTGGCCAGCTCCCGCAGCCGCAGCCGTTCCACCGAGCCCAGACGGCCGAAGAGGGGAAATCCGTCGACCGCCGCCTGCCACAACGGCTCAGGCAGGGCGTGGCGCCGCAACAGGCGCCGCCGCCGCCACGCACGCAGACTCCACACGACGGCGCTGCGCCTGCCGGCTCAGGCGGCCTGATTCTCCCGATTCTTGCGTTCGTTGCCTTCGTTGACCTTGAGCTGACGGCCATAGAACTCTTTGCCGTCCAGCGCCTTGATGGCGGCGGCGGCGGCGGCGGCATCCATTTCCACAAAGCCGAAACCGCGCGGTCGGCGCGTAACGCGGTCGGTCATGATGCGCACCGAACGTACCATGCCGTAGGCGCCGAACAGGTGCTGCAACTCCTCCTTGGAGGTGCGGTAAGCGAGATTGCCGACGAAGATCGACTTGGATTCGCCGTTGCCGGCGGCCGCGCGTCCCGAGGTATCGAGACGCAATGCGGCCAGGACGATGCCGATGAATGCGCCCGCGGCCACGCCTGCCGCGAACAGCGCCGCGCCGCCGAATCGATGTGACAGCGGCGGAAACAGCAGATAGCCGGCCAGCGCAAGTACGGCTGCCAGGATCAGAGCAGTGCCTAAGGTGTCGGGGGCGGGGAAGCGTACTTTCATAGTGTGGATCACCTTGTTGTAATTTAGCGGTTGCGAAACAGGTACAACGGCACCACCGTTCCGGGGAACCGTTTGATGCAACCTGGGGGATTGTGCCGGGCGCCTTGTTGTTATCTTGCGTGTCGGTTGGTGCCCTGGCATTCAATGGCCGGCAATGCCGACGGCGACCATTGTCCAATGACGCAGCGCAGGTTTCAATCCATTCATGATTTACACCTGCGATTTACAGGCGTTATTCGTTGCGGTGACGGCAGCGGATATACTGTCGCGCTGCAAATGGGGTTGAACGATGAGCGAAGAAGATAAGACACTGCTAATGATCGTGGAGTTGGGCGGCTATCCCGATTTCTCGCCGTTGTACCGTGAGTTGGGCTATGGCGTGGAGGTGGCGACCTCGGGGCGTAAGGCGATCAGTTATCTGAAGCAGTACCGTCCCGCCGCGGTGGTGGCCGAATTCAACTTTCAGCACGAGTTTCGTGATCGCACCAGCTGGCTGGAGTCGGTGCTGGCGACGTTGCAGCATACGCCGCAGACGCGCGCCGTCGTTTTCTACCGTACCGATGAACAGGAGCATCTGGATAAGCTGCGGACGCGCTTCACGCAGTTTATCGCTCTGCCGCTCCCGGTGGACGTCAAGCGCCTGGAACAGGCGCTGCGGTAATCGCGGCGTTGGTGCCTCGGCGCGGCGGCGCGGGATCAGTCGCTTTCGTCGGTTTCGAACTGCAGCCCCAGCCCGCCGCGGTCGACCCGCACCACGCGCGCCTTGACCAATGGCGCCTCGCCGTCGCCCAGCGCCTGCTTGATGCGCAGGTAGACGTCGCTCCCCACCAGCGGCAAGGAGTCACTATCGGCCTGTAGATAGATGCCGGAATCGCTCAGATTGCCGCTGGTGAGGGTGAGCGCTTCCTCGCCCGGAGGGTTCAGCTCCACTTCGATTTGGAGCTTGATGCGCGGATGGCGCCGCTGATTGCTGTCGCTCATTCGCCCGACTCTGCGGCCAGTTGCGCCACGGTGTCGGGCGCCATATCGAGACCCGCCTCCAGCCCGGGATTGAGGCTGATGCCGTGGCCCGCGCCGATCTTTTCCAGCACCCAGGTGAATTCCGCCAGCAATCCCCCTTCATAACCGGGGAAATCCTGCAGAAACGGCTTGGCGCGTTCGGGACTGGTGAACAGGATGATGGCGTCAAAGTCGTCTTCGGTCGGCAGCGACAGCGGTACGGCACTGGCCGAACCTTGCAGGCCGCCGATACCGTACTTGTCGTGGATCGGCATGAACACTTGGGAAGTGAGCAGTGCGTGCATAAATTCCTGCTCCGATATCTCGCCCTGCTGGGCGGCGAGCAGCTGTCGCTCCAAATCGTTTTGTGCCTTGAATTCCAGTGTCATAACGCTATTCGTTGGTGTCCGTGAGGGACAAAGAGTGGGCGATCCCGCGGCCAAAGGCAAGCCCGGCGCGGTGCCGCTTCAGAGGGCGAGCGACAGCAGCTGCTGCTTGGCCTGTTCGTAGCTGGCGAGGTCGATGGCGCGGCTTTCGGCGAGTTTGCGCAGCGAGCGCAATTCGCCGGCGCGCAGATCTTCAGGCGAGAGTTCCTTGCCGCTGACCGTGTCGTTGATGCAGCGTATCAGCCGTTCGGCGAAGTCCGCGACCTCCTGCGCCTGCGGTCGGTCGGCCAGCATCTCGACCAGCGGTACGGCCGCCAGACGGCTGTGCAGTGTCAGCAGGTGACGGGAGTCGCGCAGGAATTGCAGCGCTGCGGCGACCGCAAGGGCCAGCAGTGCGACTGCCAGCAGCGACAGCGCGATGGTGTGGCGGGTGCCGAATACGGCGTCGAGGACGGCCGCCAATGCCAGCGCGGTGCAGACGCCCGAGGCGATCAGCCAGCGCCAGGGGCGGACATGCGTGCGCCGCGGCTCCGGCGCCAGGATGGCGATATCCATGGCGTACTCGATGCGCCTGCCCTTGCCTGCCTGGCGCCGGATGCGCAGAAAGCGATCATCGAACAGCTCGAACAGCCGGGCACTGTTGCGTCCTTCTACCTGATGCAAGCGTGCGGTGAGTCTCCTGGCCACGGGCGCTCCGGTTGTTGAGGCGGGTACGGGGTTCGATCACGGTGTTCCGAGTCTACCCGCGCCGTTGACCAATTCCGTGTCTGCAATCACAGAAGGCCGGCTACGGCTCGCACACCACGAGCGGTACCGTCATCTCGGCGCCGCTGACGCCCCCATGGACGCCTATTTGGCTGAATCGCCGTTCGTTGGCCAGTCGGTCGCTCAGCACGTAGTTCTCTTTCAGCAGCACCACATAATCCCCGATGCGCGCCTGCAGCTGCGGGTGCGCTGCGCCGCGACCGAACCAGCCTTCGTCGACCAGCTGGGCCGACGGTATCGCCGCGCAGGCGTGGGGAAGTTCGGCGTTGAGGTAGTCGAGAAACTGCCGTTCGCGGCCCGGCCGGAGATAGCAGTAGGCGGCGCGCGGCTCGCCGCACAGCGGTAGCGCCAGAGTTTGCGCCAATCGGGGGTGGTGTTCGAGCTGTAACGTGTGTTGCGGCGTGGTGTCGATCAGGCCATGGTCGGCGCTCGCCAGCAACAGGGCGCCGCTGCCGCGCAAGGCCTCCAGCGCCATGGCGAAGGCGCGGTCAAAGGTCAGGAAGTGCTCGCTTACCTGTGCGCTTGCGGCACCGTGCGCGTGGGCGAGGGCATCCAGCTCGCTCCAGTAGGCAAACACATAGCGCGGTGCGCCGTCGCTCACCAGTTGTACCAGCCGGCCGAAGAACTCCTCCAGGCTGGCATAGCCGCTGCGGTGGGCGCGGCCGGCGCCGGCGCGACTGAAGTCGGAGTCGACGATATGGGACGGGCTCAGCTGGTGACAGGGGCAATCAAGCCGTTCGGTCAACGGCGGCGCGCCGATGAGGGTGGCCGGCGTCCAGCCGGCGCTGCTGTAGGGGGCACCGCCATGGCGCGGTGCGAAGGGCAGGATGGCGGCGACGCTTCCCAGCTCCTTCAGCCACATATGCCAGCCGGTGATGGCGTGTTGCTGCGGAGCGACGCCGGTGTGCAGGCTGGTGATGGCGCTGGCCGTGGTCGACGGGAATACCGAGGTCAAGGTGCCGATACGCTGTCGCTGCAGGGCGCTGTCGGGAAAGCGCCGCAGCAGGGCGTCGCCCATGCCGTCGACCAGCAACAGCACCACCGGGCGGTCCGCGAAGCGGTAACGCGACAGGGTCTGCAGGGGCGCGTAGCCGCTGGCGTTGGCGCCCAGGGCGACGCTGATGCTGGCCATCAGGTTGACGATACTGCTGTCGTAGTCTGGTTTGTGCATAGTGAGGCAATGTTAGCGCAGCCGGTTCTCAGCTGCCGACTGCGTATGTGTCACAATGGGCCGACTATTCGGTGGCGCCGAGCGGGAGAGATGCGGCATGAGTCTGCGTGACAGCTGGAGGGAAGAGAAACAGTCGGCCTGGCTCTATCGGGTATTGGTCGCCGTGGAGCGGGACCCGACCAAGAACGCGCTGTTCGCCGCACTGGCCGATGCCGCCGAGGCGCAGGCGCTGATCTGGGCGCAGCAGATGGCGGCGGACGGAGAGACGATGCCGGCTGCGTTCGCCCCGTCGTTGCGTGCGCGGGTGGTGGCGTGGATGTTGCGGCTGATCGGTCCGCGGGCGATCAAGCCGGCGCTGGCGGCGATGAAGGTACGCGGTATCTCGGTCTACAGCAGCGCGCCGGTTCCCGGCGTGCATCCGATGCCGACGTCGGCGGCGGAGGTGGGCCGGCGCCATCGCGGTCCCGGCAGCGGCGGTAATTTGCGAGCGGCGGTGTTCGGTATCAACGACGGTTTGGTCTCCAACACCAGCCTCATCATGGGGATCGCCGGGGCCACCTCCGATCTGCGTTTCATTCTCACCTCCGGCATCGCCGGACTGCTGGCCGGCGCGCTGTCGATGGCGGCGGGCGAATATATCTCGATGCGTTCGCAGCGTGAGTTGTTCGAATATCAGATTGGGTTGGAGCGCGACGAGTTGCGTGAATATCCGGCGGAGGAGGCGGAGGAGCTGGCCCTGATCTATCGTGCGCGGGGGGTGCCCACGCCGCAGGCGCACGCATTGGCGACGGCGCTGATGCAGGATCCGGAACATGCGCTCGATACCCTGGCGCGGGAGGAACTGGGGCTCAACCCCGACGACCTGGGCTCGCCGCTGGGTGCGGCACTGGCGTCGTTTGCCGCCTTCACCGGCGG
>DFMR01000105.1 GCA_002376325.1 Proteobacteria bacterium UBA3588 | reverse complement strand
CTCTGCCATCGCCTTTGCCCCTACTGCCGGATCTCATCCTCGTAGCGCGCCATGAACGATTTCAGCGTCTCGCGGATATAGGCGGGGGAGCGTCCCTTGCTCATCAAAGTGATCCCTTCCTGCACCATGTTCATCAACATCACCCGCTGTTCGGTGCGGCGCTCCAATTTGATGGCAATGGGTTTGAAGATCAGGTTGGCGAGAATGATGCCGTAGAAGGTGGTGATCAGGGCGATGCCGAGGTTGGCCCCGATGCGCGCAAAATCGTTGCCCCCCATCGAGAACAGCATGTTGATCAGGCCGATCAGCGTCCCGAGCATGCCAAAGGCGGGAGCGAACATCGCCATGGTGCGAAACACCTGCGCCTCGGCCGCCTCCTTGGCGTGCAGCCGATTCATGCGCCACTGCAACAGGTCGAGGATGTCGTCCAGCGGCGTATCGTCGATCACCAGCTGGATACCCATGCGCAGAAAGGGATTTTTGAGCTCGTTGAGGCGGCTCTCGATGGCCGGCAGATTGCCCTTGAACCATTGCCGCGACACCTCGACGATCTCCTCCATGTCCTCCTTGGCATAGTAGCGCTCGCTCTGCAGCACGATGATGAAGACGCGAAACACGCGCAGCACCTCGTGCAGCGGGTAGCTGATCAGGGTGGCGGCGATGGTGCCGCCCAACACGATGCCGATGCCCGGAACGTTCCAATAGAAGCCCAAATCCTTGGCGCTTACCGCGATGATTGCCGAAAGCATCACGATCCCGCCGAACATGCCGAGTACTGTGGACGGATTCATCGCTGTTGGATTCCCCCTTGCCGCTCACTGGGATAGTAGCGTGTTGCAAGACGAGTGCGCCAGGATCGGCCCAAGGCGGGACAGTCCCGGCGGACGCATTACCAAACCGCGGCGGTATGAATTGGGCAATACTCCGACGGGCTTGAGAGCCTGGAGTGAGGGCCGTCAAACGGCCGCGAGCAGACGTTGGATCACGCTGCCGGCCAGGGTCAGGCCGAACAGCGCCGGCATGTAGCTGATCGTTCCGTTGACGGCGCGGTCGCGTCCGTGGCCGGTAGGCTGCGGCGGCAATGGCGGCCGACCGGGCTCCGTCGACCACACCGCCAGCACCCCGCGACCGACGCCGCGTTTCTTGAGCCGTTTGCGCATATGGCGCGCCAGGGCGCAGATGTCGGTATCCATGACGTCGCCGACCCGGATGCGGGTCGGGTCCAGCTTGCCGCCCGCCCCCATGCTGGAGGCCACCGGCAGGCCCATTTCGTAGGCGGTGACCACCAGTCCCACCTTGCTGTTGAGGGAATCGATGGCGTCCACCACGTAGTCGAAACCGTCGCCCAGTACCTGGGGCATATCCTCCACCTGGAGGAAACGGTCGATCAGGGTCAGCTCACACCCGGGATTGATGTCGCGGATACGCTCGGCGATCACATCGGCCTTCTTGCGCCCCACAGTGGAGCACAGCGCCGGCAGCTGGCGGTTGATGTTGGAGGCGGCCACCACGTCGTGATCCACCAGGGTGAGCCGGCCCACCCCGGCCCGCGCCAGCGCCTCGGCGGCAAAGGAGCCGACCCCGCCGAGACCGGCGAGAAAGATCCGGGCACCGCGCAGCCGCTCGATACCGTCGTCGCCGAGCAGGATATGGGTGCGTTCGAACAGGTCCGGCAAACTCATCGGGATAAAACTCCAACCGCGGGGACTCAGGGTACAAACGGCCTAACGATACCCTAAAGGCACTGTCGTTGGGCACAACCGGCTACACGAATCCGGACATTCATCGCCCCGCGCACCCCTGGCTACACCGTCGTTACCGGCCACATCCGCAGCACGGCGCGGGCGTTGGCGCTGGTCCGGGCAGCAATAGTCGCGGCGTCCTCGTCGCGCAGTTCGGCCAGTACCGCCAGTACCTCCGGCAGGTACTCGGGACTGTTGCGCTCGCCGCGGTGGGCGGCGGTGACGATATCGGGGGCGTCGGTCTCCAGCACGATGGCGGTGAGCGGCAGTTCGCGCGCCAAGGCGCGGATACGCAGGGCGCGGTCATAGGTCACGCTACCGCCGAAGCCGAGCCGGAAGCCAAGGTCGAGGTACTGGTCGGCCTGCTGGCGGCTGCCGCTGAAGGCGTGGGCGATGCCGCCGCAGGGGAAACGCAGCCGGCGCAGGGTGGCCAGCACCGGGTCGTGAGCCTTGCGCACGTGCAGCAGCACCGGCAGCCCGGCCGCCGCCGCAAGGCGCAGCTGCGCCTCGAACAGCGCCTGCTGCGCGGCACGGTCCAGCCCGGCGACGAAGTAGTCGAGGCCGATCTCGCCGACCGCCAGCGGCCGCTCCTCCGCCAACCGCCGTTGCAGCTCATCCAGATGCTCCGGCCGGTGCCGCTCCAGATAGATCGGATGGAGGCCGAGGGCGGGCAGGAGGTCGCGCTCGCGCCGGCACAGCGCCAGCAGGCCGTCCCAACCCGCCTGATCGACCGCCGGCACCACCTGCGCGCAGACCCCGGCGGCGCGGGCACGCGCCAGCACCTGATCGCGGTCCGCGTCGAATTCGGCGACGTCGATGTGGCAATGGGTATCGATCAGTTCCATGACGCTATTACAGCAGATCGCGCGGCAGGGAGACGAGGCGTGATCTTTGCGTATTTTTTACATTTACCCTCTCTTTGCCGTATCCCGCCCCTATCCTTGTATACTTAGCCGCTCGCCTCGACCTATACGATCTAACGCAACCCGTTCGCGAAGGACCAACATGAACCAGCCGACCACCAGTGCCGCCTTCGAGTGGCTGCGCAGCACCCCCATCGCCTCGCTCAACGTCGAGGTGCAGGAGTTCCGCCACAAGGTGACCGGGGCGCCCCACATCCACATCGCCGCCGACGACGACCAGAACGCCTTCCTGGTCGGCTTCCGCACCGTGCCGCAGGACTCCACCGGCGTCGCCCACATCCTGGAACACACCAGCCTGTGCGGCAGCCGTCGGTTTCCGGTGCGCGACCCGTTCTTCATGATGACGCGCCGCTCGCTCAACACCTTCATGAATGCCTTCACCGCCAGCGACTGGACCGCCTACCCCTTCGCCAGCCGCAACAGCAAAGACTTCTACAACCTGATGCAGGTCTATCTGGACGCGGTGTTCTTCCCCACCCTCGACCCGCTNNCCGGAGCGCATCCCGGACCTGAGCTATGACCAGTTGAAGGCGTTCCACGCCCGCCACTATCACCCGTCCAATGCGCTGTTCATGACCTACGGCGACATCGCCGCCCACGAGCATCAGGTCTATTTCGAGGACTACGCGCTGAAGGATTTCGACCGTCTCGACGCGGCCATCGGCGTAGCCGACGAACAGCGCTACAGCGCGCCGGTCTATGCCGAGGAGAGTTACCCCCTGGACGGCGAGACGGACACCGCCAAGAAAACTCATGTGGTGCTGGGCTGGCTGCTGGGCAAGAGCACCGATGCGGATGAACTGCTCACCGTCCATCTGTTATCGGACGTATTGCTCGACAACAGCGCCTCGCCGCTGCGCCAAGTGCTGGAGACCACCGAACTGGGCAGCGCGCCGTCGCCACTGTGCGGCCTGTCCGATTCCAGCCGCGAGATGTTCTTCGCCTGCGGCCTGGAGGGATCGGAGCCGGAGCGGGCCGAGGCGGTGGAGACGCTGATCCTCGATACCCTGCGCGAGGTCGCCGCCAACGGCGTGCCGCAGGAACAGGTGGAGGCGATGCTGCATCAGCTGGAATTGTCGCAGCGCGAGATCAGCGGCGACGGTTTTCCCTACGGTCTACAGCTGCTGGTCCACGCCCTGTCGCCGACGCTGCACGGCGCCGACGCGGCGGCGATGCTCGACATCGACCCGGTGCTGAACCGGCTGCGCCAGCGCATCGCCGACCCCGAGTTCATCAAATCCCAGGCGCGCAGCCTACTCGACAATCCGCACCGGGTACGCCTGGTGATGAAGCCCGACACCGGCCTGTCCGCCGAACGGGCGCAGCACGAAGCGCAACGGCTGGCCCAAATCAAGGCGTCGCTGGACGAGCCGCAGCGGCAACAGGTCGTCGCCCTGGCGGCGCAACTCGCCGCGCGCCAGGCCCACCACGACGACCCGGAACTGCTGCCCAAGGTAACCCTCAGCGACGTCCCGCCGGACCTGGCCATCCCCCAGGGCGAAACCAGCGAACTGGCCGCCACGCCGGCCACCTGGTTCGCCCGCGGTACCAATGGGTTGGTCTATCAGGAACTGGTGATCGACCTGCCCGAGCTGGAACCGGACCTGGCCAACCTGCTGCCGATCTTTGCCAACCTGCTCACCGAGGTGGGCAGCGGCGGCCGCGACTACATCGCCACCCAGTCGTTGCAGGCCGCCGTCACCGGCGGCATTTCGGCGCGTACCAGCGTGCGCGGCGCGGTGGACGATGCCGCCAAGGGACGCGGCGTGTTCGTGGTCGCCGGCAAGGCGCTGGCGCGCAACCACGCGGCCCTGACACAGCTGCTGCGCGAGACCTTCGAGGCCGCGCGCTTCGACGAACTGCCGCGGCTGCGCGAGCTGGTGACCCAGGAGCGGCTGCATCAGGAGCAGAGCGTCACCGGCAGCGGCCACGCGCTGGCGATGATGGCGGCGGCTTCCGGACTCTCGCCCAGCGCCGCCCTCGCCCATCGCTGGTATGGACTGGCCGGTATCAAGGCGCTGAAGAGCCTCGACGAGGCACTGGAAGACGAAGTGGCACTGAAGGCCTTCGCCGATCGGCTGGAACGTCTGCGCAATGTGCTACTGCAGTCGCCGCGCCAATTCCTGCTGATTGGCGAGGAGGAGCAGAAAGGGGGCTATACGGCGGCACTGTCCGAGCGTTGGACCGACCTGCACCCGACACAGACCACCGCGCCGTTCGACCTGCCGCCAAGCGGCGGCCAGGTGCGCCAGGGCTGGACCACCTCCACCCAGGTCAACTTCTGCGCCAAGGCCTATCCCGCAGTGCCCGGCGACCACCCGGACGCGGCGGCCCTGATGGTGTTGGGCGGCTTCCTGCGCAACAACTACCTGCATCGCACCATCCGTGAGCAGGGCGGCGCCTACGGCGGCGGCGCCGGCTATGACCCGGACAGTGCCGTGTTCCGCTTCTACTCCTACCGCGACCCGCGCCTCGCCGAAACCCTGACCGACTTCGATCACGCGTTGGAGTGGCTGCAGAGCGAGGAGCACGAATGGCGTCTGGTGGAGGAGGCCATCCTCGGTGTCGTCTCGGCCATCGACAAACCGGGGTCGCCGGCCGGCGAGGCGAAGAAGACCTTCCACGCGGCACTGCACGGCCGTACGCCGGAGCAGCGGCGCCGCTTCCGGACACGGGTGCTGGAAGTGAAGCAGGAAGATCTGAAACGGGTCGCCGCCACCTATCTCAAGCCGGAGCTCGCCAGTACCGCCGTGATCAGCAACCCGGCCAAGTTGGAGCAGGCCGGCTTGGCATTGGAAATAATCAACCTATAGAGTCATGTATGCGGCGCCGCGGAGCGCACTGCAGCCGGATGAGTCGGCCGGCCTTTTCGCCTTGCATCCCGCGCGCCGCGGCACCTCTGCATCGAATCAATCCATTATGAGTTACGCACTGGAAATCAACGGTCTGCGCAAGACCTACCGCGGCGGCCTGGAGGCACTGAAGGGCATTGACCTCAACGTCAAAGAGGGCAATTTCTTCGCTCTGCTCGGTCCCAACGGCGCCGGAAAATCGACCACCATCGGCATCGTCACCGCGCTGGTCAATAAGAGCGGCGGCACGGTCCGGGTATTCGGCCACGACATCGATCGCGACCCGATGGCGGCGCGCCGCTGCATCGGCCTGGTGCCGCAGGAGTTCAACTTCAATCAGTTCGAGCCGGTGATCGAGATCGTGCTCAACCAGGCCGGCTATTACGGCATAGAACCGCACGTCGCCCAACAGCGTGCGCAAACCTACCTGACCCAGTTGGGATTGTGGGACAAGCGCCGGGTACAGGCACGCAGCCTGTCGGGCGGCATGAAACGGCGGCTGATGATCGCCCGCGCCCTGGCCCACGAACCGCGCCTGTTGATCCTCGACGAGCCCACCGCCGGCGTCGACATCGAGCTGCGCCGTTCGATGTGGANNTCGCTGCTCAACCAGCTCAACTCCGAGACCCTGGTGCTGGATGTCAAACATCCCCTAGACCATGCGCCGCATCTGGACGGCTACGCCACCTGCTTGGCCGACCCCCACACCCTGGAGGTCGAGGTGCCGCGCAGCCACGGCATCAACCGTCTGTTCGAGGAGCTGTCGGCCCACCACATCGACGTGATCAGCATGCGCAACAAGGCCAACCGGCTGGAGGAGCTGTTCCTGCGGCTGGTGGAGAACGGGGGAGGCCAATCATGAGCGGCACCAACATGACCGCCTTCAAGACCATCGTGATCAAAGAGATCCGCCGCTACCTGCGTATCTGGCTCCAGACGGTACTGCCGCCGATGGTGACCACCGCCCTCTACTTCATCATCTTCGGCCGGCTCATCGGCCGTCAGATCGGCGATATCGAAGGTCACAGCTATATGGACTACATCGTCCCCGGGCTGATCCTGATGGCGGTGATCACCAACTCCTATGCCAACGTGGTGTCGTCATTCTACGGTGCCAAGTTTTCCCACTACGTGGAAGAGATGCTCATCGCGCCGATCCCCAATACGCTGATCCTGCTCGGCTTCGTTGCCGGCGGCGTGGCCCGCGGCCTCACCGTGGGCGCCGCGGTAACCGTGGTGGCCGCCTTTTTCACCCACCTCCAGATTCATAATCCGGCCGTGGTGCTGGCGGTGGTGGTGCTCACCTCGACCCTGTTCGCGTTGGGCGGTTTCATCAACGCCGTCTACGCCAAGAGCTTCGACGACATCTCGATCGTGCCCACCTTCATCCTGACGCCGCTCACCTACCTGGGCGGCATCTTCTATTCCATCGACATGCTGCCGCACGTGTGGCACCAGATATCGCTGTTCAATCCCATCCTCTACATGATCAACGCCTTTCGCTACGGCATCCTGGGTGTCAGCGACATCCCTTTGACAACCGCGTTCGGCGTCATTCTGCTGTTCATCGGCCTGTTGTTCGGCTTCGCCCTGTTTCTGCTTCACCGCGGCGTCGGTCTGAAGAATTGAGCGATTGCCGGCGACGGGTTGCTAGACTATAAACGACGTTTCACGCCAGGATATGCGCCGCCATGACGACCGAGAAAGTGGAATGGAGCCCGACCTTCGATACCGAACTGCGGCTCGTCGACGGCGAGCATCAGGCGCTGGTGATACGTCTTAACGGCCTGATCGAGCAATTGACCGCAGGCGCTCCCACGGCACAATGGCTACCGGCGCTGGACGGCTTGATTCAACATGTCGCCGATCACTTCGCCCACGAAGAACGAGTCATGGAAAACATCAGTTATTCCGACTACATCCCCCACCGCGACATACATCGCCAACTGCTGAAAGAGGTCGCGCAGTTCCGCCAGGAGCTCAACCCCGACGAACCGATCAAGGACACCCTGGCAACGATACGGTTTTTGAAATTCTGGGTATTGCGCCACGTGGTGCAGGAAGACATGAAGATCAAGAAATTCGTCTACAGCGGCGTATACGACATCGAAAGCGACTAACCGCGACGCCGTCTAGTCCCGCCGCTCCCAAGCGTCGAGCACTACAGTTTCCCCCCACAGCCGCATCAATACCGGTAAGCTGCTCGCCGGATCGCCGCTGGTAAGAAAACCCACGCCGCCTGTGCAGCCGGTCGCCAGCGACCCGGCTACGGTGAGACGGCGCTGCAGTTCCGCCGCCACTGCCGGCCCCGTCTCCAGCACCTCGACCGCCGGTCCGGCGACGGTTTCGATGGCGTTGCGCAAAAACGGATAATGAGTGCAGCCCAACACGATCTGATCGGCGCCTGCGGCCACCAGCGGTTCCACGTAACGCCGTACCAACGTCAATGTCCCCGCGTCATCCCACATCCCTTGCTCCACCCGTTCCACCAGACCGGGACATGCCTGTGCCACCACGCGCGCACGCTCACCGTAGCGCGCCAGCAGCGCAGCGTAGCGCGCGCTGGCCAGCGTCGCCGCGGTCGCCAGCACGCCGACCGTGCCCGATAGGGTACGGTTTACCGCCGGTTTCACCGCGGGTTCGATGGCGACGATAGGTAAAGTGAACAGTGTACGCAGATGTTCCACCGCCACCGCGGTGGCGGTGTTGCAGGCGACCACAATCGCCTTGGCGCCGTGCTCTACCAAATAGCGTGTAATGTGCTCGGCCCGGTCACGGATCCGTTGTGGCGACAGGTCGCCGTAGGGTGCATGCGCCGAATCGGCGACATAGACCAGATCTTCGCCGGGCAACAGCGTACGAACAGCACGCAGCACCGACAGACCACCCACCCCGGAGTCGAATACGCCGATGAAGCCGCCCTCATGCATCGTGGATGTCACCATCACGGAGTGGAAACGGCTGTGCTGCGATAAAGCGATTTGGCGCAGACCCTGCCGCAATAACCAAATGCAGGAGCGGCGGCGCCGCGATTAGGGATCATCGCGGCAGAGCCGCTCCTACTTCTCCCGGGTCGCATGGAATTCCACCTGCGGCCAGCGTTCGCGGGTCAGCTCCAGGTTGACCCGGGTCGGCGCCAGATAGGTGAGCAGACCGGAGCCGTCGATCGCCAGATTGTCATGCGCCTTCACCTTGAACTCGTCCAGCTTCTTGGCCTCATCGCACTCGACCCAGCGCGCGGTCGCCACCGTCACCGGTTCGAAGATACAGTCCACGTTGTATTCGTCCTTGAGACGGTAGGCGACAACGTCGAACTGCAGGACGCCGACCGCGCCGAGGATCAGATCGTTGTTCTTCAATGGCCGGAACAGCTGCGTCGCCCCCTCTTCCGACAGCTGTTCCAACCCCTTTTGCAGCGCCTTCATCCGCAGCGGGTCCTTGAGCACGGCACGGCGGAACAGCTCTGGTGCAAAGTGCGGGATGCCGGTGAATTTCAGCTCTTCGCCTTCGGTAAAGGTGTCACCGATCTGGATGGTGCCGTGGTTGTGCAGGCCGATGATGTCGCCGGGCCAAGCATCTTCCACCTGTTCGCGATCCTGCGCCATGAAGGTGATGGCATTGGCGATCTTCACGTCGCGCCCGAGGCGTACATGCTTCACCTTCATGCCCTGGCTGTAGTGGCCGGCGCAGACCCGCAGGAACGCAACCCGGTCGCGGTGCGCCGGGTCCATGTTCGCCTGGATCTTGAATACGAAACCGCTGAACTTCTCTTCGTCCGGCTCCACGGTGCGCGCAATCGTGGCACGCGGCAGTGGCGGCGGCGCGAATTCCACCAACGCATCCAACACCTCGCGCACGCCGAAGTTATTGATGCCGGAGCCGAAGAACACCGGCGTCAACTCTCCGCGCAGAAAGGCCTCATGGTCAAACTCGTGGCTGGCGCCGCGGACCAATTCGATCTCGTCGCGCAGCTCCTGCGCCAGGTTGCCGAACAGCTCGTCGAGGCGCGGGTTATCCAGCCCATGGATCACCTCGCCGACGGCGATCTTGCCGCCGTGCTGGGGCGAAAACAGGTAGATTTCATCGTTGTAGAGATGAAACACACCCTTGAAACCCTTACCCATGCCGATCGGCCAGGTCATCGGAGCGCAGCGGATCTTGAGTACCTCCTCCACTTCGTCCAACAGGTCGATGGGCGGACGGCTCTCGCGATCCATCTTGTTGATGAAGGTGATGATGGGCGTGTCGCGCAGGCGGCACACCTCCATCAGCTTGATGGTGCGCGACTCGACGCCCTTGGCGCCGTCGATCACCATCAGCGCCGAGTCGACGGCGGTGAGGGTGCGATAGGTGTCTTCGGAAAAGTCCTCGTGGCCGGGGGTATCGAGCAGGTTGACGATGTGCTCGCGATAGGGAAACTGCATCACCGAGGAGGTGACGGAAATCCCGCGCTGCTTCTCCAGCTCCATCCAGTCGGAGGTGGCATGACGCGCAGCCTTGCGGCCCTTGACGGTACCGGCCAGCTGAATGGCGCCGCCGAACAGCAGCAGCTTTTCCGTCAGCGTGGTCTTGCCTGCATCCGGGTGCGAGATGATGGCGAAGGTCCGGCGCTTATCGGCCTGAACTCTAATCTGACTCATGACTTTCCTGGGTGAAAAAGGCGATATTCTACGACGAAATGTCGCTCAATACCCGCGCCATGATGATGGCGTCTTCGCGTCCCTGTTCCGACGGATAGTAACCGCTGCGCAGTCCCACCTGGTTGAATCCCATGCTCTCGTACAGGTGTACCGCGACCTTATTGGAGGGACGCACCTCCAGAAAGACGGTGTCGGCACCGTGGCCGTGTGCCGCTTGCAGCAGATGCTCCATCAGCTGCCGTCCCAGGCCATGTCCCTGCCGGCCGGGCGCCACGGAGATATTGAGCACGTGCGCCTCCCCGGCGGCCGCGGACAGCACGGCGTAGGCGGCGACCATCCCGTCGGCCTCCATCACCCAGCAGCTGTAGCCGACGCGCAGGCAATCGCGCATGACCCCCTCGGTCCACGGATAGGGGTAGTTCTCCAGTTCCACTGCCATCACCTGCGCGATGTCGCTCGCGTGCATCGGCCGCACCGAGACCGCCGCATCGCGCCGTACCGTGCTCATTCCGCTCTCTCTCCGGCGGTGGCGACAGCCAGGCGCAGGTCATCCCACGACTTGCGCTTCTCGCCGGGGGAGCGCAACAGATAGGCGGGGTGATAGGTGACTACCAAAGGGATATCGCCGTAACGGTGAACGCGGCCGCGCAACTTGCCGATGGGTGTGTCGCACTTGAGCAGGTTCTGGGCGGCGATGCGCCCCACCGCCAGGATCACGCGCGGCTGGATGAGCGCGATCTGGCGCCGGAGAAATGGTTCGCAGTTGCCCGCCTCATCCGGTCGCGGATCGCGGTTGTCGGGCGGCCGGCACTTGAGCACGTTGGCGATATAGACCCGCTCGCGCGGCAGACCGGCGGCCAGCAGCATGGCGTTGAGCAGCTGCCCGGCGCGGCCGACGAAGGGTTCTCCCTGGGCGTCCTCGTCGGCGCCCGGCGCCTCACCGATCACCAGCCATTGCGCCTCGCGGTTGCCGACGCCGAACACGGTCCGGGTACGGTTGGCGACCAGTTCGGGGCAGCGGGTGCAGGTGCTCACCCGTTGTTGCAGTGCAGCCCAATCGAGGGTGGCGATATCGGATGTGGTGGCGACGGGAACATCAGTTTCGGCTTCACGGTTTCGGGCTGCGGGTTCCGCATTTGCAGCTTCGGATTTCAGGGACGTGGGCTCCGGCGATGCTCCGGTGCGGGTGGCGGGCGCCTCCTCCGGCACGGGGGCAGCGCCGCCGCGCCGCTCCCAGGCCTGGATGCCCATGGCATCGAGATAACGGAGGCGCCGGCCGTCCACTAGGCCGGCCATTCAGCAAACGTTGAAAAAAAAACCGGGTCCGCAAATGAACGCGAATGGACGCGCATCGATCCTGTATCGCTCAGCGCCGCCCAATGCACTGCGGCATTGCATGTTCCCGCAAATTTGCATGCAGCGGCGTTCATCTGCGGACTATCTTCCGGCCCATCACACGGTTGCCCCTTGGGGGTGGGCGCGCTCCAGCGGCGCCATGATCTTGTTGAGGGCATTGAGATAGGCCTTGGCCGAGGCGATGACGATGTCGGTGTCGGCCCCCTGGCCGTTGACGATGCGCCCGCCCTTCTCCAGCCGCACGGTCACCTCGCCCTGGGCGTCGGTACCGCTGGTGATGTTGTTCACCGAATAGAGCTGCAACTCGGTGCCGCTCCGCACCAGGCCCTCGATCGCCTTGAAGGTGGCGTCCACCGGACCGCCGCCGCTGGCACAGAGCTTCTGCTCCTCGCCGTCCAGGGTAAGGGTGACGCACGCCTCCGGCGTCTCGCCGGTCTCGCAGCAGACCTTCAGATAGGACAATTTGAGGCGCTCGATGGCGCTGCTCTCGATGTCGGTCTCGGTGACCAGGGCCTGCAGGTCCTCGTCGAATATCTCGTGCTTCTTGTCGGCCAGATCCTTGAAGCGGGCGAAGGCGGCATTGAGCGCCTCGTCCGATTCGAACTCGATGCCCAGCTCGGAGAGGCGGCTCTTGAAGGCGTTGCGGCCGGAGTGCTTGCCCAGCACCATGCGGTTGGCGCTCCACCCCACATCCTCGGCGCGCATGATCTCGTAGGTCTCGCGGTGCTTGAGCACCCCGTCCTGGTGGATGCCCGACTCGTGGGCGAAGGCGTTGGCGCCGACGATGGCCTTGTTGGGCTGCACCGCGAAACCGGTGATGCTGGCCACCAGCCGCGAGGTAGGGACGATCTGGGTGGTGTCGATATGCTCCACCTGGCAGGCGAACACGTCCTGCCGGGTACGCACCGTCATCACCACCTCTTCCAGCGCGGCGTTGCCGGCGCGCTCGCCCAGGCCGTTGATGGTGCACTCCACCTGGCGCGCGCCGTTGAGCACCGCCGCCAGCGAGTTGGCGGCCGCCAGACCGAGGTCGTTGTGGCAGTGGACCGAGAAGATCGCCTGGTCGGCGTTGGGGGTGCCCGCGATCACCCGGCGCACCAGCTCGCCGAACTGCTGCGGCACGTTGTAACCCACGGTGTCCGGGATATTGATGGTGGTGGCGCCGGCCTTGATCACCGCCTCGAAGATGCGGCATAGAAACGGTATCTCGGAGCGGCCCGCGTCCTCGGCCGAAAACTCCACGTCGTCGGTAAACCCACGCGCCCGCGTCACCGCCTTGACCGCCTGCTCCACCACCTGGTCGGGACTCATGCGCAGCTTGCGCTCCATGTGAATCGGCGAGGTGGCGATGAAGGTGTGGATACGACCGGCGTTGGCCTCCTTCAGCGCCTCGCCGGCACGGTCGATGTCCTTGTCCAGGGCGCGCGCCAGGGAGCAGACCACGCTCTCCTTGACCGTGCGCGCGATGGCCTGCACCGCCTCGAAATCGCCGACGCTGGCGATGGCGAAGCCGGCCTCGATCACATTCACCCCCATCCGCTCCAGCGCCTTGGCGATGCGCAGCTTCTCCTCCCTGGTCATGGAGGCGCCGGGACTCTGCTCACCGTCGCGCAGGGTGGTATCGAAAATGATCAGTTTGTCTTTCATGGAAATACTCCGTCGGCTCTATGTCATCTTACCGGATGGTGCTCCAACTGCGGAACCTGCGAGCGGAACGGGCCGGCAGTGAGCACGACAGCGCCGCCATGCTCACTGCCGGGGGTGTTCCTCATCCGTCGGCGGCGGCTGCGCCGGCGACGACGCATCACCGCCGGCGTGGCGTCGGCGATGTTTGCGCAGCAAATAGACGGTCAACACGGGCCCCGATACCGCATAGATGAGAAAGGCGAAAAACAGCACCTTGGGCGGATCGATGGTGATGGTGACGTAGACCAGCACCACCGCGAGGATGGCGACAAACGGCACCTTGCCGCGCAGGTCCAGCCCCTTGAAGCTGTGGTAACGGATGTTGCTCACCATCAACAGGCCGGCGATCAGGGTCAGGACCAGCGCCACCCAGCGCATCTCGCTGCCATTGAGCCCGGCGTCGTGGCTGAACCAGACCAGGCCACCGACGATGGCCGCCGCCGCCGGACTGGCCAGACCCTGGAAATAGCGCTTGTCGGCAATACCGATCTGAGTGTTGAAACGCGCCAGCCGCAGCGCCGCCGCCGCAGCGTAGATGAAGGCGGCCAGCCAGCCGACTTTACCCAGCAGGTGCAGCGACCAGGAGTAGATCACCAGCGACGGCGCCAAGCCGAAGGAGACCATATCCGACAGACTGTCGTACTCGGCGCCAAAGGCGCTCTGGGTATTGGTGAGGCGCGCCACGCGGCCGTCCAGTCCGTCCATCACCATGGCGATGAAGATGGCGATCGGAGCCGCCGCGAAATGGCCTTTCATCGCCGCCACGATGGCGTAAAAGCCGGCGAACAGCGCCGCCGTGGTAAACAGGTTGGGCAACAGGTAGATACCGCGCCCGCGTTTTTCGGGCGTTTCTGAAGTATCGGGGCTTTCGTCGGTCATAGGCACCTCGCAAGGGTCCACAGTGTAGTAGCGCGGGCGGTCCGGGCTCAAGTCCGGCAAAAGAATATCCTCTCGCCAAGCCGCCAACAGCGCCAGGGGAAGAAGACAAGGATATTTCTTGGCGCTCGTGGCGGCTTGGCGAAAGTCAGCCGCGGTTCCCTCAACATCCGGAGATACCGCCGAAAAGGAAACGGCCGGCCCCGCCAAGGGTACCGGCCGCCGGTTAAAGCCGCATGACCAACTTAATTCTTGCTCTTGTCGACCAGCTTGTTGGCGGTGATCCACGGCATCATGGAACGCAGCTTCTCGCCGACCACTTCGATCTGGTGCGCAGCATTGTTGCGACGCCAGGCGGTCATCTCGGGGTAGTTGGACTGGCCTTCCAGGATGAAGCGCTTGGCGTAGGAACCGTTCTGGATGTTCTGCAGCGCCTCGCGCATGGCCCAGCGGCTCTCGTCATTGATGACTTGCGGACCGGTGACGTACTCGCCGAACTCCGCATTGTTGGAGATGGAGTAGTTCATGTTGGCGATGCCGCCCTCGTACATNNAGGTCGACGATCAGCTTCAGCTCGTGCAGGCACTCGAAGTAGGCCATCTCCGGCGCGTAGCCGGCCTCGACCAGGGTCTCGAAACCGGCCTTGACCAGCTCCACGGCACCGCCGCACAGCACGGCCTGCTCGCCGAACAGATCGGTCTCGGTCTCGTCCTTGAATGTGGTCTCGATGATGCCGGTACGGCCGCCGCCGACGCCGGAGGCATAGGAGAGCGCGACGTCCTTGGCCTTGCCGGAGGCGTTCTGGAACACGGCGATCAGGTCGGGGATGCCGCCGCCCTTGACGAACTCCGAGCGCACGGTATGACCCGGCGCCTTGGGCGCGACCATGATCACGTCCAGGTCGGCGCGCGGCACCACCTGATTGTAGTGGATGGCGAAACCGTGGGCGAAGGCCAGGGTGGCGCCCTGTTTGATGTTCGGCTCGATCTCGTTCTTGTACAGATGGGACTGGAACTCGTCCGGGGTGAGGATCATCACCAGGTCGGCGCTCTTCACCGCGTCGGCGGTCGCCTTGACGGTCAGGCCGGCCGCTGCGGCCTTCTTGGCGGAGGCGGAACCGGGACGCAGTGCGACGGTGACGTCGACACCGGAGTCCTTGAGGTTGTTGGCGTGAGCGTGGCCCTGGGAACCGTAGCCGACGATGGTGACCTTCATGCCGCGAATGATGGAGATGTCGCAATCTTTGTCGTAATAGATGTTCACAGCTCTGTTCCTTTCGATAGTTGCAAGTTACAAGTTTCAAGTTGCAAGTAAAAAGAACATCTCTTGTTACTTGTCACTTGCCACTTGGTACTGTTTTCAAATTTTCAATGCCTTCTCGCCGCGCGAGATGCCGGAGACGCCGGAGCGGACCGTCTCCAGGATCAGATTCTTGTCCAGCGCATGGAGGAAGGCATCCAGTTTGTTGCCGTCGCCGGTCAGCTCGATGGTGTAGGTGGTGTCGGTGACGTCGATGATGCGGCCGCGGAAGATNNAGCGACGGGTCTTCGGTCGGCGCCACGTTGAGCGACTCGATATTATAACCGCGGGCGGAAAAAAGTCCGGCGACGCGCGACAGTGCGCCCGCCTCGTTTTCCATCAGGATCGATATGATGTGTCGCATCGCTTACACCAGGATCATTTCGTCCAGGCCGGCGCCGGCCGGAACCATGGGATAGACGTTTTCGGTCTGGTCGGTGAGGAAGTTCATGAACACCAGGCGGTTCTTGTGCTTGGTGAAGGCCTCCTTCAATGCCGCTTCGACGTCGCCCGGCTTGTCGATCTGCATGCCGACATGGCCATAGGCCTCGGCCAGCTTCACGAAATCGGGCAGCGATTCCATATAGGAGTGGGAGTAGCGGCGATCGTAGAAGAACTCCTGCCACTGGCGCACCATGCCGAGGAAGCGGTTGTTGAGGCAGATGACCTTGAGCGGCAACCCATACTGCAGGCAGGTCGACAGCTCCTGGATGTTCATCTGGATCGAGCCTTCGCCGGTGACGCAGACCACGTTGGCCTTGGGATTGGCGAACTGCACGCCCATCGCCGCCGGCAGGCCAAAGCCCATGGTGCCGAGGCCGCCGGAGTTGATCCAGCGGCGCGGCTTGTCGAACTTGTAGAACTGCGCCGTCCACATCTGGTGCTGGCCCAC
>DFMR01000106.1 GCA_002376325.1 Proteobacteria bacterium UBA3588 | reverse complement strand
CTGACCCTGCACGAGTATGCCATCGCGCGACGGCCGACCGCCTTTCCTTACCTGCCGGGCCTGCTCTCGTTCCGCGAGATCCCGGCGGTGCTCGACGCCCTGGCGCGGCTGCGCTGCCGGCCCGACCTGCTGCTGTGCGATGGCCAGGGCATCGCCCACCCGCGCCGCTTCGGTATCGCCGCCCACCTGGGGGTGCTGCTGGACGTGCCGGCGGTCGGCGTGGCCAAGAGCCGGCTGATCGGCGAGTACGGCGCGCTGCCGGACCAGCGCGGCGCCTGGGTGCCGCTGCGCGACCGCGGCGAGATCATCGGCGCGGTGCTGCGCAGCCGCCGCGGGGTGAAGCCGCTGTTCATCTCTGCGGGCCACCGCATCACCCTGCCCACGGCACTGGCCTACGTCCTCGCCTGCACCCCCCGTTACCGCCTGCCGGAGACCACCCGCTGGGCCCATCGCCTCGCCTCCGGGCCGGCCCCGGCCGCCGACGGCGGCGCCACTCTGGCGTAAGACCCCTGTAACAATTTCCCGCTACGCTGTTTCCCGTCGACGACACGGAGCGTAGCGCCGGTCTTTTCGGGGACCGGGACACGGATGTTGAAGTTCTCCTCCGGTTTGCAGAACACTGCGCCGTTTAACGCCGCCCCCCAGGGCGGCGTTTTTTATTGACCTCCTTCAGGGATATATGATTTTGCCTTGAAGCCGTGAACATTTGCTTCACGCACCGGTCACATTTTGCAGGCGGCTTGGAGGTTCCTGTCGCTGGACAAACGGTTGTCGAGCGTTCGAACGCGTGTGAAGAGTTTTCACCCTTTGTTTTCCAGTGCGGCTATTCTTATGAACATGACAAAACATATCGGTGTGTTGCTCGCCTTGTTCATCGCAGCGGCGGCGTTGCCTGTGTCGGCACACGCCGATCGCGGCGACGGGCATAGGGGTTGGCATGATGACGGGCACAGGGGTTGGGATGGTGAGCGGCACAGGGATTTTCACGGCTGGCGCGATGGCCATTGGGATCATCGCTATCATGATGGTCGGTTGGGTTGGTGGTGGATCAGCGCCGGTAGCTGGTATTTTTATCCACAACCGGTCTATCCCTATCCCTATCCCGTCCTGTCCGCGCCGCCGATAGTCGTAGCGCCTAGCGCGGTTCCGTCCGTACCGCCGCCGACAGAGTATTGGTATTATTGTGACGCCGCCAAGGCCTATTATCCTTATGTGGCTTCGTGCCCGGGCGGTTGGCGCGCGGTGCCGGCGATACCTGCGGGTGCGCCGGCTCGATAGGTTCCAGTGTTGTGCGAGGACGATAATGAAATTCCCCGGTTTTGTGGTGAGTGCGGTACTTGGCGCGGTATTGGTAGGATGCGCCTCCATCCCTGAGGGTCCGACGGTGTCGGTTATGCCCGGTCCCGGCAAACCGTTCGACCAGTTTCGGGCCGACGATGCCTTATGCCGGCAGTTTGCCAAGCAGCAAATGGGGGCCAATCCGAACGAAGTGGCAAGCAAGCAGGTTCTGTCGGGCGCGGCTGTAGGCGCTGCGCTGGGTGCAGTGAGCGGAGCGCTAATGGGGAGCAGCCGCTACGAAGGCGATCGAACCGGGACCATGGCGGGCATGGGCGTGCTGATGGGGTCCGCTGTCGGTGCCGGTGCTGCGCAGCAAAGCACCATGACGCTGCAGCGGCGCTATAACATCTCCTACCAGCAGTGCATGTACTCCAAGGGCAATATCGTGCAGGGCTATCCGGCTCCCAGCTACACGCCGCCCCCTCCTCCCAACTATCCGCCGCCGCCTGCTCCGGCAACATCTCCCGCCGCCAAACCCGAAGGTTGACCTTCCCCCGAAGGCGGGATGCGGCGTACGGCGAAGGCCGTCGCCGCGACCGGCTATGCCGTGGAAGCGGCTCTCTTTCTCTGTCCCGCAGACCACCAGATGCGGCACGCGCCCTCATCGGAAACCATGCAAGGACCGATGGGGGTCCGCGGGGTGCAGGCGTTGCCGTAGAGCTTGCACTCGGTGGGATAGATCTTGCCCAACACCACGCGGGCGCAGCCGCAGCCGGGCGGCATGGCGCCGGCGCGACGGCGCTGTTCCGCGGCGTAGTCGGGCAGGTGCCGGCGCACGTCGTGACGCGCCAGGTCGCCCTTGAGGAAATAGCCGGAGGCGGGGATGTCGCCGACGCCGCGCCAGGGGGCGGTGCCGACCTCGAAGCTGGCCTCCAGCATGCGCCGGGCGGCGGCGTTGCCCGCGGGCTTCACCACCTCCGGATAGCAGTTGTCGAGAAAACGCCGCCCCTCCAACTGCTGGCGCAGCACCGAATAGATGGCCGCCAGCAGGCTTTCGGGGGTGAAGCCGGCGACCGCCGCCGGCAGGCCGTGCTTACCCACCACGAACTGCCACTCGTCCGAACCCATCACTGTCGCCACGTGGCCGGGGGCGATCAGGCCCTCGAAGCCGGGTGCCTCGGCGTCGAGCAGCATCGCCACCGCCGGCCAGGTGAGACGGCCGGCCATCACCAGCAACAGGTTGTCCGGCACCCCCTGTTGCAGCAGCGCCGCCAGCGGCGCGGTGGTGGTCTCGAAGCCGGCGGCGAGGAACACCACCCGGCGTTCGGGATGGTCGCGGGCGATCTGCGCCACCTCCAACGGCGAGGCGACGGGGCGCACGTCGGCACCCAGAGCGCGCGCCTGTTCCAGCGAACGCGCCTCTTCTTTGGGTACGTTCACCGGCACTCGCAGCATGTCGCCGTAGGCGGCGACGATGACGTCGTCGCGCAGCCCGTATTGGATCGCGGCGTAGATCGCCTCTTCGGGGCAGATGCAGACCGGGCAGCCGGGACCGGGGATCAACTCCACCTGCGGCGGCAACACGCCGCGCAGCCCGGCCGCCGTGATCGAGCGCTCGTGGCCGCCGCAGACGTTCATGATGCGCACCGTGCCGTCGAACGGCAGTGCGCGGATCAGGTCGAGCCAGTCGCGGGCTGTACGTTGCATGCAAGTACCTCAAAACAGATTGACGGGGGTATCGGGTTGTAAGCCGTGCACAGGGCAGATGCGGCGTGATGTGCAAGTCGTTGCGAAAGCATTGTTGTTCCCGTGACGCCCAGTGTACCCCGTGGTTGGGTCGTTCTTCAGCGCAGTACGCCGCTGACCTTGGCCGCGGGGCGCAGTTTGCGCGCCGCTTCGCGCCGTGCCGCCACTTCGTTGCGCAGCCAGTCGAACCAGGCGTCGAGGCCGATGCCCCTGCGCGCCGACAGTTGTTGCACCGGTGCGGCGTTGGCGAGCTGACGCAGGTACTGTTCGGCCTGTTCCGGGTCGAAGTCGTCGAGCAGCGGCAGCAGGTCGCTCTTGGTGAGCAGCATCAGGTCGGCGGCGCGGAACATCACCGGATATTTGGCGGGCTTGTCGTCGCCTTCGGTGGTGGAGAGCAACACCACGTTGCGGTGGTGGCCCAGATCGAAGCTGGCGGGGCAGACCAGATTGCCGACGTTTTCGATGAACAGCAGATCGATCTGCGACAGGTCGAGGTGGTGCAACGCGTCGTGCACCATGTGGGCATCGAGATGGCAGGCGCTGCCGGTGGTGATTTGGATCGCCGGTACGCCTTGGGCGCGGATGCGCTCGGCGTCGTTTTCGGTTTCCAGGTCGCCCTCGACCACGGCGATGCGCAGTTCATCCTTCAACGCCGCGATGGTTGCCTCCAGCAGCGCGGTCTTGCCCGCGCCGGGCGACGACATCAGATTCACCGCCAGCACTCCGTATTTCGCCAGATGATCGCGGTTGTGTTGCGCCTGCCGATCGTTTTCCGACAATAGACCGTGCAACACATCGACCGCCGCCTTGCCGTCGTGGGTATGGGAGAGTTTGCCGCCGGCCTCGACCAGATGCCGGTTGCCGGGAGTGACGTTGCAGCCGCAGGTATCGCACATCGTTTCAGCCCTTCGCGTAGTTACGACAACAAAATGAAAACACGCGGAACACGGAGTTCATTAGAGTGTAATGAAATGCTGGATTACACATGCCGCATTGCGCTCCCGTTTTCCTCCATTGCCGCCGAATCCTGAGTAAAGTCATTATAGAAATGGACAATGCTCACCATTGATGTTTCTCATGTGCCGCGCATGTTTTATGCGGTTAAGCTCGGCTTTACGTCAACAGTTCCACACTGGCCAGCAACATTTCGTCGCCGCTGATGACGCGGGTGTGCCAGTCGCCGCAGGCGCCGCACAGCAGACGGTTGGGTGCCGCGTCGCTCTCCGCGCCGCAGCTGTCGCAGCGCACTCGCAGCGGCAGCGACTCGATCACCAGTTCTGCGCCGTCGGCGACGGTGCCGGCGCGTGCGATGGGAAACGCATCTTGCAACAGTTTCGGCTCGACGCCGGCCAGCGGACCGATACGCAATACTATTTTATCGACGCCGCACGCCTCATGCTCCTGCGCGATCGTCTCGACTTGACGTAGCAGCGCCTGGCATACGGACAGTTCATGCATCGCTTTGCGCTAAGATTTGATCAAAAAGCTCCCATGAGCTGCGCGCGTCCTCCGCGCTGATCTTTTGAATCGCGTAGCCGACGTGGACGATGACGAAATCACCGGGCGCCACTTCGTTCTCCGGCAACATGAACAGGCTGACGTCGCGCTCCACGCCTTTGGCGCTGGCGCGTGCGCTATAGCCGTCGATAGCGACGATCTGCATCGGGATGCCGAGGCACATGGTAGGTTATCCGTGGTCGAATTGCGTTTGAGTATAGCGCCAGTGTGAAATCGACCCAAATTTTGTAGCGACAATCGCGCAAATGAACGCACAGGGTCTATAGTTACTCCGGTTGTCCGGATATTAATAATAAACATAAGCAATACCGTGAGGGTTATGGAGACGAGAACCATCGTATTGGGCGTCGGCAACACCCTTCTTTCCGATGAAGGGGTCGGCGTCCACGTCATGGAGCGGCTGCGCCGCGACCATCCCGAACTGGATACGGTCGACTTTCTCGACGGCGGTACGCTCAGCTTCACCCTGGCAGGCCCGATGGCGGAAGCCGATCAACTCATTGTCATCGACGCCGCCGAACTCAAATCCCCGCCCGGCACCGTTTCGCTGTTCGAAGATGAAGCGATGGACGATTATCTCTGCCACGGCAAACGCCGCAGCGTTCACGAAGTGAGCCTGGTGGATCTGTTGGCCATCGCCCATTTGACCGACTCGATACCATCGCGCCGCGCCCTCATCGGCATCCAGCCGCAGCATGTGGACTGGGGCGAGGCGCCGAGCCCGGCGGTGGCGGCGGCGATCCCCCTGGCGTGTGCAATGGCCGTCGACCTGATGCAACGGTGGCGGCAATGAGCGGGCTCGACGGCATCGGAGTGAAGGTGATCGATGCCGGTGGCGACGGCAGCGCGCGCGCAGTATTGCGCGAGATCGAAACGTTGCTGACGGTGTTGGTTGAGAAGGGCGAGGAGGGCAGTATCGATCTCTCCAGCCTGCCGTTGACGCCGGAGGCCTACGACCTGCTGGAGGAGACGTTGGGCGAGGGCGAGGTGACGGCCGAAGTCAGCAGCCTGGGAGTGACCCGGGTGCATGAGACCGGCATTCCCGGCGTCTGGTGGGTGACCCACTACAACGAAGACGACGACGTGATGGCCGAGTTCATCGAAGTTACCCATTGTCCGGAGATATTGCTGACCCCGGAGGATGATGTGAAGGACGGGCTGGAGGCGCTGCGCGCGCGCCTGTTCGAGGAGAATATGAACAAGAGTTCCGTGGAGTAAATCATTTCGGCGCAGGGATGCCCGATACGGCTTTTGAGAATTGGCATATCAGCGTGCCGCGCAACGACGTCGGCGGCAGCTCCTAAGGAGGGCGATTATGCAGGATGAAACCTTACTCGATATCCTCAAAAAGCGCGGCGTCAGCCGGCGGGCATTCCTCAAGTTCTGCGCCGCCGCCACCTCGCTGATGGCGCTGCCGCCGACCATGGCATCGGCCGTCGCCGAGGCGCTGGCCAAGGCCAAACGGCCGTCGGTGATCTGGTTGTCGTTCCAGGAGTGCACCGGCTGCACCGAATCGCTTACCCGCTCCTTCTCGCCCACGCTGGAAAGTCTGATCTTCGACGCCATCTCCCTCGATTACCACGAGACGCTGCAGGCAGCCGCCGGCACCGCGGCGGAAGCGGCGCGCGAGACCGCGATGAAGGAGAACTGGGGCAAGTATCTGCTGCTGGTGGACGGCTCGGTCTCGACGCGCGGCGGCGGCTACTACTCCACCGTCGCCGGCAAGACCAACCTGGAGACGCTGAAAGAGGCGGCGGCCGGCGCCGCGGCCGTGGTCTGCATCGGCACCTGCTCTTCGTTCGGCGGCATCCCCTATGCCAAGCCCAATCCCACCGGCGCGGTGCCGGTGAGCGACATCGTCAAGGACAAGCCGGTGATCCATGTCCCCGGCTGCCCGCCGATCCCTGCGGTGATCACCGGCGTGCTGGTGCAATACCTCACCTTCGGCACCATTCCCGACCTGGATGAACTGGGCCGACCGCGCTCGTACTACGGCGACACCATTCACGACCGCTGCTACCGTCGGCCGTATTATGACCAGGGCAAGTTCGCCAAGAGCTTCGACGACGAAGGCGCGCGCAACGGCTGGTGCCTGTTCGAGTTGGGCTGCAAGGGGCCGACCACTCATAACGTCTGCGCCACCACCAAGTGGAATCAGGGGACCAGCTTCCCGATCCAGTCGGGCCACGGCTGCCTCGGCTGCTCCGAGCCCAATTTCTGGGACAACGGCAGCTTCTACCAAGCGCTGTCGACACCGATCGATTCGGTGGCTGCGGCGGCGGCCACGGCTGCGGTGGTGGGCGTTGCCGCCGGCGTCGGCGTGGGTATCGCCAACCACCATGCCAAGGCCAAGGCCAAGGCGGAGCATGAGACCGTAACCGTCAACGATCTGGAGAAGTGATATGACCTTCATGGATCTTTTGTTGTGGGCGCGCGGCCCGGCGCTGGTAGGGGCCGTCGCGATCTTCGTCTTCGGCATGGTGCTGCGCCTGTTCGAGATATACAGCCTCGGGCGCAAGCCGGATCTGGCGCCGCCGCGCAGCGGTGGCCCGGGTTCCGGTTGGCGCACCCTATGGGCGCGCTCGATTCCCAGCAAACCGTTCTTCAAGGTGTCGATGCTCACCTATATCGCCGGCTACACCTTTCACCTCGGCTTTTTTGTGGTGTTGCTGTTGCTGGCGCCGCACATCATGCTGATTCGATCGGTGACGGGGCTGCACTGGCCCAACCTGCCGACGCCGCTGATCGACTTGGTGGCGGTGATCACGCTGCTGGCCCTGATCGTCACCCTGGTGAATCGGATCATGGACCCGGTGAAGCGTTTCCTCTCCGGTGTCGGCGACTATGTCGCCTGGACCGTAACGTTCCTGCCGCTGCTTACCGGCTACATGAGCTATCACCACCTGCTGCTCGATTACACGCTGATGCTGGCGATACACATCATGTCGGTGGAACTGCTGCTGATCGTGTTCCCGTTCACCAAGCTGACGCACATGATGTCGCTGTTCATCTCCCGCTGGTTCAACGGCGACTGGTTTGCGCGCAGAGGGGTGGCGTCATGAGCAGGGAGCAGGGGCTCCGCAGCGCGGGGATGCGAGCGTCCGCGAATGGCGCCGGCTGCCGAGAACTGGACGATATGAATATCAACCGCGCTCACCGAGGCGATGTCGTGAGCAGGGAGCAGATAAGAACTAATCACTGGGAATACGGGGTACGTTTAGGTTTGTTTGACCGTGACGTGTTCGCTGAAACCACGCAGCCTTCTGGTGAGGGGGTGACCCGATGAGCGCTTCATTGCAAAAAGGTATCAAGGCCTTTCGCGAGGTGATGGATGCGCCCATCGCCAGCTTTTTCTCCAGCTGCGTCCACTGCGGCATATGTTCCGAGGCGTGCCTGTTTTTCACCGAGACGCGCGAGCCGAAGTACACGCCGATTCACAAGCTGGAGCCGCTGCGCCGGTTGTGGCGCCAGGAGTATACGCTGTTCGGCCGGCTCGGCAGGATGCTCGGTCTGTCGAAACCGGTCAGCGACGACGAGCTGGAGCAGTGGAGCACGCTGGTGTACGACAGTTGCACCCTGTGCGGCCGTTGTTCGCTGGCCTGTCCGGTGGGCAACGACATCACCTACATGGTGCGCAAGATGCGCGAGGGGATGGCGGCCTCGGGGCATGCGCCGGAAGGGGTTATCGGCGCCACCAAGCGCACGGTGGCGCTGGGCAGTCCGATGGGAGTGAAGCTGGGCGCGCTGCAGGCGCAGATTCGGGCGCAGGAGGCCGAGACCGGCCTCACCATCCCGATCGATGTCCAGGGTGCCGATTACATGGCCATCCTCTCTTCGATGGAGATCATCAATTTCCCCGAGTACCTCGGCTCGCTGGCGCGCATCTTCCACAAGGCGGGCGTCAGCTGGACCTTGTCGTCGGAGGCGTTTGAGGCCACCAACAGCGGCATCCAGATCGGCGTGTCGGATATCGCCCGCGAGATCGTGCAGCGCGTCGTCGACGCGGCGGAGAAGCTGGGCGTGAAATACGTCATCAGCCCCGAGTGCGGCCACGCCTTTACCGCCATCCGCTGGGAGGGGCCAAATCTGATCGGCCGATCCTACAAATTCCAGGTGATCCACATTCTCGAACTCCTCGATCAGTTGCGCAGCGAAGGACGGTTGAAGACCCGGGGCAAAGAGAGTAAGCCGCTCACCTTCCACGACCCGTGCCAGATCGTGCGGCGCGGCGGCGTGGTGGCGCAGCCGCGCCGGCTGCTCGGCGAGGTGGCCAGCGATTTCCGCGACATGAAAGATCACGGCACCATCAACTGGTGTTGCGGCGGCGGCGGCGGCGTGAGCGCCAACGATCGGGCCGAGGAGCTGCGGCTCAAGGCGTTCAAACGCAAGAAATCGCAACTGGACGAAGTCGGCGTACACACCATGGTCACCGCCTGCGCCAACTGCCGCATCGTGCTGGAAGAGGGGTTGGAGCACTACAACATGAACATAAACGTCGTGGGCCTGACCGAGTTGGTGGCCGACCATCTGGAAGAGTAGCGGCGATGCGGTCGCATTCGATAGCGAGGATTAATCCATGAATCAAAAAGTCGTCGTCGATCCCATCACCCGCATCGAGGGGCATCTGCGCATCGAAGCGGAAACCGACGGAGGGGTCATTCGCCAGGCCTACAGCTCCGGCACCATGGTGCGTGGCATCGAGATCATTCTGCGCGGCCGCGACCCGCGCGACGCCTGGGCCTTCGCCCAGCGCATCTGCGGCGTCTGCACCCTGGTGCACGGCATCGCCTCGGTGCGCGCAGTGGAAAACGCTCTCGACTACAAGATTCCGCACAACGCCCAGCTGATCCGCAACCTGATGATCGGCGCGCAATACGTGCATGACCATGTGATGCACTTCTATCATCTGCATGCGCTCGATTGGGTCGACGTGGTCTCGGCACTCAAGGCCGATCCCAAGGCGACATCGGACCTGGCGCAGTCGATCAGCAACTATCCAAAATCGTCGCCCGGCTATTTCTCCGACGTGAAGACCAAGCTGAAGAACTTCGTCGAGGGCGGACAGCTCGGCATCTTCGCCAATGGCTACTGGGGCCATCCGGCCTACAAGCTGCCGCCGGAGGCGAACCTGATGGCGGTCGCCCACTATCTCGATGCCCTGGCGTGGCAGCGCGAGGTGGCCAAGCTGCACGCCATCTTCGGCGGCAAGAATCCCCATCCCAACTTCGTCGTCGGCGGCGCCCCCTGCGCCATCAGCATCGATACCGAACACGGGCAAGGTTTCGGCTCGCATTACCGCGGCGGCATGGCGGCGACGGCGGTCGATTTGACCGGCCTGCAGAAGGTGAAGGAGATCATCGCCAAGATGCAGAGCTTTGTCGATCAGGTCTACGTACCCGATACCCTCGCCATCGCCGGTTTCTACAAGGATTGGGCCACCCATGGCGAAGGCATCGGCAATTTCCTCACCTACGGCGACTTGCCGTCGACCAGCATGGACGACCCGTCCAGCTTCCTGATCCCGACCGGCGTGATCCTCAACCGCGATCTCTCCACTATCCACGAGCTGGACATGAACGCCGCCGATCAGATCCAGGAGTACGTCTCCCACTCCTGGTACGACTACAGCGTCGGCAACGATAAAGGTCTGCATCCCTACGACGGCGAGACCAATCTGAATTACACCGGCCCCAAGCCGCCCTATGAACACCTCGACACGGACAAGAGCTACTCCTGGCTCAAGTCGCCGCGCTGGAAAGGCAAGGCGATCGAAGTAGGACCGTTGGCGCGGGTATTGATGCTCTACGCCAAGGGCAATGCCGAAACCAAGGAGTTGGTCGACATGACACTGAAGAAGCTCGACCTGCCGGTGCAGGGATTGTTCTCCACCCTCGGCCGCACCGCCGCACGCACGCTGGAGAGCAAGGTGATCGCCGATGCCATGCCGGGCTGGTACGACCAGTTGATGGCCAACATCAAGGCGGGCGACCTGCGCACCTTCAACGAGGCACTGTGGGAGCCCTCGACCTGGCCCAAGACCGCGAAAGGTGTCGGCTTCATGGAGGCGCCGCGCGGCGCCCTCGGCCACTGGATCGTGATCAAGGACGGCAAGATCGACAACTACCAGGCGGTGGTGCCCTCCACCTGGAACGCCGGCCCGCGCGATAGCGCCGGCAACGACGGTCCCTACGAGGCCGCACTCAAGGGGCAGGCACTGTACGATCCGAAACAACCGATCGAGATCCTGCGTACCATTCACAGCTTCGACCCGTGCATCGCCTGTGCGGTGCATGTCACCGATCCCGACGGTGAGGAGCTGGTGAAGGTCAAGGTCCGTTAATGAACTGCAAGGAGGAACGTCCCGTGAAGCTACGCAAAATTGCCGCACTTACCTCGCTCGTCGCACTGTTGATTGCGCCCGGCATCGCCTCGGCCCACATCCTGGTCGGCATGGCCAACGGCGGTCTTGCCGCCGGCTTTGCCCATCCGTTCAGCGGCATCGATCACATGCTGGCCATGCTCACCGTCGGTCTGTGGGCCGCGAGCCTGGGCGGTTCCGCCTCATGGAAGGTGCCGACGGCCTTCGTGGTGATGCTGGTAACGGGGGCATTGTTGGGCATGTCGGGCAGCGTTCATCTGCCGCTGGTGGAGCCTTTCATCGCCGTATCGGTGCTGGTGCTTGGTCTGGCGGTAACGCTGACCTGGCGGGTGTCCACCGGCGCCGGCATGTTTCTGGTCGGCCTGTTCGCCATGTTTCACGGCTATGCCCACGGCGCCGCGCTGCCCGAGGCCGCTGCCGGATTCCTGTTCCTGCTCGGCATGACCACTGCGAGCGTCCTGCTGCACTTCACCGGTTTCGCCATCGGCACGGCACTCAAACGGCATCAATGGCTGTTGCGTAGCGGCGGTGCACTGATCGCCGGCGCCGGCATCTGGCTGGTCGCAACGCTTTAATTGTTTTTCGCAAAACGCCTGCGGTTGATCGCCTGGTGCGATCGATCGCAGGCATTTTTTTGGCCGCGATATAGCCGGACGATGGGTATCACCATGTTCGACCCATCCTACAACTCAGGCGGCTGCGGTGGTGGCGGCAGGCTTGGCGCGCTGCGGATGCAGCTCCGGCAGAAATACCGCCAGCAATCCGATCAGCGGCAGGAACGAACAGATCTTGTAGACGGCGACAATGCCCCAGTGGTCGGCGAGCTGGCCGAGGATCGCCGCGCCGATGCCGCCTAGTCCGAAGGCGAGTCCGAAGAACAGGCCGGAGATGGTGCCGACCTTGCCGGGGATCAGCTCCTGGCCATAAACCACCATTGCCGGGAAGGCCGACGCCAGCACGAAACCGATGATGATCGTCAGTAGCGCCGAGGCGCCGAGTCCGACATAAGGGAGCGCCAGGGTGAACGGCGTGATGCCCAGGATCGAGACCCAGATCACCTGGCGACGGCCGATACGGTCGCCGATGGGGCCGCCCAACAGGGTGCCGGCCGCCACCGCGAACAGAAAGAAGAACAGGTGGTACTGCGCCAATCGGGTGCTGATGTGAAACTGGTGCATCAGGTAGAAGATCAGGTAGCTGGTGATGCTGGCCATATAAAAGAACTTGGAGAAGATCAGTGACAGCAGCACCGCCAGACTAAGCGCTACCTGACGCGGCGGCAGCGGGTTGGCTACGGGCGCCGCGGCCGTCTTCGGCTTGCGGTGCTGGTGGCGGTACCAGCGGCCGACGCCGGTGAGCACGATCATCGCCAGCAGTGCGGCCGCCGAAAACCAGGCGATGCTGCGCTGTCCGTGCGGCAGCACGACCCAGGCGGCCAGCAGCGGGCCGGCCGCACTGCCGGCGTTGCCGCCGACCTGAAAGATGGATTGAGCCAGACCGTGACGGCCGCCGGAGGCCATGCGCGCGACCCGCGACGATTCGGGATGGAACACCGACGAGCCGGTCCCCACCAACGCGGCGGCCAGCAACAGCACGGGAAAGCTGGGCGCCAACGACAGGGTGATCAGACCGGCGAGGGTGCAGCCCATGCCGATGGCGAGCGAAAACGGTTGCGGGCGGCGATCGGTGTAATAGCCCACCAGCGGTTGCAGCAGCGAGGCGGTGAACTGATAAGTCAGGGTGATCAGACCGATCTGGGCGAAGCTGAGCTGAAATTCCGCTTTGAACAGCGGGTAGATCGCCAGCATCAGCGACTGCATCATGTCGTTGAGAAAATGGGAGAAACTGATCGCCGAAAGGACCGAGAAACGGGTCGCGTCTGCGTGAGTGCTCTGCGAAACTGTGGCGGACATGGCGCGCAAGGGCTCTTGTGTGGTGAGGACGACGCGCTAGGATATTCCCGCGCCCGGGATTTTAGAAGAGCTGTGACGCGGGACCATTCATTGGTTAATTTATGTAAGAATGTGTCCGCATTTTACGCTGACGGACGGGTTCGGGTCGCAGGCGGCGCGGCGCATGGGAGAAGTGATGGGCAAGGTATCGTTCAAAGGGGTTTTCGTCGGCGGGATTACGGATATCGTGGCGACCAACGTTCTCGCTGTGCCGCTGATCGTGTATGTGATCGCCGCATTCGGCTTGTCGCACCTGCCGCCCGGCCGCATGTCGGTGGAGATCATGGCCGCCATTCACGACCATTGGCCGCTGCGTCTGGTGCAGGCGGCGACCGGCGTGGGCTGCTCGATCCTCGGCGGTTACGTGGCGGCGCGGCTGGCCAAACATGACGAGTTGCTTAACGGTGTGTTGTCGTCGTTTCTCTGCGTCGCCATCGGCATCTACTCGATCGCGCTCGGTTATGAAGCCGGCTCGTTGCCGATGGCGGTGGTGACACTGTTCTCCAGCGCCGTTTTCGCGCTATTGGGCGGTTACCTGCGGCTGCTGCAAAAGAGCAGGCCGGCGTGATCGCAGCGGCTGGCTGCGGGACAGGAGCCGGCGAAGACGCAGTGTTAACGGCATGGAAGTACGTAATACCATCGTATCTTGAACAAATCCCTCCGTTGCCTCCTCGCGGCAGCGGCTGCCGCATTCGCGTGTCTGCGTGGCGATCTCGGCTCTTTTGACGTTCGTTACGCGCGGTCATAGCCGTTCACGCAACGGACGCATTTCAGTAGAATGACGGCAATCTTCTCTCAGTGGTCTGCCATGAACAGTGTCGTCGCCGTTGTCGGTTTGGGATATGTGGGATTGCCCCTCGCCGTGGCCTTCGGCCGACACGGGGAGACCATCGGCTATGATTGTGCGGAGACGAAGGTCGAGCGCTATCGGGAACATTGCGATCCGACCGGCGAGATGAGCGCGGCGGAGTTGAGTCGTGCGTCACAGCTGACCTGCACCTCCGATCCTTCGCTGCTGGCGCGGGCCGACTTTGTGCTGATCACGGTGCCGACTCCGGTGGATGCAGCCACCCAGCCCGACTTCACGCCGCTGATCGAGGCGTCGGAAACGGTCGGCAGGCATCTGAAGCACGGCGCTACCGTGATCTACGAGTCGACGGTCTATCCCGGCGCCACCGAGGATATCTGCATTCCCGTCCTGGAGCGGGCCTCGGGCATGAAGTGGCAGACAGATTTTTTTGTCGGCTATTCCCCCGAACGGATCAATCCCGGCGACAATCAGCACACCCTTACCAACACCCTCAAGGTCGTCGCGGGCGACTCGCCCGAGACTCTGGAACGGGTCGCGGCCCTCTACGAAACGGTGGTGGCGGCCGGCGTCCACCGTGCCAGCAGCATCAAGGTGGCGGAGGCGGCCAAAGTGATCGAAAACACCCAGCGCGATCTCAACATTGCGCTGATGAACGAACTGGCGCTGATCTTCGATCGTCTCGGCATCGATACCCTGGAGGTGCTGGAGGCGGCGGGCACCAAATGGAATTTCCTGCCGTTCCGCCCCGGTCTGGTGGGCGGCCACTGCATCGGTGTCGACCCCTATTATTTGGCGCATAAGGCCGACATGGTGGGACACCATCCCGAGGTGATCCTAGCCGGGCGGCGCATCAACGACCACATGGCCGCCTACGTGGCGCAGCAGACGGTGAAGCAGATGATCAAGGGCGGAACTCAGGTAAAGGGCGCCCGCGTCGTCGTGCTCGGGCTTACCTTCAAGGAGAACTGCCCCGACATCCGCAACTCCAAGGTGGCCGACATCGTCCGTGAGCTGGCCGATTTCGGCTGCGAGGTGAGCGTTCACGACCCCATCGCCGTTGCCGCGGATGCGCAACGCGAATACGGCATCGCCCTTGTTCCCTGGGAGCAATTGCCGCAGCAGGCCGACGCCGTCGTCGCCGCGGTCAATCATCGCGCCTACCACGACATGACGCTGAACACGATTATCGAACATCTAAAGCCGGGTGGCGTTTTCGTCGACGTCAAATCCAGCTTCAACGCCGACGCCATCCGCGGTGCCGGCCATATCCTGTGGCGCCTATGAGCATCGAAGCCTATCAGCCGTTGTGCGACCGTCTCGGTCTCGACGTCGGCATCATTCCCTATACGCCCAAGTGGTCGGCCGCCCCCGACTTCCTGGAACTCATTGTCGAGCACGCGCTGACCCATAAACCGGCGACCATCGTCGAGTGCGGCAGCGGCCTCACCACCGTGATGCTGGCCCGCTGTTGCGCCGTCAACGACGGCGGCCGGCTGTTCAGCCTGGAAAACGGCGCCGAGTTCGCCGCCCAGACGCGCGACGCGCTAGCCGGCTCCGGCCTGGATGCCTTCTCCACAGTCATCGATGCGCCGCTGGCCATGCAAGCGGTCAACGGCCGCGACTTCCAGTGGTACGCCCTCGATGACCTGGCGGCGATCGACATCGACATGCTGGTGATCGACGGCCCGCCCGGTTTCATCCAGCGCCACTCGCGCTATCCGGCCCTGCCGCTGCTGTTCGACCGGCTCGCCGCGGGTTGTACGGTATTCATGGACGACGCGGCGCGGCCGGACGAGCGGGAACTGGTCGGCATGTGGCAGAAGGAGTTTCCAGCGATCGAGCAGGAGTACATCGGCAATGAACGCGGGTGTGCGGTCCTGCGCATAGGCCAAAGCTGAACGGCGCTGCCGACACCAGTGAGCGATCCCCGGCAGATTCTCTGAAAGGGTTTTCTCTCCAAGTATGCCTCACCTCGTAGGTGTACGCAGATTGTTAGCGCACCGCATTAAAGGAGAGCGCTGATATCCACCGCTTGATATTTTGTGATGGAGTGTTGGACAGTTTGGGCGGAATTTGGGGATTATCACGAACGGGAGCGTTCAGTTACTTATCAACCAGGGGGAAACATTGATGGCCAAGGTTAACCGTATTCTGACGACCGCCGTTCTGGCAGGCGCCTGCCTGACTTTCACCGGCTATGCCTGTGCTGCCGATGCCGGACCTGGCGGGGGCCAGCCGGTGCCGCCGCAACGCAACTTCCAGCAACTCAAGAAAGAGATGGTCGAGCTGCATAAGGAAAGTCTTGCCATTGTGCAAAATGGGCTGAACTGCATGCAGGCCGCCGCCGATTTTCGGGCCTTGCGCGAATGCGGCATGCAGGAGCGGTCGGCGGGGGCTCAGCTGCGTCAAAAGGCGAACGCCATGTTCTCGCATGACCGGATGCGTCGGCCGGGCAGTCCTAACGGCGGTTTTGGAGGCGGACCCGGTGGCAGACCTGGCAATGGTCCCGCCGGAGGAGCGTATGGGGGGCCTAACGGCGGCGCGCCGGGTAATTGATGCTTGATTGCGCTCAGCGGTGCGGCTCGTTGCGCGAGCCGCACCGTCCGCGATTTGAAGAATCGATCGCCGCTTGAGATATGCGTGCGGCGCTATTCGATCGTCGTCAATTGACATTGATGTCGCGATCTATGCGGTTCGTTCCTCGCTGCACCCTACATCGATTTCAGGTTTCGGTTGATGCGTTATGGTGCACAGCCCATTCGGCCACGGCCTTATCGAGATCGCCGGCAGCGCCTATCCATTCCCAGAACCGGCGAAAATCCTCCTTCGCCGTCTCCAACCGGAATTCCAGCGTGTTGCTCTTGTCCTTGAGGAACAGCGCTATATTGGCCTCGACGGTGTCGATATAGTCGTTGGCGGCGGCGAGGGCGGATGCTTCGGGTTGTTCTTCGTGCAGCAACACCCCCTCCCAGTAGGCCTTCATGATGCCGAATTCCATCCGTTTGGCGAAACTGGCGGCGACCTGTGCGCGGTCGCGGGTGAGGTGGACGTAACAGGCGTCGTCGCCGTAGGCGGCGTCGAGGCGGCCGAGCAGCCAGGAGAGGCGGTTGTCGGCTTCGATGTGGTTGGCGGGATAGGCGAGGCGCTCGCGGCCGAGGAGTTGGATGCGGCTCTCGTGGCCGGCGCTGAAGTTGGTGATGTGGCGGCACGCCTCGATGAAGGTGGTCGAACCGCAGCGGCCGGTGTTAAGGATGAAGATGTTCATTCAGTAGAAGCTCGTTTAACCACGGGGGACACGGGGAGCACGGGGATATCTATTGCCAAGAATATCGGAACGGATATCCGGTACTACTTGAAGGTTTGTGAAACATTGTACATTCATATCCCTGGGTTCCCCGTGTCCCCCGTGGTTAATATCCTTTGCATTTCCATCGCGAGCGCAGCGTGCCATACCTTGCGGTCGTCGCGGTAGCGGGCGACGGTTGCGACGATGGTTTGGGTGCGAGTCTGACGATGACCGACGTCGTTGATGATCTGCCAGGCGCGGGATTCATCGCCGAAGTTGTGGTCCATGTTGTCGATGAAGGCGGCGAACAGTGTACGCGCCTCGGCGAGGCTTGCGTCCTGTTGCCACCAATGGCCTGGTTCGGTGAACAGCGTGCGCAACCGGGCAATCTTTTCGCCGATCTGGCGATGCTTGGTCGCATAGCGCTCGCGCATCTCCTGTTCCGTCTGGTCGACCAGCGCAGCAATGGCGGCACGGTCCGATGCCGCGCCGGGATAACCGGCGGCGGTGAGCTTTTCCATGGTGAACAGCATCACGTCGCCGAAGTATTGGCGTTCGAATTCGCCGGAGAGATCGATCTGTTCACTGCTGCGTTCGATGCCGGGGCGAAATTCGGATTGGCCGATGCTCTCCACGGTGCGCTTGTGCAACATCGGCAGGTTGGCGGAGACGAAGCGCTCGCCCAGTTCGGCCTTGACGATGCGGCCCAGAGTGGGACCGGCCATGCGCAGTTTGAGGTCGGCGAAGGGGATGAACCAGTCGAGTACCGCTGGGGTAAATACGTAGTTGCCGGTGTAGACGGTGCGCGCCGGTTTGACCGATGCCATCAGTTCGCTCGCTTCGTAGACGCTGCGGCGCGTCGGGTGCTCGCCGTCGAAGAAGCGGGCCAGTTTGGCGGCGAAGTCGGCGCAGCAACGGGCGTTGTCGTGCGCTCCGTCCAGGGCGCAGCGGTAGCGAAAGGCGTCGGCCTGTCGGAAGCCGAACAGGTCGGCCATGTCGTGATAGGCGGCATCGTCGGCGTGGCGGGTCGCGGCGTGGAATGCGCAGGCGCCCTGTGGCGTGAGGCGCGCCATGTCGCCGAGGAAGGCGGCGACATCGTCGAGGAAGTTACCGGCCATCACCGCGGGCGAGACCGGCGGATCGCCCACCACCTTGCCGGTGAGTAGCTGTGTCGGTGTGGTGTCGAAGATGCGATCGAGACTATGACAATAGTCGATGTC
This sequence comes from Proteobacteria bacterium UBA3588, assembly GCA_002376325.1. Classification (GTDB taxonomy): domain Bacteria; phylum Pseudomonadota; class Gammaproteobacteria; order Thiohalomonadales; family Thiohalomonadaceae; genus Sulfurivermis. Next base: position 2,287 of record DFMR01000106.1, on the reverse strand, counting down.
ATAGCGCTGCTCTTCGCCGTCGGCGGTGTCGACGTTGACGCGGAACTCCTGGTCGCTGTCGATGAACCAGAACAGGCGCCGGGCGCCGTCGCGCTGGAGCCGCGCCAGCCACAGGTAGGCGATGTTGCGGGTGATGGAGGCGCCCTTGTGTGCATAGCTTGCGCCGTCGCCGATGACGCCGGTCAATTGCATGCGCGCGTCGGTGGGCAGCGCCGTCACCAGCGCGCGCTGTTCGTCCTGGCTGAAGTAGTGCGTCGCCAGGCCTTGTGCGGCGACCTCCGTGCAGATGGCGCGATGGTGTGCCAGGTTTTCCGCGCCGCGGCTGTCGTCTGCCACCAGGACCGACACCTTGCCGCCGTAGGGGTAGCGGTGCAGCAGTTGGAGTAGGCTGCGGAGGCATTCGGACAGGTGTTGCGGCCGGTCCGCCACCGGGATCACGACGACGATGTCGTGGGGCGCGCCGGCCATCATCGTCTCGACGAGTAGTTGGGGAACAGATTCTTGTCGATGACGATGTCGATCAGGTTGATGGCGCCGTGCAGGTCGCAGTCGGCGAACAGGGCGTCGACGTCGGCGACGTTCGTCACCCGTTGGTAGTTGATGCCGAAGGAGCGGGCGAGCAGTTCGAAGTCGGGGTTGACGAAGTCGCAGCTGATGAAGCGCTGGTGGTAATGCTGGTATTGGTTCTTGCGGATCAGGCCCATGGTGGCGTTGTTGAACAGCACCACGTTGAGCGGTATGCCGTAGTTCACCGCGGTCATGATCTCCATGCAGCACATCTGGAAGCCGCCGTCGCCGAGGATGGCGAAGGTGGGCTTGTGCTCGACGAAGCGCGCGCCGATGGCGGCGGGGATGGCGTGGCCGAGGGAGGAGATGCCGGAGTTGGGGAAGTAGCGGTTGCTGTTGGCGACGTTGAGGAAGTTCTGGGCGAAGATGATGTTGTCGTCGAAGATGACGGCGTTACGCGGGAAACTCTGTTCCAGCTGATGAAAGAAGTGTTCCACCAGGGCGAAGCCCGACTGGAAGATGGCGTAGTCGCTGGTGACGGCGGCCTTGGAGCGTTCGATCTCGTCGCGCAGCCGCTCGAAGGAGGCGGCCTCGGTCTCGCGGCCGTCGAGATAGGCGAGGACGCCGCCCAGCACCACCTTGATGTCGCCGTGGATCGCCAGGTCCGCGGGGAACACCTTCTCCAGTTGGGCCGGATCGACATCCACCTGCGCGATCTTCTTGCCGCTGAGCAGGGTCTGGTCCCATAGGTAGCTGGTGCGTTCGTTGAAGCCGGCGCCGAGGAAGATCAGCAGGTCGGCGTTGTCGACGATGTACTGGTAGGCGTGGCCGCTGGAGGTGACGCCGAGACTGCCCAGGGCCAGCGGCGACTGTTCGGCGATGATGCCCTTGGCTTTGAGGCTGGAGGTGACCGGGATGTTGAGCAGGGCCGACAACTGCTCCACTTCCCCTTGCGCGCCGGAGCGCAGGCAACCGTANNGTAGTCGGTGCGCTCGACGATGCGGTTGTAGCGGGTGATGCCCTTGAACAGCGAGACCTGGTCGATGCTGCCGCCCTCGCCGGAGCTCTCCTGCAATCCGCCCTTGCCGAAGATGTGGGTGGAGGTCTCGCCGGTGATCACCAGCACCGGCAGCTTGTCGGCGTAGGCGTTGGCGATGCCGGTGACCAGATTGGTGGCGCCGGGGCCGGCGGTGGTGATGCAGGCGCCGATGCGGCCCGCGGCGCGGGCGTAGCCGCCGGCCATGAAGGCGGCCCCCTGCTCGTGCTTGGCCAGTATCGTGCTGACCGCCGAGTCGCGCAGGCTGTCGTAGACCGGCAGGATATGGGCGCCGGGCATACCAAAGATGTGCTCGATGCCCAGACGCTCGATGAATCGTACGATTAATTCGCTTACGGCTATTTTCATGTGCTCGGGTCGGTGTCGTGAATCCAGGGTGCAGTCGGAACCTCAGCGCAACCGGCAACGGCCATGTTGCGCCGTGGCGGGCATCGGCACGGCCGCTGTGGAATCGCTGTTATCGAACGCGAACGACGATTGCGGTGACCGGCTTTGACGGCTGCGTAGCGAGTTTAACCGAAGTTTCAGTGGAGGACGAAATAGATGCAGGGAAGGTGGTGCGGTGCGGGGTGCCATCGCGCACCTACCTCCCGATTGTTTGTGCGGCTATCGAGAGGCTGCAACGTCGCGCGCTATCCTGTTGTCTCTGGAATTTTCCGCGCAGGAAATTCAGCATTTGCTCATAGGTTAGTTCTTAACGGCTTTGCCCCCTCTCCCTCCGGG
>DFMR01000173.1 GCA_002376325.1 Proteobacteria bacterium UBA3588 | reverse complement strand
GCCATGTCGAGATAGAACTCCACCGGGTCTTCGATGGTGACGTAGTTGCGGCCGGGATCGGCGTTGTGCTGCAACAGCGAATAGAGTGTGTTGGTCTTGCCGCTGCCGGTCGGGCCCGTCGCCAGGATGATGCCCTGCGGCTTCTCCGTCAGACGCAGCACCTTGTTCAGATCCGCCTCCACCAATCCCAGTTCACGGACTTCATGAATCGAGGCGTTACGGTCGAGGATGCGCATCACCACCTTCTCGCCATTGATGGTCGGCAGCGTGGAGATGCGCAGGTCGACGATGCGCATCGGCGTCTTCACCGTAATCCGGCCATCCTGCGGGCGGCGCCGCTCGGCGATGTCCAGTTCCGCCATGATCTTGATGCGCGATACCATGGCGCCGTGCATCTGATGCGGGATGTGGATCTTCTCCTTGAGGATGCCGTCGATGCGGTAGCGTACCGCGACACTCTTGGCGCGCGGCTGAATGTGGATATCGCTGACGTTGAGCCGCACCGCCTCCATGATCACCGCGTTGACCAGCCGCACCGCCGGCGGCTCTTCGGTCTGGCGCAGCAGTTCCTCCAGCGAGACCTCGTCGTCCTCTTCGATCACCACCTCGACGCTCTCAAACGGATCGACGGTGGAGACCAGCGTTTCCATCTCGGCAAACGACGGCTCTTCGACGGCGTCGCCGTAGACTTCGTGGATCTTCTCCTCGATGGCGCCGCTGTTGGCCATCACCGTCTGCACTTCCAGCCCCATGGAGAAACGCAGGTCGTCGATGAGGCCGGTATCCATGGGGTCGGCCATCACCAGCGTCAGACGTTTGCCATCGAGCTTGATCGGCAACACCCAGTGGCGTTCGCAAAAGCTGCGCGGCAACAGCTCCGCCACCGCCGGCATTACCAGGTATTCCGCCAGCGACACCTCTTCGATCAGCAGATCCTTGCGCAGGATCGAACGAATCGTCTTCTCCTCCACCCAGCCCTTCTGCAGCAGAAGCCGAAGAATGGCTTCCTTCTGCACCTCGCTCTGATGATGCAGTTCCTGCAACTGGCGATCGTTGAGCAGGCCGCGCTTATGCAGCATGATGGCAAGCTGGCTGCGGCTGGTGACGGTCAGCTTCGCCAGTGCGCTGATCTCACGGGTCTTCTTGCTGTTGTCACGCTGTAGCAGCCGATTTTTCCGGATCAGGTCGTACTGCTCCAACGCCAGCGCAACGGTCACCCGCAGGTCGTCGTCGTTCCATGGTTTGAGGATGAATTTGTAGACGGCGCCGTCGTTGATGGCCCCCATCACGGCACCGGTATCGGCATGCCCCGTGAGCATGATGCGGATGCTCTCGGGATAGGTCTGCTTGATGCGCCGCAGCAATTCGGCGCCGTTCATGGCCGGCATCAGGTAATCGGAGATCACCACCTGAAACGGTTCGTCGGCGAACAGCCGCAGCGCTTCGTCGCCGGAAGCGGCGGTGGCTATTTGGTAGTTTTCCTGACGAAAGATCCGCTGCAGCGCCTTCAGCACATTGGGCTCGTCGTCAACCAGCAGTACCCGGTAGCGCGGCGCCTCCGTTTCCACGGTACTCTCCGTAGACTGCCCGGTAAAAAGAGAGGCGTAATTGGCCATGATTATGATTCCTGGGCGTCGCGTCCCAAAGGCAGCCACACGGTGACCACCGTACCGCGGCCGGGCTCGCTGTCGATGTCGATGTGCCCGCCGTGCGCCTTCACTATATCATTACTGACGGTGAGGCCAAGTCCGGTACCGCTGCCCACCTCTTTGGTGGTAAAGAAGGGCTCAAATATCCGCGCCAACACGCCTGCCGCGATTCCCGTGCCATTGTCCGCCACACGGACCCGGATGTGTCCCTGCGCCAGGTCCGAGAGAATACGGATTTCACCCAGCGGCGTTACCGCATCGGCGGCATTGAGCAACAGGCTGAGGAACACCTGTCCCAACTCGGCGGCGTTGCAATAGAGGCTCGGCAATGTACCGAGTTCAAGCTTCAACTGCGCCCGCTCGCGAACGCGGGCCGCGGCCACATTGCAGACACGCACGATGATATCGTTGACATCAGCCGCCTCTTCGCCCGCTTGGTCGACCCGCGAAAACCCCTTGAGGTCGGCGACGATCGCCGCCACCCGTCCAATGCCGTCGTCGCTCTCGGCGAGCAGTTCGCCGAAATCCTGCAACAGAATGTCGAATTGNNTCCGCCACCCGCTGCTCCAGTTGTTCGGTCAGCGACCTGTAGCGCGCCTCCGACGCCTGCAACGCGGCATGTTTGCGCTGCAACTCCTCGTAGTCGCTGTGAATGGCTTCGGTATGCAGTTCCGACGCCATCAGGTAGCGGGCGTTGGCGCGAAGGATCAGTCGCAGCAGTCCCGCCACACTCCGTAGCCGCTGCTCGTCGGCCAGTCCGTAGAGCGTGCCGATCGGCTCCAGTTCCCCGTTCAGAACGATATGGCGCGGATGGTCGAGTTCACCTGCCGCCAGCACGACAGTGCCGCGGGCATCGTCCAGCCGCACGGCACCGCCGGCCAGCGCCGCCAGAATATCCGCCAAGCGTTTCAGATCGACGCTGCGCAGCAATTCAGTAAGCGACAGCTCACGATCGAAACGCCCGCCGTCGATCTCGCCGGTCGTCATGCCGGCGACTCGCGGCCCAGGGCCGCCGTGACGAACATTGCCTGATCGACGCCGTGTGCAGCCCCCAGGCGAAATCGTTCGTCCAGCGTCGCATACACCGCCGTCAGCAGCGTGCGGAAAGTCTCCACCACGCCGCTGCCCACCAGTGCCGCACTGAAGAACAGCGGCCACGGCGCCTGTGCCCAGCGTTCGCGCACCTCATCTTCACTCAGGATGTTCGGCAGATCGCGCTTATTGAACTGCACCACCAGGGGCAGGCGCTCGAACTCCAACCCTACCCGACCCGCGTTGGCGGCCAGGTTGCCGAACGATTCGCCGTTATTGACGCTCTGCGAACGCTGCGAATCGGCCACGAACACCACGCCGTCGGCCCGTGACAGCACCGCCTTGCGAGTGCTGTCGTGCTGCACCTGTCCCGGCACGGTGAACAGCTTGAACTTCACCAGCAACCCCGACGGCGCCGTAAATCCCAGTGGCAGCAGGTCGAAGAACAGCGTACGGTCGTTGTGCGTTTCGAGCGTCATCATCTCCCCCTTCAGCTCCGGCTGCAGGAAATCGTGCAGACGCATCAGGTTGGTGGTCTTGCCGCTCTGCGCCGGACCGTAGTAGACCAGCTTGATGGTCAGGCGATTCAGTTCTTCATCGTACTCGGCCATCGCATCACCCTTTCGTGCCGTCGCCTATTTCGCGCGGCGCATAGACGTGAATCGAAATTCCACCTTCGCTTTCGTGTTGGGAAAACACGCGGATCTTGCTAATCAACACCTCATTCAAATGATGGCCGCGGCTCAACAGCAACACGCCGTCGTGACTCAACAGATCCCGCGACAGCACCATCCCCGCCTGTAGCTCCTGCGGATTCATCAGCAGCTCACGTACCTGTCCTTCCCCGCGTTCCCGTTGGTCGAGAACGCGCAGGAACACAGCGACCACCTCGGCGTCATAACGCTGTCCTGCGCGCTTGCGCACGAACTCGCGCGCATCGCCAACGCCCAGGTCGTCGCCCAGCAGCATCCCGCTGCGCAGGCCATCATATTCATTGGCCACTGCGAGGATGCGCGCACCGAGCGGAATGCGATCGCCGGACAGCCGGTCCGGATAGCCTTTGCCGTCGAAGGTCTCGTGGTGCAGACGAATATACGAAGCGGTATTCTGTAACGGCTCCAGCCCCATCAGTATGGCCTGTCCGGTGGCCGGGTGCTTCTCGAATATCTTGCGCTGCGCGGTGGAGAGGTTGGCGTAGGGCGTGTTCAGCAAAGTGTCCGGAAAGGCGATCTTGCCGATGTCATGCAGCAACCCGGCATTAAAGACATCGCGCACGATCTCCTCATCCAGTGCCATCTCGGTGGCGATATCGCGCGCCAGTTCGGCGACGCGCATGCCGTGCCCTTTGCCTTTCCCCTCGCGCAGCTGGATCAGACTGGCGAACACCGGGATCGCCTCGAAATAACTCGTCTGCAACTGTTCGTAGGCCAACTCCAGAAACATGTTGGTCTGGCGCAGCTCCTCGGTGCGTGCGACGACCTTCTGCTCGAGATTGGCGTTGAGGTCCGAAAGCTCCGCGTTTTGCCGCCGCGTCAATTCCAGCAACCGATCGCGCTCTTCGCGCAGGCGCTTTTGTTCCAGGGCCTGCTGTACCGCGAGACGGATGTCGTTGTCCTCCCATGGCTTGCTGAAGTAGCCGTAGATCCGCCCCTTGTTGATGGCATCGATGGTGGAGGTGAGATCGGCATACCCGGTCAGCAGGATGCGCACCACGTTTGGCCAGCGATCCGCGACTTGCCGCAAGAATGCCGCGCCGTCCATTCCCGGCATGCGCATGTCCGAAATAACCAGGTCGACCTCCTCCTTTTCTAGAATGGCCAGGCCTTGCGCGCCGCCTTCGGCGGTATGGATGGTATATCCGAGCGGACGGAACAGGCGTCGCAGCGATGCCAGGATGTTCGATTCGTCGTCGACCAGCAGCACACTGGCGGGACGTTCCGCCGGAGTATCGGGCGTATCGGCGTCCATGGTGTCACTCATAATTGTGCGGCTTCTCGGCCATGGGCTCGGGTTGACTGACCGGCAGCAAGATACGAAAGACACTTCCTTTACCTATCTCGCTGCTGACTTTAATGCTTCCGTGATGTTTCTGAATAATGCTGTAGGCGAGCGACAGACCGAGACCCGTCCCCTTTCCCACCGACTTGGTGGTGAAGAAGGGATCGAAAATTCGCGCCAGGTTCTCCTGCGCTATGCCGCAGCCGGTATCGGCAATCTCGACCCAAACCTGCTGCGTGCCCTCGCAGCCGGTACGCACGTATATCTTGCCGTGTTCGGTAATGGCATGGGCAGCATTGACCAACAGGTTCATAAACACCTGATTCAACTGCGAGGCCAGTGACTCGATCGGCGGCAGCTCGCCATACTCCTTGATCACTTCCGCCTTGTACTTGAGTTCGTTGCGTACGATGTTGAGCGTACTGTCCAAGCCGCGCTGCAGATCGCTCCAGGTCCACTCCTGCGAATCCACGTGAGAGAAATCCTTCAAATCCTGCACAATCTGCTGCACCCGCCCCACGCCTTCCAACGATTCGTTTACCAGATCATGCATATCGCGGCGCACGAACGCGATCTCCTTGTGTTGCAGCAGTTGTTCCAGTTTCGTTCGTGCTGCGCTATCGGCCGGCAAGGCCTCACGTATCGCGTCATAGCCGTCGAGCACTTCGTCGAGATCGGCAAGATAGTTCCGCAAGGTGGTGAGGTTGGAGCTGACGTAACCGACCGGATTGTTGATCTCGTGCGCGACGCCGGCGGCAAGTTGACCGATCGACGCCATCTTTTCGGACTGCAACAGTTGCGCCTGCGTTTGGCCCAGTTTATCGATTAAAACGCGCTGTTCTTCCTCGTTCGCCTTGAAATAGGTGATGTCGTGAAACACGGTAACCGAACCGCTTACCCCCTCATCCTCGCGAATCGGTGCCGTGACAAAGGCAACCGGAAACGTGCTGCCGTCGGCCCGCACAAAGGTCTCGTCCTCGCGCCGGCAAACCTGCTGCATGCATTGCCGGTCCGCCCATGCGGTAAACGAGCAGCGCGGCGCATGCAATATCGTCTCCTGCGCCGGCCTTCCCACTACATCCGCCGCGGCAACCCCGAACAGTCGCTCAGCCTCGGCATTCATAAACAGGACGCGCCCTGAGTCGTCGATGGCAAATACGCCCTCGGCCATATGCCGGGCCAGGCTGGCAAGCAATGCCGGGTGCTCCTCCATATTCACTCCATCACCTCCATTGCAACTCAATTGCCCCGGCATCGCGCGCCTCGCGATCAAGGTGCGGCAACAATCCACCGATATAAGACCAGTCCCAACCAAGCCGATTCCATACCCTGGCGTGGAGGCGGGGGACCGCTTCGCCCTCGCCCTCGTCCAGGCCATATTCAAGCGCGTGGGCCAGGACATCGGCGAAATGAATCAAATCGACCAACAGCTGTTCCGCCTCGTCGGGCCGATGATGGCGACCGATCGCCAGTGCCAGCTCTTCCGGCAGATGCCATTTACGCGCGAGCTTTTCACCGGCCGTGCCGTGGTCGAATCCGAAACATTGCCGTTCGGCGTCGACCAGAGAACAACCGTTCTCGCGTTTATGCGCCATCGCCTGCGCATACGGGCCTGCGAAAAAGACGGCCAGCGCCAGCNNTTCAACGGCGCCAGATGACGTGCGATCGCCGCGACCGCCAGCGCATGCGACCACACCTGCCGCAGCTCCAGCAATTGGGTGTCTACGGCCAGCGTGTCCATCACCGATATCGCCATGATCACCTGACGCAGTGAGCGGCTACCCAACACCAGGCAGGCCTCGCGAAAGGTGGCGATCTGGCCGGAGACGCCGAAGAACGGCGAATTGGCCAGGCGCAACACCCGTGCGACCAGTGTCGGCTCGCGCACCGCGGCGCGTTCGAGCGCAGCGTAATCGACCGATGGCTGATTGAGCAGTTCGAGGAGTGTGGTTACCACCGGTGACAGCGGCGGCAACTCGTTAATCCGCGCATCCAGCTCCGCTTGCGAAATCTGTACCATCAAAGATCCTTGGTCCGGTAGTTCAACACCAGTCGATACAGCTCCGCCATCAGCGGATCGTCTTTCACCAGGCCGAAGCGACGTTCCAGTCGCTGCGTCACCGCGTCGCGTGCCGCGCGCCGCTCCTCTTCGCTCATCGGCGCCGCCGCGACGGCAACCTCACTTACCCCGTGGCGTCCCAGCTGTTCAAGTAACCGCTCGGTGACAACGGTCCCACTGGGAACCAGGCAATGCCCCTTTTCGTCCGTCACATCCGCTGCGAGCTGCACACCGACCGTTACGTCCGCGAGCGCGATCTGTTGCCGCCGTTCCGTGTCCTTTGCCATGGTTCAACCCTCCTCGGGCACCAGTACCAGCATCGTACCGCTATTGCGCATGCCTTCGCCCAGCCGGGAACAGTGCACCTGTACCGGCGTGCCGCCAGGAACTATGTGCACTGCGGGCAGCGTTATCGTCGTTTCCGTTACGGGCGTCGTACATAGATGCTGTATTTCCGCCGGCAGTACGTCAGCCGCGACACGCGACAGCAACGCGCCGAGAGGTTGATGTAACAAGCGGTGAGCGAGTTCGTTGGCCAGCGCAATCAGGCCGTCGTCGCCGATCCCGATCACACCGACCGGCAGATGCTCCAATACGTCTTGGGACAACTCCAGCATGCGATGGTGCAGTTCCAACGCGACATCCTGGTTCGCCACTTGGCGTTCCAGGCGCACATTGGCGTCCGCCAGTTGTTTGTTCGCTTCGGTGAGTTGATCGGCCAGGTGATCGCGCTCGGCGCGCAGATCGTAGTGTTCGAACGCCTTGCTGATATTCTCACGCAGCAGTTCGTCGTCCCAGGGTTTGGTCAGGAACTTGTAGATGGAGCCGCGATTGATGGCATCGGTGACCGATTGCAGATCGGTGTAGCCGCTCAGCATGATGCGAATGGTGTCAGGACGCATCTCTTTGGCGCGTTCGAGAAATTCGGAGCCGGTCATCACCGGCATGCGCTGATCGGAGACAATGACGCCGACCGGATGTTGTTCGAGCAGTTCGAGCGCCTGCGGGCCACCGTCGGCGGTCAGAATCGTATAGCCGTCACGCCGCAATACCCGCACCAATGAACGCAAAATGTTCTCTTCATCGTCGACCAGCAGTAATGTCCGCTCCATGCATCTCCATCCCGTGCGTATGTCGTGCGGTCGCGTCCGGCCTGTTGCCGCGCGTCCGACAATGGGCCATCGGCTGCATCGTTTGCGTGCATGCCACCTTCAATTGAAGCAGAGGGATCAGGGTGCGGCAACAACAGTCTGTTGCAACCATTCGGCAAAGAACAGCCGTCCCTGATGTTCAAGCGCACGACCATACCGCCCGGTATCGTCGCGCAGTTGCGATACGCTGATGCCTGGCGTCGCTCCTATCTCACAGGCATGGCCGATGAACCAGCGCTCCATCCCTTTGACGGTCACTTCCGGATGAAACTGCAAGGCGAGTCCGTGACGGCCGACGGCGAAGGCCTGATGGGGATACTGGGCGCTGCCCGCCAGGCACTCGGCACCGGAGGGAATATCGAAGGTATCGCCGTGCCAATGCAACACCGGCGTCAGCTCCGGCGCCAGGTGGCGCAGCGGGTGATGCTGCCCTGCCGCGGTCAGCGTCAGCGGCGCCCAACCGATCTCCTTGCCCGCCGCGCCGGGGTAGACCCTGCTGCCCAACGCCCGCGCCATCAGCTGTGCGCCGAGGCAGATCCCCAGCAACGGCCGCCGCGCCGTCAGGCGCCGCTCGATCAGCTCCAACTCCGTACTCAGGAAAGGATAGATCGTCTCCTCGTAAGCGCCGATGGGACCGCCGAGGATCATCAGCAGATCCGGCGCCAGCGGGTCCAGCGCCGTGAGTGCGTCCCACCCCGCCTCCAGATAACTGACCGTATAGCCCTGCTCCTCCAGCACCGCCGCAAAACCGCCCAGGTCTTCGAACGGTACATGCCTGATTGCCACTGCCTGCTTCGTCACGGGTTCGCTCCTGTGCGCGTCATTACGGTCCGGGTGAAACGGTGGGGGCCTGCGCCGGGAGCGTCACGCTCCATCCCCAATCGGCGTCGATACCGCAAACGGCAGCAGCCGCCGCGCGGTGCCGGCGGCGTCTAACCGTAATAGTCCGGTTCGTTCCCCGGCTTCCACTTGATATTGCAGCCGATGCTCGGCACCTGCCCTTCCGGTACCGGCAGACCTGCCAGTACCGCATTCACCGCCGTACGCATGTCGGCGCCGGTCACCGGCACCGAGTTGCCCGGCCGGCTGCCGTCGAACTGACCGCGGTAGACCAGCCGATGGTCCGCATCGAACAGAAAGAAGTCCGGGGTGCAGGCGGCACGGTAGGCCTTGGCCACCGCCTGATCCGCGTCGAACAGGTAGGGAAAGGTGTAGCCGCGCGCCTGGGCTTCGGCGGCCATATGTTCGGGCCCATCCTCAGCACGATGGCCGGGATCGTTGGCGCTGACGGCCACCACGCCCAACCCTTTGGCCTGGTACTCACGGGCGAAGTCGGCAAAGGCATCGGCAATGTGTTTGACGTAGGGACAGTGGTTGCACATGAAGACCACCAGCAGCGGTTCACCGACGAATTGCGTTAGCGAGACGGTACTTCCACTGGAGGCATCAGGCAGGGCAAAAGGCGGAGCCGGCGTATCGAGCTCCAACATGGTCGAGGGGGTCAATGACATCGTATCGCTCCTTTAGTACCGGCGCGGCGCCTCGCGCTCAAAAGTAGATCTCGCTGAAATCGCATACCTGCGGATAGTCGTCGCCGGTCTCGGCGCCGTCGGCCCTCAGCAGCTGCACGGTCTGCATGCCGGCGCTGCGTGCGGCCTTCAGTTCCGCACCGACGTCGGACAGGAACAGTACCTCCTGCGGCGCCACTCCAACGGCAGCGGCAATAGCGGCATAGCTGGCGCTATCGCGCTTTCCGCCGATGGTGGTATCGAAGAAACCGGAAAAAAGATGGGTCAAATCGCCGAATTCGGTATGGGCGAACAGCAGCTTTTGCGCCTGAACCGAACCGGAGGAATAGACATATAGACGCAGGCCGGCGCCATGCCAATCCAGCAACCGGTGCACCGCGTCCTCGTAGATATGGCCCTTGAAATTGCCGCCGCGATAACCCGCCTCCCACACCATGCCCTGCAATGCCTTGAGCGGCGTCTCCTTGCGGTCCTCATCGCTCCACTGCAACAACCGGGCAATCGCCTCTTCCTGCGACAACGCGGCGCCGACGCTCCGGCACACCGCTTCCAGTTGCTCGGCCACGGCAGGTTCGGATGCATGGCCGCGCACGTACGCCGCCAAATGCATTCGGGCATAGGGAAACAGCACATCCTTGACGAAGGAGAGCGACGAGGTGGTGCCCTCGATGTCGGTGACGACGGCGCGGATCATGCCGCTGCCACAAAGGCGTCGAAGCTGGGGAAGCGTTCCGCGATACCGCTACCGGTAAACTGCGCCACCCAACCGTCGGGAACGGTGAACAGCCGGATGCATTTGAAATCGGGGGTTTCGCCCATATCGAACCAGTGCGGTGTGCCGGCGGGTACGCTGATCAGATCGCCCTGTTCGCACAGCACCATGTAGATATTGTCGCCCACATGCAGATAAAACAGGCCGCTGCCGTCGACAAAGAACCGTACCTCGAAATCCTCATGCACATGTTCGGCCAGGAACTTGTCGCGCAACTCCGCCTTTTGCGGATGATCGGGGCGGATGCTCACCACGTCGGCTGACTTGAAACCGTACTCCGCCGTAAGATTGTCGACCGAATCGCGGTAGGCCGCCAGCACCTCATCCTGCCCGGCGGTCGCGCTCAACGGCATCGTCAACCAAGTTTCGAAACGCACTCCCAGCGTCCCCAGCTCGGCGGCGATGGCCGCGTGGTCGGTGAATGCCCTCTCGGTGCGGCCGTCCGCAGCGCTGCGGATCTCCAGTCGGCTCATGGTTCTACCCCTTGAGTTGATGTAATTCACATTGAAACAGAAATTCGAACGCCTCCAGGTGGCGGCGCGCGTCGGCCATGGTCGCACCCCAGGTGTAGAGACCATGGCCGGCGATTAGATAACCGTGAGTAGCGGGATGCGGGTCGAGGTATTCGTCGACCCGCCGCTGCAGACGAGGAATATCCTGATCATTGGCGAAGATCGGGATCACCAGCTGCGTGTCATGCGTCGCGACACCGGGGAACGCCTTGAGCAATTCATAGCCTTCCAAATGCAACGCGCTGCCGTGGTGACGCGACAGCAGGGTGGCGTTCATCGAGTGGGTATGCAACACCGCGCCCATGTCGGGAAAACGGCGATAGAGAGCCGTATGCAGCAAGGTTTCCGCCGACGACTTCAGCTCTGCGTGCAGCGGCTGTCCGGCCAGGTCGACCACCACGATGTCGTCCTCGGTGAGCGCGCCTTTGTTGCGCCCGGAAGCGGTAATCGCAACGTAATCGTCCGACAGGCGGGCGGAGAAATTTCCGCTGGTGGCGGGCACCCATCCCTTGTCGTAGAACGACCAGCCGGCCAGAACCAGTTCGCGCGCGCGCTTATGGAGGGTTTCGGGAGTAAAATTCAACGTGTTGACCACTGCGCTCACTTCGATCCTCTCACTGGCTCCGGCTGAAGAGCCGATTGTAGTAAAACCCCGTCCACAGCGACAAGCGAAGTGGATGCAGGCCCGGATCAACGACCGGCCTGCGCCATAACCCATGCCGTGGCTGCGGCCAAATCATCGCACACCGCGGTCCGCTCACCGAGCAGGCGCCGTTCGTCGCCACTACGGTATTTGCCGCTGCGCACCAGAATACCGCTCAATCCGGCTGCCGCCGCCCCGGATACATCCGCATCGACATCGTCGCCGATCATCACCACGCGCTCCGGCGCACATCCCAACGCAGCCACCGCAGCGTGGTAAAACTCCGGCGCCGGCTTGCCGAGTACCGTCGCCGCTACCCCGGTGGCATATTCCAACGCCGCCACGAACGGCCCGGCGTCGAGATTCAGTCCGTCATCGTCCATGAAATAGCGATTGCGTCCCATCGCCAACAGCGGCGCGCCACTCATCAGCAGGCGGAAAGCGCGATTCAAGTGACCATAGTCAAACGCCTCGCCGGCGTCGCCCAGCAACACTGCGTTGGGGTTCTCCTGCACCACGCCCGCGAACTCCTGTGCCACGCCCGGATGGACGATCAGCAGCGGCCGCAATCGCTGCGCCTCCAGATAGGCACGCGCCGCGCGTGGCGCCGTAAAGATTTCGTGCTCGTCTATGGCAAAACCGAGACGACGCAGATTCTCGCCGACCACCCGCCGGGTATTGCGCGTCGTGTTGGTAACAAAGCGTAATGGAAGACCACTGCCGCGCAAACGCTGCAAAGCCGCGGCAGCTCCCGGCAGCGCACGAGTTCCGACATGCAGGACACCGCTCAGATCGAGCAGCACGCCGTCCACCATCGTCAATCGCTCCCTCCTCGGCTGGGTATGGAAAATCATAGCATGTGGCGACCTGCCACGGCCCTTACTGACACCTCAGCAAACCGTGACTATAGTTGTGAGGGGAATGGCCGATCAATGCCGAGGAGAGGCGCCGACTATGCAGGAACGTCGCCATAAGCCACGTGCCGCCGTCGATCTGAACTGCACGATACAGTTGCAGGATGGCAGTGAAATCGCAGCAAAACTGATCGATCTCAATTGTACCGGCTGCGGTGTTCTTACCAGCTCACCGCTACCGGTGGCAAGTCACGTCAAGCTGCACTTTTCGCTATCCGGTTATCGCAATGCGCACGCGCTGAACCTTGCGGCCACAGTAATCCACAATTTCAATGCGGTGGTGATCCAAGGGGGCAACCGGCAGACGGGTTATATCGTCGGCATCGACTTCGCGCCGCTGCCGGAAACCGATGAAACGATTCTGTGCGCCTATGTCGCACAGCAGCTCGATAAAACCCATAACTGAGAGATGATAATCGAGGCGCCGCGTGTCCCTTGTGACCGGTAACGGCGTACCGTTGCCCGGCACGGCATCAACCATAGGGTTCCTCATCGCGCAACGCCCGCAGCTCAATCATGCCGCCGGCAGCGAGTGCCCCGACACGATAGAGGTTGTGGCCCAGTAGTTGCGGTGCGTTGCACAACGTGACATGGCGGGTCGCGGCGATGTGCCGTATCAGGTTGACCATTGCCACGGCGGCCAACCCGTCGGCAATCTCGAATGCGTCCAATTCGACGGCGATGGCGCCTCCGGGCGGAGACAACCGAGCGAGCGCCAAATTCAGTCCGGCGATCGTATCCCGTTCAAGCGTCCCACTCAGCGTCAGAGTGTGCCCCTCCAGCATTACCGTAACGGGTTCGCTCATCGGCTCCCCATTCATGCACCGCCGGCCGCCGCCAGTCGCGCCCGCAAGCGTTGGATGATATGTCCGACATCGGCATGATGCGCCAGAGCGTTGGCGAGGCGGATGTGGTTGCGCGCCGCCTCCATGGCGCCGGTTTGCAACGCCACCTCGGCCAACAGACACTGCACCAGGCTACGATCGTTTTCGGTGCGCAACGCGCCGGTGGCGGCAATCAGCAAATAGACCCGGGCCGCCTCATAACGGCCGTCTGAAGCCTCCAGCACCCCTTTGAGCCAGTGGTAGTAGGCTCGGCTGGTGGCTGAGAGCAACCCCGGCCAGCGGACACTATGCAGGCTGCGCCGGGTGCGCAGCAGATCGCCCTGCTGAAACGCCCGAAACCCTATCCACACGCCATTGTTACGGCAATAATCCCAAATCAACAACAGACTGGCGAGCAGCGGCACCGCCGCCAGCGGCGAGGCATGCAACACCAGCATGAGCGTCAACATGACGCCCACCAGCGCCAGTACCAACCGGGTGGGCGGCATGAAATAATCACTTAATTGCTGCAGACGATCCACTCAGATAAACCCGCTACCGTTCCCATCGCTCACTATCACCCGACCATTCGCCAGCGGCAAGGGCCGGAAAACAAAAAGGGGCCGCAAGGGCCCCTTTGTTCGGCTACCGCCGGCAACCTATTCGGTCACCGCCTTCATCGACAAGCGGATACGTCCCTGCTTGTCGATCTCCAGTACCTTCACCTTGATCAGGTCGCCTTCGTTCAGCTTGTCGCTCACCTTCTCGACGCGCTCGTCGGAGATCTGGGAAATGTGCACCAGCCCGTCCTTGCCGGGCATGATGGTGACAAAGGCGCCGAAGTCCATCAGTTTGGAGACCTTGCCTTCGTACACCATGCCCACCTCCACGTCGGCGGTGAGCTGCTCGATGCGACGGCGCGCCTCCTGACCGGCGGCGTTATCGACCGAGGCGATCTTCACGGTGCCGTCATCGGTGATATCGATGCTGGTGCCGGTCTCCTCGGTGAGGGCTCGGATGGTGGCGCCACCCTTGCCGATAACGTCGCGGATCTTGTCCGGGTTGATCTTGAAGGTGACGTAACGCGGTGCAAAATCGGACATTTCGGTGCGCGGCGTGGAGAGCGCCTTGTTCATCTCGCCGAGGATGTGCAGCCGCGCCTCGCGCGCCTGCCCCAGGGCGATCTGCATGATCTCCTTGGTGATGCCGTCGATCTTGATGTCCATCTGCAGCGCATTCACGCCTTCGGCGGTACCTGCCACCTTGAAGTCCATGTCGCCGAGATGATCCTCGTCGCCCATGATGTCGGTCAGGATGGCGAACTTGTCGCCCTCCTTGATCAGACCCATGGCGACGCCGGCTACCGGCGCCTTGATCGGCACACCGGCATCCATCAGCGACAGGCTGGTGCCGCACACCGAGGCCATCGAGCTGGAGCCGTTGGACTCGGTGATCTCGGAGACCACGCGCAGGGTGTAGGGGAAACCGTCCTGGGCCGGCAACACCGCCTGCACACCGCGCTTGGCCAGACGGCCGTGGCCGATCTCGCGGCGCTTGGGGCTGCCGACCCGGCCGGTCTCGCCGACGCAGTAGGGCGGGAAGTTGTAGTGCAGCATGAAGGGCTCTTTGCGCTCGCCTTCGATAGCGTCGATGATCTGCGCATCGCGGGCGGTACCCAGCGTGGTCACCACCAGGGCCTGGGTCTCGCCGCGGGTGAACAGGGCGGAACCGTGGGTACGCGGCAGCACGCCGGTACGGATGGTGATGGGACGCACAGTGCGGGTGTCGCGGCCGTCGATGCGGGGCTTGCCGGCCAGGATGCTGCCGCGCACGGTGTTGTACTCAAGCTCCTCGATGGCGACCCGGACCTTCTCCGCCGGGAAGCAGGGATCGGCACCCTCGCCCGACAGCTTGGCGGCGATGTCGCCGCGGATCTCGCCCAGACGGACGTAGCGCGCCTGCTTCTCTTTGATCGTATACGCTTCGGCAAACGCAGCCTCACCCAGTTCGGCGACGCGTGCAATCAAAGAGGTATCGGCGGGCGGCGGCTGCCAGTCCCACGCCTGCACGTTGGCGGCGGCGGCCAGTTCACGGATCGCCTTGATCACCGTCTGCAGCTGATCGTGGCCATAAACCACGGCCCCCAGCATCACCTCTTCCGGCAGGCCCTGCGCCTCGGACTCGACCATCAGCACGGCGTTCTCGGTACCGGCCACCACCAAATCCAGGGCCGAGCTCTTGAGCGCGGTCAGGGAGGGATTGAGCAGGTACTGGCCGTCCTGGTAGCCGACGCGGGCGACACCGATGGGACCCTTGAACGGCACGCCGGCCAGACAGACGGCGGCGGAGGCACCGATCATCGCCGCGATGTCCGGATCGATTTCCGGGTCAAGCGAAACCACGGTAGCGATGACCTGGACTTCGTTGGTGAAACCTTCGGGGAACAGCGGACGCAACGGACGGTCGATAAGGCGGGAGGTGAGGGTCTCTTTCTCGGTCGGTCGCCCTTCGCGGCGGAAGAAGCCGCCGGGGATCTTGCCGGCCGAGTAGGTGCGCTCCTGGTAGTCCACCGTCAGCGGGAAGAAGTCCCGGCCTGCGACAGCCTCTTTGACGGCCACCGCGGTCACCAGCACCACCGTGTCGCCCATACTGACCATGACCGCGCCGGAGGCCTGGCGCGCAATCTCACCAGTTTCCAGACGAACGGAGTGATTGCCGTATTGGAATTCTTTTACAACTGGAGTCACGTCTTGTTCCCTTATGGTGGGGCGGCCGCGCGGCCGTGAATTACTTACGCAAACCGAGGCGGGCAACGATCGCGCGGTAACGCTCCACGTCCGTCTTCTTCAGGTAGTCCAACAGCTTACGCCGCTTGCTGACCATGCGCAGCAGACCCTGGCGGGAATGATGATCGTGGGTGTGTTCCTTGAAATGGCCGGACAGGTCGTCGATGCGCGCGGACAGCAGCGCGATCTGCACTTCGGCGGAACCGGTGTCGCCGGCACTCTTGCCGTGGCTGCCGACGATCTCGGCTTTCTGGGTAGCGTTCAGAGACATCTAACTGCAACTCCTAAACTGGGATGAGGTTTTAAAGCCCGGTATTTTAACCGTTTGCCCGATAACTAAACAAGTAACAACGCGTGAGTTCAAGCCCTAATCAACACGAAACAGCCGTTTCGGCGCCACTCGGCCGTCGTCCAGAATATGGCCGACCCCGACAAAGTCGCCGCTCGGGCCGAACAGTCGCACCCACCCGCGGGTCGGTGCCTGCGGCACCAGCACCGCTTGCCCCTGGCGCACGTAATAGGCCATGTTGTCGCTAAGGTTGATGGCCGGCCAGCCGGCCAATGCCTGCTCGATCGGCAACAACAGGCTGTCCAGAGCCGCCTGGCCGCCGTCCATCAGCATCTGTTTCAGTTGCTCCAGCGTGATCGTACCCGCCTCGTCGAACGGTCCGGCACCGGTACGCCGCAGCTGGCACAGGTGGGCACCGCATCCCAGGGCGGCACCGATATCCTCCGCGAGGGTGCGGATGTAGGTACCTTTGGAACAGTGAACGTCGATCTCGACTTCATCCCCCTCGAACCGCAGCAAGGTCAGTTCGAAGAGGGTGACCTGACGCGGCTGCCGTTCCACCTCCAGCCCCTGGTGCGCCAGTTTGTATAGCGGCTGGCCCTGATACTTGATGGCCGAGTGCATGGGCGGAATCTGCTCGATGGTGCCGACGAAGCTTTCCAACACCTCGCGCACCCTCGCCTCGGTAATTCCGACCACCGGACGGGTCTCGATCGCTTCGCCGTCGGCGTCGCCGGTATTGGTGCGTACCCCGAGCTTGCACACCCCGCGGTAACGCTTGTCGGCGTCGAGCAAAAAGGCGGAAACCTTGGTCGCCTCGCCCAGACAGATCGGCAATACGCCGCTCGCCATCGGGTCGAGGTTGCCGGTATGACCGGCCTTGCGCGCATCGTACAGGCGCTTGACCTGCTGCAGTGCGTCGTTGGAAGTGATACCAATGGGTTTGTCGAGAAGCAGGATACCGTTGACGGCACGGCCTCGCTGACGCTGGCGTCGTGTCATTTGTGCCTCAGTCGTTTTTCTTGTGATCGTCGGCTGCGATTGCCTGATCGATGAGCGAAGAGAGGGAGGCCCCGCGCTCGATGGACTCATCGTAGACGAAATGCAGTTCGGGCACCGCGCGCAGCAACATGCGCCGCGCGAGTTCACGGCGCAGAAAACCGGCCGCGTGGCCCAACACGTCAAGCGATACTTTGACGTGCGCAGCGTCGGCGTTCATCACCGTAACGAACACCTTGGCATGCGCCAGATCGCGCGTCACCTCCACCGCCGACACGGTGACCATGCCGAGGCGAGGATCCTTAACCTCCTGCTGGATGAGCAGCGCCAGCTCGCGCTGCATCTGCTCACCCACCCGCCGATTCCGGCTGAATTCCCGTGCCAATTTACGCTACCGCCTTCAGCTTCAATTACAGGGTGCGCTGCACCTGAACTCGCTCGTACACTTCGATGTTGTCGCCGACGCGCACATCGTTGTAGTTCTTTACGCCGATACCGCACTCGAACCCCTGCCGGACTTCGTTGACATCGTCCTTGAAGCGACGCAGCGATTCCAGCTCGCCCTCGTAGATCACCACGTTGTCACGCAGCACGCGAATCGGGTTGTGGCGTTTGAGCACGCCGTCCACCACCATGCAGCCGGCGACCGCCCCGATCTTGGGCGAACGGAACACGTCGCGCACCTCGGCCAAACCGATAATCACCTCCTTGAATTCGGGCGCCAGCATGCCGGTCATGGCGTGCTTCACCTCGTCCAACAGCTCATAGATGATGCCGTAGTAGTGCAGATCGACGCTCTGCTCTTCAATCAAACGTTTGGCACCGCCGTCGGCACGGACATTGAAGCCGATAATGATGGCATTGGAAGCGACCGCCAAGTTGACGTCCGACTCGCTGATGCCGCCCACACCGCTACCGACGATCTTGACTTTCACCTCGTCGGTGGAGAGCTTGACCAGGGAGTCGGAGATGGCCTCCAGGGAACCCTGCACGTCCGCCTTGAGCAGGATATTGAGTGTGTTGACCTCGCCTTCCTGCATTTGGGTGAACATGTTGTCCAGCTTGGCCTGCTGCTGGCGAGCCAGCTTGACGTCACGGAACTTGCCTTGGCGGAACAGCGCCACTTCGCGCGCCTTGCGCTCGTCAGGCACCACCACCGCCGATTCTCCGGCACCGGGAGTACCGGACAGGCCCAGCACTTCAACCGGAATGGAGGGACCCGCTGCGTCGATGAACTGGCCATTTTCGTCGAGCATGGCGCGCACACGCCCGTATTCGTAACCGGCAAGCAGCATGTCGCCTTTGCGCAGCGTACCGCGCTGTACCAGAATGGTTGCTACCGCGCCGCGGCCCTTGTCGAGACGCGATTCGATCACCACGCCGCTGGCACGGCCATCCTTTACCGCCGTCAACTCCAGCACCTCGGCCTGCAACAGTATCGCCTCAAGCAAATCGTCGACGCCGGTGCCGACCTTGGCGGAGACATTCACAAACATGGTGTCGCCACCCCAATCTTCGGGGATAACGTTGAGCTGCCCCAATTCGTTCTTCACGCGATCCGGATCGGCATCCGGCTTGTCGATCTTGTTGACCGCCACCACCAGAGGCACACCGGCCGCACGCGCATGCTGTACCGCCTCTTTGGTCTGCGGCATTACGCCATCATCGGCCGCCACCACCAGCACGACTATATCGGTCGCCTGCGCACCGCGGGCACGCATCGCGGTGAACGCCGCATGGCCCGGAGTATCGAGGAAAGTAACCATGCCGCGCGGTGTCTCCACATGATAGGCACCGATGTGCTGGGTAATGCCGCCAGCCTCGCCGGCCGCCACGCGGGTGGCCCGAATGTAGTCGAGCAGCGAGGTCTTGCCATGGTCGACGTGGCCCATGATGGTCACCACCGGCGCCCGCGACTCCTCCTCGCCCGCGGCTTCCACCGCAACGATCTCATCCTCCAGCGCATTCTCGTTCAGCACCTTCGCCTTGTGACCCATCTCCTCGACCACGAGGATAGCGGTTTCCTGATCCAGCGCCTGATTGATGGTAACCATACTGCCCATCTTCATCAGTATCTTGATGAGTTCCGCCGCCTTTACCGACATCCGCTGCGCCAGTTCGCCGACAGTAATGGTTTCCGGCACCGACACCTCGCGCACCACCGGCGCAGTCGGCCTGGCGAAACCATGCAACCCGCCCCCGCCCGTCATGGCGGCCCCCATTCCCCTGGACGGCTTCTTCTTGCGTCGCCCACCCTTGCCTGGGGCGATATGCAGCTCCTCGCGACCAAAACGGTCGTTCGTCTTGTCGCGGCGCTTGCCGCTACCGCGCTTCTCGGCCTCTTTCGGCGCGGCCTTAGCCGGCTTCTCGGCACCTTTGGCCTTCTCCGGCTTGGCCACGGTCCGTGCCGCCTTTTCCGGTTCCGCCTTGGCAGCCGTCGCACGCGTCACCTCTTCGCTCATGCGCCGCGCCTCTTCCTCGGCCTGTTCTCTTGCCTCTTTCTCGGCCTGCTGTCTTGCCTCTTCCTCGGCTAGGCGCAACGCATCCTGTTCGGCCTTAATCCGTTCCTCTTCGGCGACACGAGCGGCGTCTTCCTGCAACTGCTGTTCCAGGCGCGCGACAATCTCTTCGTCCACCTGGCGGGTCTCTTCCTCCGGCGCAGCGCTGCGTTTCACGTAAGTACGTTTCTTACGCACCTGCACCGTAACCGTCTTGGCCTTACCGCCGGTGCTCGGCACCTTAAGCTCGCTGGTGGTACGGCGGCTCAGCGTAATCTTGGTCGGCCCGGCCTCCGGCTCAACCTCAGCGCTCGCCTCGCCGGCAAGATGTTTATCGCGCAAATAATTGAGCAGTTTCGCTTTGTCCTGATCGCCGATGGTCGAATCGGCATTCGCCGACGTAATGCCTGCTTCCTCAAGCTGAGTCAGCAGCCGGTCGACGCCGACGCCGACGGTATCAGCAAACTGTTTGACGGTTACTTCAGACATGGAACGGTACTCCTACCTTCAACCCTGCTCCTCACCCTCGAACCAAGGTTGACGTGCGGTCATTATCAGTTTGGCGGCGCGCTCTGCATCCATGCCCTCGATCTCCATCAGATCGTCCACCGCCAGTTCCGCCAGATCTTCCATGGTCTGGACGCCCATGTCGGCCAGCGCATAGGCTAGCTGCTGGTCCATATCTTCCATCGCCAACAGATCGGCGGCCGGCTCTTTGCCGCCATGCTCCTCACTGCTGATCTCTCGCGTCACCAGGATATCCTTGGCACGGGCGCGGAGCTCATTGACGATTCCTTCATCGAACTCTTCGATCTCGAGCATCTCGTGTACCGGCACATAGGCGACCTCTTCGATGCTGGAAAATCCTTCCTGTACCAGGATCACGGCAACCTCTTCGTCAACGCCAAGCTGCTCCATAAACAACCTGACCAGCGACTGAGCCTCCTCTTCGCTCTTTTCTTCCGCCTGCCGCTCGGTCATTACGTTCAGCGTCCAACCGGTCAGCTCGCTGGCCAAGCGCACGTTCTGGCCGCTGCGGCCGATAGCCTGCGACAGCTGCACTTCTTCCACTGCGATATCCATGCTGTGGCTCTCCTCGTCCATGACGATGGAGACCACATCCGCAGGCGACATGGCATTAATGACAAACTGTGCCGAGTTATCGTTCCACAGGATTATGTCGATGCGCTCACCGTTGAGTTCATTGGTCACGGTCTGCACGCGCGAACCGCGCATGCCGACGCAGGCACCCACCGGGTCGATACGCGGATCATTGGAACGCACGGCGATCTTGGCACGGGAGCCGGGATCGCGCGCCGCCGCCATGATGTCGATCAGCCCCTCGCCGACCTCCGGCACTTCCAGCTTGAACAACTCGATGAGAAACTTCGGCAAAGTACGGCTGACGAACAGCTGCGGCCCGCGTGGTTCGGAATGCACGTCAAACAGATAACCGCGCACGCGGTCACCCGGACGGATCGCTTCGCGCGGGATCAAGTGCTCACGACTGATCAGCGCCTCGATGTTGTTGCCCAAATCAAGGATTACGCTGCCGCGTTCCAGGCGTTTGACCACACCATTGATCAACTCGCCGACACGGTCGCCATATTGCTCGACGACCTGCGCCCGCTCTGCCTCGCGCACCTTCTGCACGATTACCTGCTTGGCGGTCTGCGCAGCGATACGGCCGAAGGACACCGACTCCACCTCATCTTCGACATAGTCGTCAGGCTGAATCTCGGGATCCTCTTCGCGCGCAGCGCTCAGGGTGTACTGACGCGACGGATGCTCCAACGGCATGCCGTCACTGTCGTCAACCACCTGCCAACGGCGAAACGTTTCATAATCACCGGTCTGCCGATCGATGCAGACCCGCACTTCAACGTCACCGCCGTAGCGTTTTTTAGTTGCCGTTGCCAAAGCGGCTTCGATAGCCTCGAAGATTATATCCTTGGCAACGCCCTTCTCATTCGACACCGCGTCGACAACCGTCAGGATCTCTTTGTTCATAATCCAGCCTCTATTCGCCTCCAGCCCCGGTCCAGCCACACGCATCATGTATACCGCTGTCAGCCGGCAGAGATCACCACTGCGGCACCAAATGTGCCTTTTCAATATCTTCCCACGGCAGTACCAGTTCCTCGCCGTCCAGTTCGATAACCACCGAACCGTCGCGCAGACCGAGTAGCTGCCCTTTAAACTTGCGCCGTCCGTCCAGCGGTCGCACCAACCGCACCTGCACCTGTTCGCCGACAAAGCGCTCAAAATGCGCCGGCTTGAACAGCGGCCGATCCAAACCCGGTGAGGAAACCTCCAAGGTATACTGTCCCTTTATCGGATCTTCCACCTCCAGCACGCCGCTGACCTGATGGCTTACCCGCTCGCAATCCTCGACCGTAATCCCGTCAGGCCTGTCGATAAACAGACGCAATACCGAATGCCGCCCCTGGCTCAGATATTCGAGGCCGAGCAACTCATAGCCGAGCGCATTTACGCCCGGTTCGAGTAATTCCGCCATCTGTTTCGCCGCTTGCGTCACTGGCAACCCTGGAAATAAAAAAAGGGCCCAAGGCCCACCCTGATACCGCAATATTGGCGCGGAATTATAACGTCGTCAGCGACAAAACGCACAACCCGCATCCCGGCCGCCGACCTATGCCCAGCGCCAAGCCAACCATAACAAAAAGCCCCGAAAACGGGGCTTTTGCATCAAATCGAGTGGTAGCGGGGGCTGGATTTGAACCAACGACCTTCGGGTTATGAGCCCGACGAGCTACCGGACTGCTCCACCCCGCAATCGATGACCGGCATTCTACATATCATGCCGCCACATAGCAAGAGAGCTCTCCGGCAAAATCAGAGTCGTTCCACCAAGTGCTTGAACTGATAGCGATAAACAAATCCCGGAAGAGCAAAAACCAAGAACAGACAAAAGGTTACCGTATAAAACTCCCATCCTTGGTGATAGATGTCGCCGTTAAGCTTCTTTTCCAGACCCATCGCCACGCCGCCCGCGACAAAATAGAGCACCAGCCATTCCAGCCAGCGCACCCACGCCCGCTTGTGGTCCTTTTTAGGATGCAGTACCAAAAATTCCCGTTCGCTCATCCAGGGGATATTGGCGGTGACGAAGGCAACGGCGATTAGAATCCAGGCAGCAGCGGTAATGGACATGGCAAGGTCGGCATCTCATTCGGTCAGTGGGACAGGGCGGTAGCGCACAGCGCCATCAGCGTTCCAGGATAGATGCCCAGGGCGAGGACCGCAAGGCCGTTGGCGCTAAGCATAACGCGCAATTCCAGAGTGGATTCTATAGCAGCAGCCCCGGCATCGGCCTTATCGAAATACATCGTCTTGACCACACGCAGATAATAGAACGCCCCCACCACCGAGAAGATGACGGCAACCACCGCCAGCCAGGTGAGACCGCCGGCCCCAAGCAGGGCCTCAATGACCGCCAACTTGGCCCAGAAGCCCAACAGCGGCGGCACCCCTGTCATCGAGAACATCAGAATCAGCATCATAAAGGCAAACCACGGGCTGCGTTCGTTCAGGCCTTTGAAATCCTCGATGCGATCGGCCTCGAATCCGGCGCGGCTCATCAGTACCACCATGCCGAAACCACCCAGTGTCATGACTACATAGGTGATCGCATAAAACATCGAGGCCGCATAACCGGCGGCAGTTCCCGACAATACGCCCAACAATAAAAAACCGATGTGGGAAATAGCCGAATAGGCAAGCATACGCTTAATGTTGCTCTGCGCTATCGCCACAAGATTACCAAGCGCCAGCGACGCCACCGCCAACAGCACCAAAATCCCCTGCCACTCGGCGTGCAGACCGCCCAAACCATCCACCAGCAAGCGCATCATCATCGCAAACGCGGCGAGTTTGGGGGCGGTGCTGAGATAAAGCGTCACTGCAGTGGGAGCGCCGTGGTAAACATCGGGCAGCCACATATGGAACGGCACCGCACCCAATTTAAAGGCGACCCCCACAATGATGAATACCAGCGCAAACGCCAGCACCACCTGCTGACCGCTGCCGACGGCCGCCGTCACTTGATTGATGTGCGTCAGGTCAAGACTGCCGGTCATGCCATAAAGCATCGACATGCCGTACAGCAGCATCGCGGAAGCCATCGCACCCAGCACGAAATATTTCATCGCCGCCTCGGATGCAACGACCGAATCACGTTGCAACGCCACCATCGCGTACATTGACAGCGACAATAACTCGAGCCCGAGATAGACCGTTATCAGGCTGTGAGCCGATACCAAAACATTCATGCCCAGCACGCCGAATAGCCCCAGGATATAAAATTCCCCCTTGAACATGTTGCGAGCGCGCAGATAGCCTTTCGAATAAAGGAATACGAAGAAGGTTGCGATGTAGATGGCGCCCTTCAGCACCGAGCCCATCGGGTCGAGCACAAAAGTGTCGCTGAAAGTAAGCGTCCGGCTGTTGTCATAGAGCATGATGGTCAACAGCAACGCCCCCAGCAGCGTCGACTGCGCCAGCAGGTAGGTAACCACCCGGCTGCGTTCGGTGAGAAACAGATCCAACAACAGAATGACGCAGGTCATTCCCAGCAAGAACATTTCAGGAAGCGCCGGCATAAAATCGGGCATGGGAATATTCATCAAGCGACTCTCCGCCTATAGCTTCGATACAGCGATGTGTTGCACCAAATGGTTCACCGTCGGGCGCATGATATCCAGCAACGGTGCAGGCCACAGACCCAGCCCCAACACCATCAGCGCCAGCAAACCCAGGATCACGAACTCGCGGGCATTGATGTCTTTCAATGCCGCAACTTGCGGATTGGCGACCTCGCCGTAGAACACGCGCTTCACCATCCACAAGGTATACGAGGCGCCGAGGATTAAAGTCGTACCGGCCAGGAAGGCATACCAGAAATTGCCCTTGAATGCCGCCAGGATCACCATGAACTCACCAACGAAACCGGAGGTTCCCGGCAGGCCCGCATTAGCCATCGCAAACAACACCATAAAACCGGTGAACAACGGCATAGCGTGCGCCACACCGCCATAGTCCTTGATCAGACGCGAGTGCATGCGATCGTAAAGTACGCCGACACTTAGGAACATTGCACCGGAGACGAAGCCGTGGGAGATCATTTGCACCATCGCACCTTCAATGCCCAGCGCAACACCCTGGGTACTGCCGGTGTTGGTCATAATCGCCCACGCCAGGAACAGGCCGAGGGTGACGAAACCCATATGTGAGATGGAGGAGTAGGCGATCAGCTTCTTCATATCCTGCTGCACGATGGCTACGAAACCGATGTAGACCACAGCTATCAGCGACAGCAGGATGATCAGCCAGCTCAGTTGATGGCTGGCATCCGGAGTAATCGGGAGGGAAAAGCGCAGAAAACCGTAAGTTCCCATCTTCAGCATGATGGCCGCCAGCACCACCGATCCGCCTGTTGGTGCCTCGACATGGGCATCAGGCAACCAGGTGTGTACCGGCCACATCGGCACCTTGACCGCAAACGCGATGAGGAAAGCCAGGAACAGGTAGATCTGAGGCTCCATGCCAATCTTCATCGTCTGGAAATCCAGGATGCTGAAGCTGCCCGATTGCAGGTAGAGCCAGATCAGCGCTACCAGCATGAACACCGAACCAAAGAACGTATACAGGAAGAACTTGATGGTCGCATAGATACGGCGCGGTCCGCCCCAGACACCGATGATGAGAAACATCGGTATCAGCATCGCCTCCCAGAAGACATAGAACAGCGCGGCATCCACGGAGGCGAACACGCCGTTCATAAGCCCTTCCATGATCAGGAACGAGGCCATGTACTGCGCCGTCTTGCTTTTGACCACATCCCAACCGGCAATGATCACCAACACCGTGGTGAATGTCGTCAGCAGAATCAGCGGCATCGAGATGCCGTCCACGCCGAGGTGATAATTGATCGACCAAGTACTGATCCAGGGATGCAGTTCGGTAAACTGCATTGCCGCCGTTGTCGTGTTGAAATTGAACAGCAGCGGCAGCGAAATTCCAAAGGTGACGACGGCGATGAGCAGCGAGAGAACCCGTGCCTCCAACGCATTGCGGCTGCCCGCGGCCAGTACCAGTATCCCACCCAAAATGGGAAGCCATATCACCAGACTCAGCAGAGGCAAATCAGAAAACATTCAGGCCGTACCTTTGTTGTTATTCCGCATTTCAATGCATTACGAAGAGGCCGAGCATCAACAACAGCCCCAGGAGCATGGCAAACGCATAGTGATAGAGGTAGCCGGACTGCAGGTGACGCACCACTGCCGCCGCCCATCCGACCGTACGGGCACTGCCGTTGACCATCAGACCGTCAATAGCGCGCTCATCACCCCAGTGCCAAAAAAACCGCCCGATACCGCGGCTGCCACCGGCAAAGAACCAGTCGTTGAAGCGGTCGAACCCGTACTTATTATCGAGAATGGTATAAATCGGGTGCAGTTTCGCCTGGAGCAGCGCCGGCCACTCGGTAAACCTCATGTAGAACAGCCAAGCGGTGAACACACCCGCCGCCGCCAACCAGAACGGCGCCGACACGAAGGCGTGCAGTACCATAGCCCATTGCCCGTGGTACCCCTTGGCCAGTTCCCCAAGTACATCATGCTGCGGCGCCACATAGATGGCGCTGCCGAAGAAGTCGCCGAAAGACATCTGCCCCACGTACATCCATCCGGAGATCACCGACGGGATCGCCAGTGCGATGAGCGGAACCGTCACCACCCACGGCGTTTCGCGCAGATGCTCGCGGGTATGCTGGTCCATCCGCGGCTTGCCGTGGAACACCATGAAGTACATGCGGAAGGTATAGAGCGCCGTCACAAATACACCCAATAGCACCGACCAGTAGGCAAAGCCCGCTCCGGCCAGATGCGATTCATGCACCGCTTCAATAATCGTATCTTTGGAGAAAAAGCCGGCGAAGCCCGGCGCGCCGATCAGTGCCAATGAACCAATCAGGGTGGTGATCCATGTGATCGGCATGTACTTTCGCAGGCCGCCCATATTGCGCATGTCCTGATCGTGGTGCATGGCCATGATCACCGAGCCGGCCCCCAAGAACAACAAGGCTTTGAAAAAGGCATGCGTCATCAAGTGGAACACGCCGGCAGCATAGGCCGAGGCGCCCAGCGCGACCGTCATGTAGCCGAGCTGCGATAGGGTGGAGTAGGCAATTACACGCTTGATATCGGTCTGTATCACACCGAGAAAACCCATGAACAGCGCGGTGATACCGCCGATCACCATCACGAACGATAGCGCGGTATCGGACCATTCGAATAGCGGTGACATCCGCGCCACCATGAAGATGCCCGCAGTAACCATCGTCGCGGCATGAATCAAGGCGGAAATAGGCGTTGGACCTTCCATTGAATCCGGCAACCACACATGCAACGGAACCTGCGCCGACTTACCCATGGCGCCGACGAACAGCAACAGGCAGATTACCGTCATCAGACTCCAATGAGCGCCTGGCCAAAGGGAGATCATGACGTCTTTCTGCAATGATGCAGCGTTGAATACATCGGCGTAATTGAGACTGTTGAAATACGCCAGCACGCAGGCGATGCCCAACAGAAAACCGAAATCGCCGACACGATTGACCAGAAACGCCTTCAAATTCGCATACACCGCGCTCGGTCGATTGAGCCAGAAACCGATCAGCAGATACGATACCAGACCTACCGCCTCCCAGCCGAAGAACAGCTGCATGAAGTTGTTGGCCATCACCAACATCAGCATCGAAAAAGTAAACAGCGAAATGTAGCCGAAGAAGCGCTGGTAGCTGTTGCGCCCCATTAAGCTGTCATGCGGCCAATTGTGTTCGTCGTCGGCCATGTAACCGACGGTGTAGAGATGCACGGCCAGTGATACAAAGGTTACCACCACCATCATCAACGCCGACAGCTTGTCTATCAGAAAGCCTACCTCGAACTTCACTCCGTCGGCCACCATCCATGTGTACACGTTCTGACTGATGACACCGCGATCTTGCACCACCACATGGTAGAACTGCGACAGCGACAGCAGGAACGCCACCGCCACCCCGAGAATGGCAACGGTATGCGCCCCTTTGCGTCCGATAGGCCCTCCGAACAAACCGGCCACCAAAGCGCCCACCAGCGGCGCCAGTACGATCGCGATGTTTACGTTGTGCAGATTGTCGAGCACCACACTACCCCTTCAGCGAATCGATATCGGCAACGTTGATGCTGCCCCGGTTGCGGAACAACACTACCAATATGGCCAGGCCAATCGCGGATTCAGCCGCCGCGACGGTAAGGATGAAGAACACGAACACCTGTCCCGCCGCATCGCCCAAATAGTGGGAAAAAGCAACGAAATTCATGTTGACTGCCAACAGCATCAACTCGACACACATCAGCAGGATAATCAGGTTCTTGCGGTTGAGGAACACGCCCGCAGTGCCGAGGCAGAACAGCAATGCTCCGACAATCAGATAATTCGACAAGGGGATCATGGCCGTCTCCAGTTTAAATTGCTCACTTGCGCTCTTCTGCGGTCATACTTACCAGCCGTACCCGATCTTCGCGGCGTGTTGCTACCTGCTGATCGACGCGCTGGTGCTTGGTATTGGGCCGGCGTCGCAAGGTCAGGGCAATGGCCGCGACGATAGCCACCAACAGGATAACCGCAGCGATCTCGAAGGGATAAACGTATGTGGTATAGAGCAACTCGCCCAACTGTTGCGTGTTGGAGTAGCTGGCGGCATGCGGCGCCGGAGCAGCCACTTGCGCCAACCCAAAGTGGTTCTGGCCCACGGCCAACCCCATTATCACCGCTATCAGTACCGCCACCAGAATGCCTAACGGCAGATAACGTGCGAACCCCTCACGTAACAGCGTCGTATTCAAGTCCAGCATCATCACCACGAACAGAAACAGCACCATTACCGCGCCGACATAGACCAACACCAGCACAATGGCGAGAAATTCCGCCTCCAGCAGCATCCACAACGCGGCACTGCTGAAAAAAGTCAGCACCAGGAACATGGCGGCATGCACCGGATTGCGCACCGTAATCACCATACCGGCGGCCAGCACCGTGATGGCGGAAAATACATAAAAAAGAATCTGTTCAAAGCTCATGGTTTGGTCCGCGCTTCATTGGGTCGGCATCGCCTCAGCGATAACGGGCGTCCGCTTCACGGTCGGCCGCAATTTGTTGTTCGTATTCATCTCCCACCGCCAGCAACTTCTCCTTGGTCATCAACAGGTCGCCGCGCTTTTCGCCGTGATACTCATAAATATTCGTTTCGACGATGGAGTCCACCGGACAGGATTCTTCGCAAAAGCCGCAGAAGATGCACTTGGCAAGGTCGATCTCGTAGCGGGTGGTGCGTCGCGTCCCGTCATCACGCTGCGCCGATTCGATAGTGATAGCCAATGCCGGGCAGATCACCTCGCACAACTTGCAGGCGATGCAACGTTCCTCGCCATTGGGGTAGCGACGCAGTGCGTGCAGGCCGCGGAAACGCGGCGACAGAGGTGCCCGCTCTTCCGGATATTGCACAGTGAATTTACGGCCGAACATGTAACGGCCGGTGACACCCATGCCGCGGAACAACTCCAACAGGAACAGGCTCTTGAAAAAGCGCACTATCGCATTCATCGTCGCCTCCTCACGCTTTGCCGAACCACGGCCCGATGCCGTAGGTAACGGCCGCGCCAATCAACAGCAGCCAGACGATGGTGATGGGAATGAACACCTTCCACCCCAAACGCATGATCTGGTCATAGCGGAAGCGCGGAAAGGTGGCACGAAACCAGAGATATAGGAACAGGAAAATGCAGGCCTTGGCCAGGAACCAGAACAGGCTGGGGGCAGCCAGCCACGTATGCTCAACGCCGGGAATGCCCTGAAACGGCGACAACCATCCGCCCAGGAACAAGACCGAGGTAAGCGCGCTGATCATGATCATATTGGCATATTCCGCCAGGAAGAACACGGCGAAAGCGGTACCGGTATAGTCCACGTGGAAACCGGCCACGATCTCCGACTCGCCCTCCGCCACGTCAAACGGCGCACGGTTGGTCTCGGCGACGCCGGAGATGAAATAGACAACGAACAACGGCAACAGCGGCAACCAGTACCAGTGCCACACGCCACCCTGCTGTGCTCGCACGATATCACCCAGATTGAGACTGCCGGCAGCTATCAACACGCCGACCAGGGCGAAGCCCATGGCGATTTCGTAGGAAACCATTTGTGCGGCGGAACGCATCGCGCCGAGAAAGGCATATTTGGAGTTGGAGGCCCAGCCGGCAATGATCACCCCGTACACGCCAAACGAGCCGATGGCCAGCACATAGAGCAGGCCGGCATTGACGTTGGCCAGCACCATGGTGTCGTTGAACGGCATCACCGCCCAGACCGCCAGTGCCGGCGCCATCGACAATACGGGCGCCAACAGGAACATCCCCTTATCGGCACCGCTGGGGATGACGATCTCCTTGAACATCAGCTTGAACACGTCGGCGAAAGGCTGCAGCCAGCCGCGCGGGCCGACCCGGTTGGGACCGATGCGTACCTGCATGTAACCGATGATCTTGCGTTCTGCGTAGGTTAGATAGGCGACGCCCAAGATTAACGGTATCAGGATGGCGACGATCTTGATCAGGATGATCAGTAAGGTCTGCAGCCCAATCGGCCATCCCCACCCTTGCAGCAATGTTTGCAGCGATTGCATCATGCGTCTGTTCCGGTCGCGTTCTACTTAAGTTATGCCGTGGTCACTTCGAGAGTGGCGTCCGCCGCACCTAGGGGCGCCGCCGTACCGGCCGGCACGTAGACGCAACCCGTGGGCACACGCTCGTCCAGCGTCAGCGGCAGCACGCTCTCTGCATCGCCCTGACGGACCCGCACCGAGGCCGCATTCTGCACGCCCAGCTGTGCCGCCGTCGCCGCGTTGATTCCGATCGCGCATACCTCGGCATCGGCCGTCTGTTGCAGCGCCGCACTGCGGCGCACCATGGCGTCCACACGATAGATCGGAAAATCGGTCACCCGTACCAGCCCCACAGGCGCCGCCGTTGCCGTCGGCGTCTGCCACGGCAAGCGGCTATTGGGGATGATCTCGCTGCAGGCATCCTGCAGCTCATCGCGCACCTGTTCCGAAGAGACGAATTCGAAACCTTCGACGTTGCACAGATTGCCCAGCACGCGCAACACCTTCCAACCCGGCCGCGCCTCGCCCGGTGCCGCCACACAGCCGGCAAAGCTCTGCCAGCGCCCTTCCACATTGACCAGTGTGCCGGAGGTTTCCGGAAACAGTGCAATCGGCAGCATCACATCGGCGTATTCACGCATCGCATCGGTGGCATAGGCGGTCAGCGCCACCACCGTATCGGCGCCGAGCAGCGCCGTACGCAATGCGTTACCCTCGATGGAGTCGAGTTCCGGTTCAACGCCGAGCAGCAGGTAACCCTTTAGGCCGGCGACCACCATGGCCCGCCAGTCCAGTCCCGCCACGTCGGTCTCGCGCCCGCCGGCAAGCCGGTGCGGCACCGCACCCGCCAGCCAAGCCCCGGCGCTGTTGCCGCCCTCCGGCAGTATGCCGAAGCGCGCGCCAGCGAGCCGCGCCACCAGCGCGGCCAACATCTGCAACTCGCTCTGCTGCGCATGATAGGCAGTGAGATTGCCTACCAATACCGCGCCCTGGGCTGCTTCGTTGAGATGCCGGGCGATGGTGCGGTGTTCCTCGGTCACGCTCACGTCCCCGCCCAGCGCCGCAAAACCCTCCGGCGGCTGTTCACCGGTAAGATCGAGCAACGCCTGCGCCACCGCCACCAACTCCCGCACCATTTCCGTCGGGGCAACTACACGCTTGGCCGCCAGAGGGAAGTTGAAGCTATGGTCGAACGGATTGATGACCATGACCTGGCCGCCGACGCGTACCGCCTTGCGCAGGCGCAGTGCCATCAGAGGCTGCTCTTTACGGACATTGGCGCCGACCAGGAGCGTTGCATCCAGGTTGTCCAGATCGGCCAACGCCTGACCCAACCACGGAAACGCCGGCAACCGCGCCTGCCCGCGGAAATCGATCTGGCGCAACCGGTGATCGATGTTGTTGCTACCCAAGCCGCGCAGCAACTTTTGCAGCAGGTAGAATTCCTCGGTGGTTGAGGTATATCCCGCCAAGGCAGCCAGCTGCGCGGCGCTATGATCGATCGTCACTTGCGTCAGGCGCTCCGCAGCCGCAGTCAGCGCGGTATCCCAATCGACGCTTTGCCACACGCCGTCTTTCTTGATCTGCGGTACCGTGAGGCGTTCAGCGTGATCCAGCGCCAAGTAGCTGAAGCGATCGCGATCAGCGAGCCAGACCTCATTCACCTCTTCGTTCTCGCGTGGCCGCACCCGCATCACCTTGTGGCTGCGCACATCAACCTGAAGATTGGCGCCAACGCAGTCGTGCGGCGATACGCTGTTGTGGCTCGTCAATTCCCACGGGCGCGCCGTATAGCGGTATGGCTTGGAGGTCAGCGCGCCGACCGGACAGAGATCGATGATGTTACCCGATACCTCGGAGCAGAGCGCCTTCTCCACATAAGTGCCGATGTACATATGTTCGCCGCGTCCCGGCGCACCCAGTTCCATCAGCCCCGCCACCTCTTCACCAAAACGCACGCAGCGGGTGCACTGGATGCAGCGCGTCATGTCGGTGGCCACCAGCGGTCCGATATCGGGAGACACCACTGCACGCTTACCTTCATGGAAATGCGAAACATCGCGGCCATATCCGATGGCCATTTCCTGCAGATCGCACTCGCCGCCCTGATCGCAGATGGGACAATCGAGGGGATGATTAATTAACAGGAACTCCATCACGTTGCGCTGAGCCGCTATCGCCTTGGGCGACTTGGTCCACACCTTCATGCCTTCGGTCACCGGCGTAGCGCAAGCCGGCAACGGCTTCGCCACCTTATCCACCTCCACCAGGCACATGCGGCAATTGGCGGCAACCGACAGTTTCTTGTGGTAACAGAAACGCGGAATGGAGATACCGGCCTCGTCCGCGGCCTCGATCAGCATTGAGCCTGAGCGTGCCTTAATCGGTGCACCATTAATTTCGATATTTACCATGGTCTCTCGCCGCATCAGCTACTGGTGCTTACACCATGCATTTCTTGTGATCGATGTGGTATTGGAATTCCTGGCGGAAGTGCTTGATAAAGCTCCTCACCGGCATCGCCGCCGCATCGCCCAGCGCACAGATGGTGTGTCCTTCGATCTGGCTCGCCGTTTGCGCCAGTCGATCCAGATCCTCCTGCGTTCCCTCGCCGTGCTCGATGCGATGCACCACCCGCGCCAGCCAGCCAGTGCCCTCGCGACATGGCGTGCATTGGCCGCATGACTCCTCATAATAGAAGTGGGAGATACGCGCCAGCGCCTTCACCATGCAGGTGGTCTCGTCCATCACGATCACCGAACCGGCACCGAGCATGGAACCGGACTTGGAGATGGAGTCATAGTCCATGGTCATCTGCATCGCGATCTCGGCCGGCAGCACCGGCGTCGAGCTGCCACCCGGAATCACCGCCTTGAGTTTACGCCCTTTCCAGACGCCGCCTGCCATCTCCAGCAGCTCGGCGAACGACGTACCCATGGGAACCTCGTAGTTGCCGGGCTTGTTGACATGACCGGAGACGCAGAACAGCTTGACACCGCCGTTGTTGGGCTTGCCCAGCTCCAGAAACCACTGGCCGCCGTGTTGCAGGATCGCGGGCACCGAGGCCAGCGATTCGGTGTTGTTGATGGTCGTGGGACGCCCGTACAAGCCGTAGCTGGCGGGAAACGGCGGCTTAAAGCGCGGCTGCCCCTTCTTGCCTTCGATGGACTCCAACAGCGCCGTCTCCTCGCCGCAGACATAGGCGCCGCCGCCCAAATGGACCTCGATATCGAAATCGATACCACTGCCCATGATGTTCTTGCCCAGCAGGCCCGCCGCACGCGCCTCCTCGATAGCCGTCTGGAACCGCTCGTACGGCTCCCAGAATTCGCCGCGAATGTAGTTGTAACCCTGAGTGGCGCCGATGGTGTAACCGGCGATGGCCATCCCCTCCACCAGCTGATGCGGGTTATAGCGCAGGATGTCGCGGTCCTTGCAGGTGCCCGGTTCGCCCTCGTCGGAATTGCAGACGATATATTTCTGGCCGGCGACGTTGCGCGGCATGAAACTCCACTTGAGGCCGGTGGGAAAACCGGCGCCGCCGCGGCCGCGCAACACCGAGGTCTTGAGCTCGGCGATGATCGCATCGGCGGGCGTCTTCTCTTTGAAAATCTTTTCCCACACCGAGTAACCGCCGACGCTGCGATAGCTGTCGAGCGTCCATGGTTTGTCCAGGTGTAGGGTACGGAAACAGACGTCGTTGGCCATGGCTTATTCCAGTCCGTCCAGGATCGAGTCGAGCACTTCAGGGGTGAGCTGCTCGTGATACTGTTTGGCGACCTGCATCACCGGCGCGTTGACGCAGGCACCGAGGCATTCCAC
Source organism: Proteobacteria bacterium UBA3588 (assembly GCA_002376325.1). Classification (GTDB taxonomy): domain Bacteria; phylum Pseudomonadota; class Gammaproteobacteria; order Thiohalomonadales; family Thiohalomonadaceae; genus Sulfurivermis. The sequence continues at coordinate 7,148 of DFMR01000173.1, read as the reverse complement.
CTCTTTCAGGGTAAAGCGACCGTCGGCGGTGGTCTCGCCCAGCTTGATGCCAAGACGCTTCTCCAGGTGCGCCACCACCTCTTCCGAGCCGCGCAGCATGCAGGAAATATTGGTGCAGACGCAGATCTTATGGCGGCCAACCGGCTCCAGTTCATACATCGAGTAGAAGGTGGCCACCTCATAGACCGCGATCGGCGGCATTCCCAAATAGGCCGCGACCCCGTCCATCAGTTCCTGAGTAAGCCAGCCGCCGTTCTGCTCCTGAGCGATGCGCAACGCCGCCATCACCGCAGACTGCCTGCGCTCAGGCGGATATTTGGCGATCCAGCGATCGATCTCGGCGCGCGACGCGGCGCTCAACAATTCGATATCAGCCTGTGCCATCAGCGGTCAATCTCTCCAAAAACGATATCCTGAGTGCCGATCACCGCCACTACGTCGGCCAGCATGTGACCGCGCACCATTTCGTCAAGCCCGGCGAGGTGAGCAAAGCCCGGCGCTCGGATCTTAAGACGGTACGGCTTGTTGGCGCCGTCAGAAATAAGGTAGATGCCGAATTCGCCCTTAGGGTGTTCGATTGCGGCGTAGGCCTCTCCTTCCGGCACCGTGATGCCTTCGGAGAAGAGCTTGAAGTGATGGATGAGCGCTTCCATGTCGCCCTTCATCTCCACCCGCGGTGGAGGCGCCACCTTGTGATCGTCGACGATCACCTGCCCCGGATTCTTACGCAGCCACTCCACGCACTGCTCGATAATGCGGTTGGACTGGCGGAATTCCTCGATGCGCACCAGATAGCGGTCGTAGCTATCGCCGTTGGTACCGACCGGGATATCGAAGTCGAGACGGTCGTATACCTCATACGGCTGCTTCTTGCGCAGATCCCAGGCAATGCCCGAACCACGCAGCATCGGACCCGTGAAGCCCATCTGCAACGCACGTTCCGGCGATACCACGCCGATACCGACGGTGCGCTGTTTCCAGATGCGGTTTTCCGTGAGCAACGTTTCATATTCGTCGACGTAACCGGGGAATCGCCTGGTGAAATCCTCGATGAAATCGAGCAACGATCCCTGCCGGTTTTCATTGCGCTGCTGCAACTCCTCCGCGCTATGCCACTTGCTCGCCTTGGTGTCGTATTGCGGCATGCGTTCGGGTAAATCGCGATAGACGCCGCCGGGACGATAATAGGCGGCATGCAAGCGCGCACCGGAGACCGCCTCGTAGCAATCCATCAGATCTTCGCGCTCGCGAAAGCAGTAGAGGAACATCGTCATCGCGCCGACATCGAGCGCGTGCGAACCCAGCCATAACAGGTGGTTCAGGATGCGGGTGATCTCGTCGAACATCACGCGGATATACTGGGCACGCAGCGGCACCTCGATACCCAGCATCTTTTCGATCGCCATGCAGTAAGCGTGCTCGTTGGACAGCATGGAAACGTAATCGAGCCGATCCATATACGGCAGACTCTGTACGTAGTGGCGCTGCTCCGCCAGCTTCTCCGTCGCGCGGTGCAACAAGCCGATATGCGGATCGGCGCGCTGAATCACCTCGCCATCCATCTCCAACACCAAACGCAGTACGCCGTGTGCCGCCGGGTGCTGCGGCCCAAAGTTCATGGTGAAATTGCGGATCTCGGCCACGGCCTACTTCCCCTCTTGTGCTGACGGCGAATCAGGCGTCACATAACGGTGATCATGGCGGATCACTCGACTAATGAGATCGCGCGGCTCGATGGTCACCGGCTGATAGACCACGCGCCCCTTGTCGGGGTCGTAACGCATTTCCACATTGCCGATGACGGGAAAATCCTTGCGGAACGGGTGGCCGACGAAACCGTAGTCGGTGAGGATGCGACGCAGATCAGGGTGGCCTTCGAAGACGATGCCAAACAGATCGAATGCCTCGCGTTCGTACCAGTCGGCGGAACTCCAGATGGAAACCACCGAATCAACCAGCGGTACATCGCCGCGCGCAAACACCTTGAGCCGGATACGGTGATTGTTGCGCACCGACAGCAAATGATAAGCGACGGCAAAACGCGGCGCATTCCAGACACCATCACCGTAGGCCGAATAGTCGATACCGCACAGATCGATCAGTTGCTCGAAGGCAAAATCCGGTTCGTCGCGCAGGGCGCGATACACGTCCAGCATATGTTGCCGCATTACCTCTACGGTAAGCTCGCCCATAGCCACGGTGCAACGCCCCACCTGTCCTTGGAAACGTTGCTCGATACGTGTTGAAAGGTTCTGATAATAATCAGACATGCCGTTATCTTCTCGCTATTAACGGGCGATGGTATTGGTGCGGCGAATCTTGTTCTGCAACTGCAAGATACCGAACAGCAGCGCCTCGGCCGTCGGCGGACAACCGGGCACATAGATATCCACCGGGACGACCCGATCGCAGCCGCGCACCACCGAATAGGAGTAGTGATAGTATCCGCCGCCATTGGCGCAGGAACCCATGGAAATGACCCAGCGCGGTTCGGCCATCTGGTCGTACACCTTGCGCAGCGCCGGTGCCATCTTGTTCACCAGTGTACCGGCAACGATCATGACGTCCGATTGCCGCGGGCTCGGACGGAATACGATACCGAAACGGTCCAAGTCATAGCGCGCCGCGCCGGCATGCATCATTTCGACCGCACAGCAGGCCAAGCCGAAAGTCAGCGGCCACATCGAGCCGGTACGCGCCCAGTTGACGAGCTTGTCGACCGTCGTGGTGACGACGCCTTTTTCCAGGATACCTTCAATACCCACAACACACCTCTTTGCCTAACGTCGTCGGCCGCGGCAAAACAGCGCCTGCGCCCGCAGCAAGCCGCGGTTCGCAGTGGTCGACGAGCATGCCGCACATCATCCGCGCGGCTATTCCCACTGTAGGGCTCCCTTCTTCCATTCGTAGACGAAGCCGATTACAAGGATAGCGAGGAACAGAGCCATTGCGAAAAAACCGAAGGTTCCGATATGTCGCAGCACAACTGCCCACGGAAAGAGAAAGGCTATTTCCAAATCGAAGATGATGAACAGTATAGCGACGAGGTAGTAGCGCACATCGAATTTCATGCGCGCGTCTTCAAATGCCTCAAAACCACATTCGTAGGGAGAGAGTTTTTCGCTATCGGGACGGTGTGGGGCGAGAATAAACCCGAGAGCAAGTAAAACGGCGCCAACAAGGACGCCAACGACGATGAAGATCAGGATGGGAAGATAATTCTCCAGCATCGCGCGACGTCGCTCCTATGGAAACTGGCTGCGGCAATATGCCAAGCGCCGTGTTGTACAAATGTTGTTTTCGTGTGAACAAGTCCGAGGAGTCTAGGCTAGCAGGTGATCTGCTGTCAAGCCCAGGCAATGCCGATTCCCTTTAACTTTCATGAAGTTATATATGACATTATTTTTTTTATGTGAAATGAACAAGATCAACGCCATGCGCGCGGCATCACACGTCATTGTTGTGAAAAGAACGCGTTACGTTACGCTAAAGGCGATGACATAAGGCACACGCTGAATTAAAAAAAAACCGCGCTCCTGCGCGGCTTTTTTTGTCTCACCTGTCATTCGCAGCAATGCCAGGTATCTGTTATTTGGTGCGGACGGTGGGACTCGAACCCACACAGCTTGCGCCACCACCCCCTCAAGATGGCGTGTCTACCAATTCCACCACGTCCGCGAAAATATGAGTGACTGGTCCCGCGCTATTTCTTTGGCGTCGGCGGCAGATCCGTTGGCGCCGCCGTTTTTCCCGCTGCGGGCGGCGCGGTAGTTTGCACCGCCGCCGGTGCGCTCGGCTGCGGCATCGAGATTTGGGTAACACTCGTATGCACGGCGATCCTACCGGAAAAATAGGCCAGCGAGAGACTTGTTATAAAAAACACCGCCGCCAAAACAGCCGTCATCCGGCTCAGGAACGAAGTCGAACCGCGGGCACCGAACACTGTGGCCGAGGCGCCGCTGCCAAACGCAGCACCGGCATCGGCACCTTTGCCCTGCTGCAATAGCACCAGGACGATCAGCGCGATCGACACCAACACATGCACAATCAAGATAAGCGTTTGCATCTCTGTCGTATTCCAGCGCGCTCTAATTGGCCGCGCGGCAAATGGTCAAAAAATCATCCGCCTTAAGCGACGCGCCCCCGATGAGGCCGCCATCGATATCGGCTTGGGCCAGCAAGGTGGCTGCATTGGCGGCATTCATGCTGCCACCGTATAAAATGCGCACCTTAGCGGCAACGTCGGCATCACCAGCTTTGGCAATATGGCCGCGGATGAAGGCATGCACCTCCTGTGCCTGTTCGGGTGTCGCTGTTTTGCCGGTCCCTATGGCCCATATCGGTTCATACGCAATCACGCTATCGCGCAGCGCCGCAACACCGTCCAGCGCAATGACGGCAGCCAATTGCCGCGCCACCACCTGTTCCGTGACGCCCTGTTCACGTTCGTCCAGGGTCTCACCCACACACAGAATCGGTCGTAACCCAGCAGCCCGCGCTACGGCGACCTTCTTCGCCACCATTTCGTCGCTCTCGCCATACAGCGAACGACGCTCCGAATGGCCAACGATGACGTAACGGCAGCTAAAATCCAACAGCATCGAAGCCGATATCTCGCCGGTGAAGGCGCCTGACTGCTCAGTGCTCAGATTCTGCGCGCCCCACGCGATCGTCGTATCCGCCAGCTGTGCTGCTACCGCTGGCAGGTAAATATAGGGAGCACATACAGCAACTTCCGCTTTCTTGACGTCGCCGATACCTTGTTTGATGCCGTCCAGCAGGGCCGTGACGCTGGCCTTCGAACCGTTCATTTTCCAGTTACCGGCAACAAGCGGTTGTCGCATCGACACTTCCCCCGAAAATCCATGTAAAAACAGCGCCGAAGCTTACCTGCTGACGGCAAATAAATCAATCCGCCCGCACGATCGCCTCACGCACCGCCTCAGCCAGCTCTGCCGCCACCCGCTCGACCAGCACAGTGTCTTCACCCTCGGCCATCACTCGCACCAGCGGTTCGGTCCCCGAAGGGCGCAACAATACACGGCCGCGCCCCGCGAACGTCGACTCCGCGGCCTGCACCGCCTCCTGAATGGATACCGAGGCGGCCACGTCAAAGGGCCGCGCCAACGGTACGTTGATCATCGTCTGCGGATACTTGCGCATACCGGCCTTAAGCTCCGCCAGGCTGCGGCCAGTGCTCGCCACGGCGCTGAGCACTTGCAATGCCGACACGATGCCGTCGCCGGTGGTGGTACAGTCACGGCAGATAATATGACCCGATGACTCGCCGCCCAACGGCCAGCCGAGCTCGCTCATCCGTTCCAGCACATAGCGGTCGCCGACCCTGGCACGCTCGAAAGCGATGCCGACGGCATTAAGGGCGTGCTCCATCCCCAGATTGCTCATCACGGTACCGACCACGCCGGGCAGCATGCCCCGGCGGTGACGTTCGCCGGCAATAATGAACAGCAGTTCATCACCGTCGACCACCTCACCACCTTGATCCACCATAACGACGCGATCACCGTCGCCATCGAGGGCGATGCCGAGATCGGCCTGCTGCTCCAACACCGTCCGCTGCAACAGCGCCGGCTGTGTCGACCCGCAATCGACGTTGATGTTAAGACCATCGGGCAGCGCCCCGATGGCCACCACATCCGCACCCAGCTCCCGAAATACATTGGGGGCAACGTGATAAGTGGCACCATTGGCGCAATCCACGACAATCCTGAGTCCGGACAGGCTGAGCGTGTTGGGAAAGGTGCTCTTGCAAAATTCAATGTAACGGCCGGCGGCATCGACCACGCGCTCGGCCTTGCCCAGATGGGCTGATGGCACCATCGTCATCGCTCGATCGAGTTCTTCCTCGATCGCCGATTCCACCTCGTCGGGCAATTTGGTACCCGCGGCGGAAAAGAACTTGATGCCGTTGTCTTCATACGGGTTATGTGAAGCGCTGATGACGATACCGGCCGATGCGCGCAGAGTGCGGGTCAGATAAGCGATGGCCGGCGTCGGCATCGGCCCCAGTAGTCGGATGTCGAGACCGGCGGCCGACAACCCCGCCTCCAACGCGGACTCAAACATGTAGCCGGAGATGCGTGTATCCTTGCCGACCACAACCCGACCGCCATGGGTGCCGTGCGACAACACGCGTCCGGCAGCCCAGCCCAACTTGAGCATAAATTCCGGCGTAATGGGGAAATCGCCCACCTTGCCGCGCACTCCATCGGTACCGAAATATTTGCGCCCCACGTCCCACTCTCCCACCCGGCGTCGCGCGCCGTTATATCGTCAGACCGACCGCTGCACTGCGGCAACGATCTTCATCGCATCGACCGTCGCTTTGACGTCATGCACGCGCACAATCGCTGCGCCCTGCCACGCGGCGATCACTGCCGCCGCCACGCTGCCATGCAGACGCTCCTGCACCGTCGCATCCAGCAGCGCGCCGATCATGCTCTTACGCGACAAACCCACCAGCAACGGCAGACCCAACGCGCTGAATTCCGTCAAATGCCGCAGCAGCATCAGATTATGTGGCGAGGCCTTGCCGAAACCAAAACCTGGATCGAGCAGCAGGCGTTCGCGCCCTATGCCCGCCGTATCGCACACAGCGACACGCTGCGCCAGGAAAGCCATTACCTCGGCCACCACATCGCCATACTGCGGCGTCTCCTGCATGGTCCGCGGCTCCCCGCGCATATGCATCAGGCAGACCGGCACCCCGGTCTCCGCCGCGGCCTCCAGCGCACCGGACAGACGCAACGCATAGACGTCGTTAATCAGCCCCGCCCCTGCCGCCACGGCGGCCCGCATCACCGCCGGTTTGCTGGTATCGACCGAGATCGGCACCGGCAACTCAGCCGCCAGCATCTCCACCAGGGGGACCACACGCTCCAGCTCTTCCTGCTCGCCTACTGCCGCCGCACCCGGCCGGGTCGACTCGCCGCCGACGTCGATGATGGCGGCACCCTCCGCCACCATTTGCCGTGCCCGCGCCAACGCCGGCTCCGGCCGGAGGTAACTCCCGCCGTCGGAAAACGAATCGGGCGTGACATTGAGTATCCCCATTACCTGGGGCGTCGACAGATCAAGGGGCCGATCGGCACAGTCGAGGAACATCACAACTCCCACTGCAAATGCGC
>DFMR01000035.1 GCA_002376325.1 Proteobacteria bacterium UBA3588 | reverse complement strand
TCGGTGGTGCTGAACAAGGTGGCGCGCTGGGTGCCGCGCGGATTTATCCTCGTCTCTGTCAATTACCGTATGCTGCCGACGGCGCGGCTGTTGCAGCAGGCCGAGGATGTGGCCCGTGCGCTGGCGACGGCGCAGGCCAAGGCGGCGTCCAGCGGTGGCGATCCCGCCAAGTTCATCCTCATGGGCCATTCGGCCGGCGCCCACCTGGTCGCCCTGCTCGACGCCGATCCCGCGCTGGCCTACAAGGCCGGTGCGAGGCCGTGGCTCGGCACCGTCGCCCTCGACAGCGCAGCGCTCGACGTGGTGAAGATCATGAAGAGGCGGCACTATCGGCTTTACGACCGCGCCTTCGGCAGCGACCCGGCCTACTGGCGGGCGGCATCGCCGGTCTATGCGCTGAGGGCTGCTGCCCGGCCGATGCTGCTGGTCTGCTCCACGCGCCGCGACGACTCCTGCCCGCAGGCGCACGGCTTCGCCGCCAAGGCCGGTACGCTCGGGGTGCGCGCCGAGGTACAGGGCGAAGACCTCACGCACCGCCAAATCAACGCAACCCTGGGCGAGCCCGGCGCCTATACCGATGCGGTGGAGCGGTTCATGGGGTCACTCGATCCGGTGGTGAAGCGGACGCTGGCGGCAACGGTTCCAAGTCGACAATGACCGCGCACAACGCGCGCCCTCACCGGTATTGCGACAACACGATCCATTTCCGGTATCGTTTCTCTTCGGCAGACATAATCGATAAACGAAGAACCCCTTCTCCCTCTGGGAGAAGGATGGGATGAGGGGTGTATACATATTGATCCCCTCACCCTAACCCTCTCCCTGAGGGAGAGGGGATAAATCCGGAACGTTACCAAGGAACATCGATGCAGATCTACCTCGTCGGCGGCGCCGTCCGCGACAAATTGCTGGGGCTGGAGCCGCAGGACCGCGACTGGGTGGTGGTCGGCGCCACGCCGGAGGAGATGATCGCCCGGGGCTTTCGCCCGGTGGGCAAGGACTTTCCCGTGTTCCTCCATCCCGAGACCGGCGAGGAGTACGCACTGGCGCGCACCGAACGCAAGACGGCGCCGGGCTATCACGGCTTCGAATTCCATGCCGATCCGTCGGTGACCCTGGAAGAGGATCTCAAGCGCCGCGATCTCACCATCAACGCCATGGCGGAGATGCCCGACGGCACCATCGTCGATCCCTTCAACGGCCGCGACGACCTGGCCGTCGGCCGGCTGCGCCACGTCTCCCCCGCCTTCGCCGAGGACCCGGTGCGCATCCTGCGGCTGGCGCGCTACGCCGCGCGCTACGGCAAGTGGGGCTTTCACGTGGCCCACGGCACCAACAAGCTGATGCGCGAGATGGTGGCGTCGGGCGAGGTGGATGCGCTGGTGGCGGAACGGGTGTGGCAGGAGCTCTCGCGCGCCCTGGGCGAAGAGACGCCGCAGCGTTTCTTCGAGGTGCTGCGCGGCTGCGGCGCACTGGCACGGGTCTTCCCCGAACTGGACGCCCTGTTCGGGGTGCCGCAACCGAAACATCATCATCCGGAAGAGGACACCGGCGTGCATACCTTGATGGTGCTGGAGCAGGCGGCCCGTCTCACCCCGGACCCGCGGGTGCGTTTCGCCGCCCTGGTCCACGACCTGGGCAAGGGGATCACGCCGCAGCAGGAGTGGCCGCGCCACATCGCCCATGAGCACCGCGGCGTCGCCCTGGTGCAACAGCTCTGCGAGCGGCTGCGGGTACCCCACGACTTCCGCGACCTGGCCCTGGCGGTGACCCGCTATCACGGCGTCTACCACCGCGCCGGAGAGCTGCGCCCCGCGACCATGCTCGAAACCCTGGAGGCTCTTGACGCCTTCCGCCGCCCGGAGCGGCTGGAGCAGTTCCTGCTCGCCTGCGAGGCCGACTCACGCGGCCGCAGCGGCTTCGAGGAACAGGCTTTCGCCCAGCCCGGCATCTTCCGCGCCGCCTACCATGCCGCGACCGGAATCGAGCCGCGGCAGGTGATCGCCGACGGCTTCTCCGGCGCGGCGATCCGCGACGAACTGCACCGCCGCCGCGTCGCCGCCATCGCGGCGCTGCGGCCATCGTCCCCCGTCAAATCCTGACTATTCACCGTAGGTATTGCGCCGTCGCTCACGCAAGATCACGCACGATTATTTGCAACAAAGAACTGTTCCAATACATCACTGTCACATAGTGCACCGGCCGCCTTGTTATTTCGGCCGGCACCGTCTAGATGTTATCAGGTGTAATCGAACCGCAAACGCGAACGCATACACCGCAATGGTGCGGAGGTCATCATGGGCAGGAAGATCCCACTCTTGGTGGACGAGGATGTCTACTACGTGCTGCAGGAGTTGAAGACGTCGCAGGCAAACGACGTGAGCAGCGTCATACGGTTACTGTTCTTTGGCGCCGCCGATGTCGCCCGCAAGGACGATGCGGAACTGGAGCATGAACTGAAGCAGCGATTGCTGCTTGCGGAGGCGCGGGCCGAGGGCTTGCGCATTCATCACCAGCACGACAACGCCGCCTAACCGTTTACAGGTACAGGTATCCACGCTCCCGCCGGGCTCCAAGCCCGGCGATGTCGTCTATGGGCCGGCTCGAAATTTTCGATAATCGCGCTAGGAGCGGCTCTGCCGCGATTGCGCTTTATCGCGGCAGAGCCGCTCCTACAACCTTATCGCGGCGCAGCCGCACCTACAGTTTGAGATCAATCACCACCGTGGGCCCGCCCGGCGGCGAAGGCGCGTTTGTTGGCCTCCACCAGATGCGGTTTGCGGGCACGGAAGCGCTCCACGATGCGCGCCTCCAGCACCTCCGACGGAAACGGCAGGAGGTCGGCGATGGCGCCGAGCATGATGGTGTTGACCAGGCGCAGGTCGCCCAGCTCGCGGGCGATGGCGCCGGCATCGAAGTCGTGGACGGTGATGCCGGTGGCGCGCAGTGCCGCCACCGGATCCTCCGGATAGTCGTGCAGCCCGAGCGACACCACCGGCGGTTCGAGCCGCAGGGTGTTGACCATCGCCACGCCGTCGGGGCGCAGCTGGCCGCGCCAGCGCAACGCCTCGGCCGCCTCGAACCCCACCAGCACATGGGCCTCGCCGGGGCCGATCTGGGGCGAGAAGACCCGCGACCCGAAGCGCACGTGGGAGGAGACCACGCCACCGCGCTGCGACATCCCCGCCACCTCGGTCTTCTTCACATCGTAGCCTTCGTGGATCGCCGCCTCGGCCAGGATCTCGGCTGCGGTCATCACCCCCTGGCCGCCGATCCCCACCACCAGGATGTTGGTTATCTCATTGTTCCCCATTTCACGCCTCCGCCGGCACGATGGCGTTGGGTCCGCAGGTTTTGAGACACAGCTCGCAGCCGGTACAGACGGCGCTTTCGATGCGCGTAAAAGTCAGCTCCACGGTCTTGCCGCTGGGCTTCACCGCCTGCTCGCGGCGGGTGACGAAAATGGCCGGGCAACCCACCTCGACGCAGTTGCCGCAGCCGGTGCAGACCTCGGCCTCCACCTTGTACGGCGGGCGCGGCTCGTAGTGTTCGATCAGCACGCAGGGACGGTTGGTGACGATCACCGACGGGCCGGCGTACTTGGTCTCCTCGCGCAGCGCCTTGTAGACCGTGGGCAACTCGTAGGGGTCGACCACGCGGATGTGTTCGGGCTCGACACCGAGGGCCTCCACCAGCCGCGGGTAGTCGACGCGCGGCGCCGGGGCGCCGTGGATGTCGCGGCCGGTGCCGGGATTGTCCTGACCGCCGGTCATGCCGACGGCGCGGTTGTCCAGCAGCAGCACGGTCACGTTGCCGCGGTTGTAGACGATGTTGAGCAGCCCCTGCATGCCCATGTGCAGGAAGGTGGAGTCGCCGATGACGCCGACGATGCTCTTGCCGGCGTCGTGCGGCGCCCGGCCTTTGTCCATCCCCAGTGCGACACCCATGGAGGCGCCCATGGAGATGCAGGTGTCCATGGCATCCCACGGCTGGCCGGCGCCCAGGGTGTAGCAGCCGATGTCGCCGGCGACGTTGACGTTGCGCAGCCGCGACAGGGCGTAGAACGGCCCCAAGTGGGGACAGGCGACGCACATGGTGGGCGGCCGCGGGAATACCTCGTCGTGACCCGGCGGTGCGCTGTAGCGGTTGATCGGCGCCACCGGATTGCCCGCCAGCAGCGCAGTGACGGCGGGGTGCAGCACCGAGGGCGACAACTCGCCGCAGCGCGGCAGGATGTCCTTGCCGTGGACCGGAATGCCGGCGGCGCGGATCTCCTGCTCCAGCAGCGGCTCCGACTCCTCGGCCACCACCACCCGCTCGACGATGGCGGCCAGTTCGCGTACGTGGGTCAGCGGCAGCGGATGGCTCAGCCCCAGCTTCAGCACCGGCGCCTCGGGAAATGCCTCCTTGATGTGCATGTAGACCGGCCCGGAGCAGACGAAACCGACGCGACGATCGCGGCCCGGCTCCAGCACGTTCCACTCACGGGCCGCGGTGTATTCGCGCAGCGCCGCGTCGCGCTCGAACACCAGCGGGATGCGTCCCTTCGCCCCCGCCGGCGCCATCACCATGCGCGCCGGATTTTTCTCGAAACCGGACACCGGCCGCTCCTCGCGCGCCCCCACGGTGACCATCGCCTTGACGTGGCAGACGCGGGTGGTGAGGCGCAGGATCACCGGCACCTCGAAGCGCTCCGACAGGTCGAAGCCATACTTCACCATCGCATAGGCCTCCTGCGAATCGGCAGGCTCCAGCACCGGCAGGTGGGCGAAACGGCCCCAGTAGCGCGAGTCCTGCTCGTTCTGCGACGAGGAGAGGCCGACGTCGTCGGCCACCGCGATCACCAGCCCGCCGCGGGCACCGATCAGTGACTGGGTCATGAAGGCGTCAGAGGCGACGTTCATGCCCACGTGTTTCATGGCACAGAAGGCGCGGGAACCGGAGAGGCTGGCGCCGATGGCCACCTCCAGCGCCACCTTTTCGTTCACCGACCACTCGCTGTAGAGGTCGGGATAGGTGGCGAGGTATTCGAGGATTTCGGTGGCCGGCGTACCGGGATAGGAGGCGGCGACGCGCACCCCCGCCTCCCACACGCCGCGCGCCAGGGCGGCGTTGCCGGACATCAGCAGGCGGCTGCCTGACTCGGGTTTTACTGCTGCATTCACGACTGCACCTCTGTGCGACGGGCGGGAAACGGGCGCTCCACGCGCCGCGGCCCGCCACTGACTGTACAAGCCATCTCAAAATTCAAAACCACAANNCCACAATAATGGAATGGTCGCCCCTCTCCTAAACGGCATCGATGTGCCAGAGTGGACGTGTGAGACACACCACTCAACAGAAAAGGGGCGACCGCTATGAAGATTAGAACAGTCGGGCTGGATTTGGCAAAGACGCAATTTCAGGTGCATGGTGTCGATGAGACGGGGACGAAGGTGGTCAACAAGGCGCTCAAGCGCAGCCAGATGCTGTCCTTCTTCGCCAACCTGCCGCCGTGCTTGGTGGGAATGGAAGCGTGCGGGAGCGCCCACTACTGGGCGCGAAAACTGTCGGAGTTGGGCCACACGGTGAAGTTGATGGCACCGCAGTTCGTGAAGCCGTACGTAAAGAGTAACAAGAACGATGCGGCGGATGCCGAGGCCATCTGCGAGGCAGTGACACGGCCGAATATGCGTTTCGTGCCGGTGAAGGACGAAGAGCAGCAGGCGGTGCTGGCTTTGCACCGGGCGCGGCAGGGGTTCGTCAAGACGCGGACGGCGCAGGCCAATCAGATACGAGGATTGCTGGCGGAGTATGGCGTCGTCATCCCGCAGGGGATTGGCCACATCGCCAAGCGCCTGCCGGATATTCTGGAGGACGGTGAGAACGACCTGCCGTTCCTGTTTCGCCAGTTACTTGAGCGATTGGGCGAGCACCTGAAGGAACTTGATCGGCAAGTGGGCGAATTGGATGCAGCCATCCAGACATGGCATCGGCAGAGCGCCGCCAGCCGCCGATTGGCTGAGATTCCGGGTATCGGGCCGATCACGGCGAGCGCGCTGGTGGCTTCGGTCGGCGACGCGAAGAACTTCGCCAACGGCCGTCAGCTCGCGGCCTGGCTGGGCCTGGTGCCGCGGCAGCATTCGAGCGGCGGCAAACCGACGCTGCTGGGGATCAGCAAACGGGGCGACACCTATCTGCGAACGCTGCTGATCCACGGCGCCCGTGCAGTGGTCCGGGTGGCCGAAGGGAAGGAGAACGCCGACCCCAGGCTCAAGCGACTACTTGAGCGGCGCCACAAGAACATCGCCACTGTGGCCTGGGCGAACCGCAATGCGCGCATCGTCTGGGCGCTGTTGGCCCATGATCGCACGTATCAAACGGACTACGCGCCGGCCCACAGCGCATGAGCGACTTGGCCGGCGAGGTGAGTAGAGTACGGTAACACACCGATTGCACAGGCAATCATGAAGTGATGGCAGGACAGGTAAGACCGTGAATGGCTGAACCTTCGTAAAGTCACGCACTTCGAGTGCGACACAATGATTAGGCGCCATTCAGCAAATTCCATCAGGGACCGAGGCGACGGCCTCATCTAAAGTCCGGATGTATGGCTGCAATCGTTACCTTCTTGGCTTCATGAAATGAGCGCTTGGCAAACCGGGGCGACCATGTANNGCACTGCTGCGCGAATTCAGCGAAATCACCAACGGTGCACGTACCGTACCGCAACTTACCGTCGATGGCCGTTGGATCGGTGGGTTTAATGAGCTTACCGAACTGCATATGGAAGGTGAACTCGACGATATGATGGAGGAATAGCACGTGCAATACGGTGACTCCGGCGCGGCATCCGCCGCCATCGATTGGAACACTACTCATGCCGCGCTTTGGCGCCATCACCGGCAAATGCTGCGTGCGGTACGCGATTTGGATCCGATAGCGCTGCATGCATTGGTCGGCATCGACGGACAAAAAGATGCGCTACAGCGCAACACCGAGCGATTCCTCGCGCGTCTGCCCGCCAATAATGCCTTGCTGTGGGGGGCCCGCGGCACCGGCAAATCGTCGCTCATCAAGGCCATACTCAATACTTACGCCGAACGCGGTCTGCGTCTGATCGAAGTCGACAAGGATGACTTGCTCTATCTTCCGGAAATTATCGACGATGTCCGTGACCTGCCGCAGCGCTTCGTTATTTTTTGCGACGACCTGTCGTTCGAAGCCGGTGAACGCACGTACAAATCACTAAAGAGCGTATTGGAGGGGTCGATTGAACAGCCGCCGAATAACGTGCTGATCTATGCAACGTCAAATCGGCGTCATCTGTTGCCTGAATCCATGGAAGACAACCGCAACAGCCATCTGGTTGAGGGCGAATTACACTATGCCGATGCGATCGAGGAAAAGATATCGCTGTCGGATCGATTCGGCCTGTGGCTGTCGTTCTATCCGTCCAATCAGGACAATTATCTCGCCGTTGTCGACAGCTACTTTGCCGACTACAAGGGCGACCTTGCGCTGCTGCACGCCGAAGCCATACGTTTCGCGCAGACGCGCGGCGGTACCCGCAGCGGCCGCACGGCGAAACAGTTCTATAACCATTTCTGGGAAAAGCAACAACCATCCTGAACGAATCCGGAACCGGCGTTCATCGTGGCCGCGGCACGCACCGGGGCATACGGCACCCCGGCCCGGCCCATGCGCCGGCTTATCAATATTCGATTTGGACGCCGAGTTCGATGGTACGACCGGGCGGCAACTGATAGTAGGCGCTGGCGGCCATCGAGTTGCTGGAGATAAATGAAAACAGGCGCTTGCGTATGAGTCGCATGCCGCCTCTCGACTCCATCGGCAGCAGCGTATTGCGTCCCAGGTAATAAGTCACGTTATCCGGCTCTATTTCGTCGACCAAATTGAAGTCGTGACACAGTCGAATGGCAACCGGAATATTCGGCGTCTGCATAAAACCGTAACGCACGTACATGCGGTAAAATCCCGAACCGAGCGATTCCACCGTCAGGCGTCGCGAGGCCGGCACGCGCGGCACCTCTTCCGTCATTGCCGTCAAAATGATCGCTGTACGATGCAATACCTGGTTCAGTTTGAGATGGTGCAACAACGGCACCGGAGCGCCGTCGCCGCCACCGGAAAGGAATACGGCGGTCCCAGGAATGCGCAAAACACCGCTGTCGCGAATGTCGGTGACCAACCGTGACAATGACAACGAGCGTTCCCGTATGCGCGCTTCCAGCAGGTCGTGGCCACGGCGCCAGG
The DNA here is from genome assembly GCA_002376325.1 of Proteobacteria bacterium UBA3588. GTDB lineage: Bacteria > Pseudomonadota > Gammaproteobacteria > Thiohalomonadales > Thiohalomonadaceae > Sulfurivermis. Next base: position 28,713 of record DFMR01000035.1, on the reverse strand, counting down.
TGAGCATCAAGAACAGCACCGAACCACCGACCGTGAGTGGCAGCCAACCACCGTCCGCTACCTTGTACAGGTTGGCGCCGAGAAACGTGCCGTCCACTACCAGGAAAAGCAGCGACAATCCAACGACGATCAACGGATGCCAGCGCCAGCGCCGCCACATTACGAAAAACACCAATACAGTGGTAATGACCATGGTAAGGCTGACCGCGACGCCGTATGCCGCCGTCAAGGCGGTCGACGAGCCGAAACCGATCACCAACGTGATTGTCGCCACCATCAGCGCCCAATTCACTTTGGGGATGTAGATCTGGCCAATCTCTTCCGCCGACGTCTGCACGATGGCAATACGGGGACTATAGCCCAACTGCACCGCTTGGCGCGTCAGCGAAAACGCGCCCGAAATCACCGCCTGCGAGGCGATGACCGTCACTACCGTCGCCAGCGCCACCATCGGATAAACCGCCCAACCGGGTACCAGATTGTAGAATGGATGTACCGCCTCATTCGGGTGCGACAGCACCACCGCGCCCTGGCCGAAATAGTTCAGCAACAGCGCGGGCAACACCAGTGCGAACCAGCCCAGGCGGATCGGAGCGACACCGAAATGGCCCATATCCGCATAGAGTGCCTCGCCGCCGGTCACCACCAGAAACACTCCGCCCAGCACCAGATAGCCCGTGTGGCCGTTGGACAGCAGAAAATGGATCGCATGCAGCGGATTCAGCGCCTGCAGTACGGTGGGATTGTCGAGAATGGCATGAACACCCATCACCGCCAGTATCACGAACCAAAACACCATAATCGGACCGAACACCCGACCGACCTTTTCCGTTCCCCGCTGCTGAAAAGCGAACAACGCTATCAGCACGACGATGGTCAGTGGGATCACCGTGGGTTGCAGGGCCGGCGTTGCTACTGCCAGACCTTCGACGGCGCTCAGCACGGAGATGGCGGGAGTGATCATGCCGTCGCCGTAAAGCAGCGCGGCGCCGAAGATGCCGAGCGTCACCACTATCACGCAACTCCAGCCGGTACGGCTCCGGCATGGATCGAGCAACGCCAGCAGGGCGAGTATTCCGCCTTCGCCACGGTTGTCCGCCCGCATCACGAACAGCAGGTACTTGATGGAGATGACGACGATTAACGCCCAGAAGATCAGCGACAGCACGCCGAGAACGTTTTCGTGTGTCACTGCCAACGGGGTATCGCCGAAGAAACAGGCGCGCAACGCATAAAGCGGACTGGTGCCGATGTCGCCATAGACGACACCGAGCGCCGTTAGACCAATCCCAAACAACCGGCGCAACGAGTCTTCAGTTTTACCGGTGGTCGTTTCGTTATTGCCGACCGCGGTTGTGGGAATCACATCAGGTTGCGCCATGGCCCCCGCGCAAACCGTTTCCACAAAATGTCACGGCATTGCCCTCATCTTTCCGGAGGCGGCAACCATGTCCATTCGGTTCGCTACGCCCGATTTCGGCTACCCGCCTCATGTGCAGGGGCTGCATTGTGGTCCAGACGCTGCACGGACACAACCCTCCACCACCGTTAGGTATAGCCCGTGGGTCAGCGGCGGAAATCCGCACTATGTTGGCGCGGCGTATCGTCAATGACTGTCAACGTAAAAAATACGTTACGCCCCGCCCATTCCCGGCATCCCCGGCACGGGTTTGAATATACTCGTCGGCACAGGAAGTTGACGCCATTCGGGACGACTCAGCCGGCAACCTGATCGCGTCCCTGATGCTTGGCGCGATACAGCGCAGCGTCCACGGCATTGAGTAGCGACGTGCCGTCCATATCCGGCTGCATCTCAGCGACGCCGATGGACACCCTGACCTGCGGCAACCGCACCCCGCCGGCGGCCATCATCGGGGTATCCCCCACGGCCATCCGCAAACGGTCGGCAATCTGCAACGCCTCCTCCAGGGTCGTCGACGGCAACACCGCGACGAACTCGTCGCCACCGAAGCGGGCCGCCGTGTCGTTGGGGCGCAAATTCTCTTGCAACGTGCGCGCCACCATGCTCAGCACCTCATCGCCGGTCAGATGTCCATAGGTATCGTTTAACGGCTTGAAGTTGTCCAAATCGACCATCAGCAACGACAATACGTCACCATCGTGACGCGCGCGCCCCATGACGCGATCCAGGGTCTGTTGCAGCCAACGGCGATTGTGCAGGCCGGTCAGTGCGTCGACCAGCGCATTGTGTTTCCATTCGCGCTGGGACTCCATGGCGCCCACGATCTTGTGGTTGTCGGACCGGACCCGACCGGCGAGGATATGCAGCAGGTTACGCGCGACTCCGTGCGAATTATTGATCAGCGACCACAGCGTCTGTCGCTCAATAACGAGCAAACGGCTGGGCTGGGTTGCGACCACGTAGGCCGAGGCATGGTCGCTCTGGATGGTAGACATTTCGCCGACACACTCCCCCGCACCAAGAGTCACCAACGGCGGCGTTTGCAGCGATTCCAGGTGTACCTGCAATTGGCCTTCGAGAATGAGGAAGACATGGTGATTCCACTGCCCCGGCTGTAGCAGTATTTCATCGGAGGGGATGCGGAGTTCCGCCATCTGGTCGAGATACCCCGCAATGGCATCCACGGCCACCCCGTGAAACAAGCGCATGGTGGGCAAGATATCTTTGTCGCGAAAATCGCTCGACATACGCTCCGCGACCATGCCAGTCCCCTCTTCTTCTTCAGCCGGGACGCGCCATTGCGCTCACACCGGCCCACCCGGCAGACACCGACCCCTATGGCGCAACCGACTCTCTGTTCAATGAATGATAGACCGTTTCCCGTTTCTCTATGGCAGGCTATTCGCGCCCGGCCTTGCTCCGTTCCTCGCGGTCGCGCCGCGGCCCCCCAGGGCGATTTTTTTCCTCTTTGCTGAACACGAAACGCCCAAACAGGACGCAGCCCTTCATTCCCGGGTCGCACGGCAGGTTGTTGATCCGCAGGCAAACGCCATTGGATTCGTGAGGACAGCCCCATCCACTCATCGCTCTAACTCCTCAGCCCTCGTCGCGCTCAGTCGTGTGCGATCACGGCCGGTTCAAACTCACATATCCAGCGCCTCCGGAGGCGCCACTTTCATCACTTCTTCAATCGTAGTCAACCCGTTGGCCACTTTCTGCGCACCGTTCAGGCGCAACGGGCGCATCCCTTCGGCGATCGCCTGCCGCCGCAGTTGCCCGATATCGCAGTCGGCGGTGATAAGACGCTTCAGCGTCGTCGTCAGCGGCATCATCTCGTAGATCCCGACCCGCCCCATAAAGCCGGTTTGACGGCACTCGAGGCAACCGACCGGATGGTTCACCATCGCCGGCATGTTGGTCTTCCACGGCGCGATGAACGATTGCCACAGGTCTTCGTCGATCGGACCGCGTTGCTTGCAGTGGGGGCAGAGCGTCCGCACCAGTCGCTGCCCCAACACCCCGAGCAATGAAGCCTTGATCAGGTAGGGAGGGATACCGACCTCCAGCAGACGCGTCACGGCCGAGGGGGCATCGTTGGTATGCAGCGTGGAAAACACCAAGTGACCGGTGAGCGCGGCCTGTACCGCCATTTCCGCCGTTTCACGATCGCGGATCTCGCCGACCATAATGATGTCTGGGTCCTGGCGCAGCAGGGTGCGCACGCCCGTGGCGAAATCGAGGCCGATATTGTGCTGTACCTGCATCTGGTTGAAATTCGGTTCAACCAGTTCAATCGGATCCTCCACGGTGCAGACATTGACCTCCGGCGTGGCCAGCTCCTTCAACGTGGTGTACAGGGTGGTGGTCTTGCCGGAGCCGGTCGGCCCGGTGACCAGGATGATGCCGTTGGGGTTGCCGATCAGCCGCTGCCACTGCTCGGTCTCGTTGGTCGAAAAACCCAGCGCCTGATAGTCCTTCACCAGCACGTCCGGATCGAAGATGCGCATCACCAGTTTCTCGCCGAACGCGGTCGGCATGGTCGACAGACGCAGTTCCACTTCATTGCCCTGAGCGCTGCGCGTCTTGAGGCGCCCGTCCTGCGGCCGGCGCTTTTCCGATACGTCCATGCGGCCGAGGATCTTGATGCGGCTGGTGATGGCGGTGGCCACCGCCGCGGGGACCTGATAAACCATATGCATCACCCCATCGATACGGAAGCGGACGATGGTGTATTCGCGCCGCGGTTCGATGTGGATGTCGCTGGCACGCTGGCTATAGGCGTACTGCAACAGCCAGTCGACGATATTGACGATGTGCTGATCGTCGGCATCCAGCTTGCCGGCGCGCCCCAGTTCCATCAGCTGTTCCAGATTCTGCGCCGCGGACGACTGTCCGGCGGGGTTGTCGGTGGCGGCGGCGCGCACCGAATTGGATAGACTGTAGAACTCCAGCAAATAGCGTTCGATCTGTTCCGGGTCGCCCATCACCCGCTCGATGCGCTTGCCGAGGATCTGAGCCAGCTCACGCTCCCATTCGCGTTCGTACGGCTCCGCGGTGGCAATGACCACCTCGTCCTTGCGCACCTCCACCGCAAGAATGTTGAAGCGGCGTGCGTAGGCATAGGACATCACCCCCGTCACCGCCGGCACATCTATCTTGAGCGGGTCGATGCGATACAGCGGCAACCCCACCCTGTCGGCCAACCACTGCGTCAGCACCGGCAGGTCGAGTACATGTTGCGGAGACTTGGCGTTGGGCCATTTGTGGTGCGCGATAACAATCAGCGGGTGTTTTTTGCGGTCATCGCCGCTGACCACCGCCTTCAGCATCTTGCCGCGTTCAGTCTCCACCATCCCATCGGCGATGAGATCGTCCACGATCTGCGCCAGTTCCAGACGCCGTTCCTTGGGTAGAGCCTTGGCCATAGTCGCTCCCGTCGCGATTGAGAATGGTTAGCTGGTGAGGCGAGCGCCGTCAGGCGAACTCACCCAAAGGACGATAACAAAAAACGTACTCGCCAGCGCCCACATCAACCACCAGCGCCCCGCCGCGGCTGGCCGCATAATCAACATAGCCCGGCGTGCTGCAATGCTTGCGGCATTCATTGACACCGGCCGGTGATTCGATGTCGCGCGCCCGGTCGTACCACGACAGCAGTATCGGCTCCGCCAGCAGGGTCGCCGCCGCGCCGTCCGCCAGCCGCTTGGCCCGAGCGAACGACAGCGCGGAACCGCTCCACTCGATACGCAGCCTATCCATCCGCAACGGTCCCCGGCTCTTTGACAATCCACGGCAACGAGCTATTTTTACGGTATATTCTTGACATAAACAGTCAACTTTTGGCCGGCATTCAATTCTGTTATTGAAGCACGTCGGCCACACGAGGAGGAGGCCGTCATGAAACAGATCAATGTCAATGTACAGGGGCTCCCGCTGGACTATCAAATGGCCGACAATATCGCCCGCTCCGTTGCGGGGATGCTGGAGCACGAACCCACCGTCGTTGCCTGGCACGACGGCNNGGCTCCTCGGCTCCTGCCTCGTTCGGGGCGTTGAAAGGCCACCCATCGGCGGCGCGGTCGGTGCGCGCGACATCCAAATACACCTCCGCACGCTGCCATTGGACCGACGCCCCCATTATAATCCTCGATTAGTGCCATGCATCGGATGGCAGTTAAGGTATCCCCATGAACGTTGTCATCAGGATTCGGCGCAAGCGGCTGCCGTTCGCAGCCCAACCATTGCCGGCCGCCGCAGTGGCGCCGGCGCCGTTCGACGAGCGCTGCGTCAACCACCCGCAAAGGCACGCCCTATGAAAGTCCGCTTCGCCCAACTCGCGATTGGCCAGCGTTTTACCCACCACGGCGAGACGCTCACCAAAATCAATTCGCTGATTGCGCGCAACGAAGGCAGCAACAAGCAGCAACTGGTGCCGCGCTCCACCCTGGTCACGGTCTTGGAACCGGCGCATGAGACCGTCGACGGCATTCCCACCTGGGGCCAGGTCCGTGACGCCTTCGAGCGCTATTACGCCGCCAGCGTCAGCTGCGTGGAGAGCGTCGCCGGGGCAGACGACGGCACGGAACAACAGGCCATACAGACGCTGGCGCAGGCGCGCCGACGCTTTCTCGACGCCCTACCGGACTGACGCGGCGCGTCCATTTGCACCCGCGATTGCGCCGCGCTAGGATGCTGCGGTCCCGTTCGCGGGTACACACAACCTAAACACACTTATTCTCAGGGCAGGGTGCAATTCCCGACCGGCGGTAACCCCTAGCAGCATCGGGGGGAGCCCGCGAGCGCCCGTCGCAAGACGGGGTCAGCAGATCCGGTGCAAAACCGGGGCCGACGGTAACAGTCCGGATGGAAGAGGATAAGACAGTTGCCGGTCCCGACTGTCGCGTCGGCGCCGCATCTCCTGTCGCCCGGCGTTTTTTGACGCCTGCCAATTCCTGTTATTGCCCTGATTCTGGCGAGCTGAAAGGAGCTGACCATGAATCAGAACAGCAAAGGCCACACCTCATTGCTGCAACGCTTCGGCGATCCGCGGCTGCGCGTCGAACACGCCCTCACTGCACTGCGGGACGGCGGCGGCGTGCTGCTGGTGGACGACGAAGACCGTGAAAACGAAGGCGATCTCATCTACGCCGCAGAGCACATCACCAGCGCCCAGATGGCGCTGATGATCCGCGAGTGCAGCGGCATCGTCTGCCTCTGCCTACCCGACGACACCGTGCGCCGTCTGCAACTGCCGATGATGGTCGGCGACAACACCAGCCGCAACGGCACCGCGTTCACCGTCTCCATCGAGGCCAGGGAAGGGGTCACCACCGGCGTTTCGGCGGCCGACCGGGTCACCACCATCCGCACAGCCATAAACGAGGAGTGTCGGCCCGAAGATCTGGCCCGTCCCGGCCACGTCTTTCCGCTGCGCGCCCAGCCCGGCGGCGTCTTCAGCCGCCGCGGCCACACCGAGGGNNTTGAGCATTGAGGATCTGGCGGCCTACCGCCGGGCACTACTGTTGGAAAAAACCGGCTGACGGACCGACGGGGGCGCAGTATCGACTGCGCCCCGTCACCAGCCTACCTAAAATCAAATAAAATAATTATTTCAATGCCTTACAAGACAACCTTAAACCATGACCACGGCCACGGCGATCCCCCTCCTAGCGCCGGCGCTGAAACCGTGCCGCGCCGACACCACAAAAGACGGCAAAGTCATTGAGTTGCCATAAGAATTTCTTGGTACTACAAAGATTATTGTCGTATAGTGACTGCGCTGCGGCGTAGCGCGGCGGTAGTTCAGTTTAGGGTGTTCCCGTTCGCGGCATCTCCCAAACCCCTCCGCCCACAGCCTGCATGCGACACTACTAGTTCATTGTTTTTGAGGTATAGATTGAAATGGCTACTGGCACTGTGAAATGGTTTAACGAGTCCAAGGGTTTTGGCTTCATCTCCCAGGACAACGGCGGCGAAGACGTGTTCGTGCACTTCAGCGCCATCCAGGGTTCCGGCTTCAAAACCCTGGCCGAAGGACAGAAGGTGTCCTTTGACCTGCAAAAAGGCCCGAAGGGTCCGCAGGCCAGCAACGTCGTTGCCCAGTAAGTAGCGTTCGTTCTCGACGCTGAAGACCCCGCCGCAAGGCGGGGTCTTCGTTTATACGCCGGGCGGCCTCTGCACCTCCCCGCCGGCGCTGCCGTCCGCCACAGGTCGGTAATCGAATGCCAATGGCGCGCGCAACAATCGAACCTTGCCGCCGTTGCCAGGCTCGTCGCAATCGTAGCGGCGCCGCGCAATCATTCCCCGGTCGCTGAACCCGGGCACCCCGGCACGGGGCGCTACGGAACCATTCCAACCAGTTTGAAGCGGCCATTCTCCACGACGCTGGTAACGNNGCCGCCACCGCCGCGGCGTTATTATCGGAAGCGACGATGCGCCGCGGCGCAAACAACCGCTGAGCATGCACCGCCAGGTAGCCGTAGCCGCAGCCGAGGTCGCAGACGCTCCGCGGCGTGCGTGTCCCCGTCAACGCCGCCAGATGCCGCACCAGCAGAGCGCTCCCCTCATCCACTTTGTCCCAACCGTAGAGACCCGGCTTGCTGAAGAACACAAGATCGTCCTCGCGCACCACCGGCCGCAGCAGCGGGTATCTCTTGTCGTCGAGAGGCGCCGCCGTTGCCGAGCCGCGCGTGATCACCGCAAGATAGGCGGCGCCCGTCTTCTTGTAATGCAGCTCGCCGCCCAGACAGCGGGCGGCATGTTGCGCATAGCTCTTGATGCCCTGCTGCTTGCCGCCGCTCAGCAGCAAGCGGCCGCCCGGCGCCAGCCGCTCGGCGGCGGCGTTCACCACGTGATGCACCACCGGCTTTTCCTTGGCGAGGCGCAGGAACACCGCATCCAGCCCCTGTTCCGGCCAAGGCGAGAAATCGAAATCGGAGAAGTGCGCACCCCAACCGGCGGCCCCCATCGCCTGAGCGACATCGACCCGGTTGCTGAGCACGGCCACGGCGGAGTTGGGGGCAATCGTCTCGGCGCCGACGCCGTGTTCGTCCAGCACCCACAGTGCCGGCGCGCGCTGCGCGGCGATCAGCGGCAACAGCAGAGCAAGGACGGAATCGGCGCTCATCGCAACACCTCGATCTCGTTTGCCGACAGCGCGCGGTATTGACCCGGTTCCAGCTCCGAGTCCAGCACCACGCCGCCGATGGCCTCGCGGTGCAGCGCCGTCACATGGTTGCCCAGTGCCGCGAACATGCGCTTGACCTGGTGATAGCGTCCCTCGCGCAGGATCACACGCACCACGGTAGGCGATTCCGCCTCCAGCTCCGCGGGAAGCGTCGGCCGCGTCTCGCCGCGCAACAACAAGCCGCTGCGAAAACGAGCCGCGGCCTCGTCCGTCAACGATTCGGCCAGCGCAACGCGGTAGCGCTTGCCCTGATGACGCCGCGGCGCCGTGATGCCGTGCGACCAGCGGCCATCGTCGCTCAGCAGCACCAAGCCGGTGGTATCGATGTCGAGCCGGCCCACGGGATGCAGCAGGTCACGGTGCGGCTCGTCCAGCAGCGCCAACACGGTGGGGTGACGGGCATCTTCGGTGGCGCTGACAACGCCGGCGGGTTTGTTGAGCATAAAATAGCGGAAACCGGGCACCGCCAGCGGGCGGCCCTCAAGCTCCACGCGACTGCTCCCGTCCACCGCAGTGCCGACCGCCGTCACCACACTGCCGTCCACGCTGACCGCACCGCGGCGCAGCAGCCGCCGCACCTCGCTGCGCGATAGCCCGCTGCTCCGGCTGACGAAACGATCCAGACGCACCGCTACGCACCGGCGCCGACGCGCGCCCCGGCAGCGTATAAAGTGTATGAAGCTCGGACCATCGCAATGCAACCCGTCGCTGATAGGTGAAGCCCGCGGCGCCCCATGGTGGGCGCCCGTAGGATGGCGGGAGATTACCACGAATCCGCCGCGCACCATGGCGACCGCAGCATTTTGTGCGGCATTGCGCAGTCGTCAGACCGCCGTCTACCCGTATAATGAGGACTGACGTTACAGCCAGTTCGAAATTCGAAAACAAAGAATCTTAAACACAGGCCGCGGATATTATATGGTCTAAAGCGGCCACTTCGGGTTTTGCCATGCATCCCCGTACACCCGTCTCTTCCGCGGTTGAGGCTTTTTGCTTTTGAATTTTGAGATAGCTCCCAATTACGACGGTGTCCCATGGAATTCAAAGATTACCTGCGCGTTCTCGCCGGCAACGACGGCTCCGACCTCTACCTCAGCACCGGTGCTCCGCCCTGCGCCAAATTCCACGGCACCCTCAAGCCGCTCGACAAGATACCGCTCAAACCGGGCGAGGTACGCGCCATCGCCGAGGCGGTGATGAACGAGGAGCAGCGCCACGCGTTCGAGCATGCGATGGAGATGAATCTCGCCATCTCCGAGTCCGGCGTCGGCCGTTTTCGCGTCAACATTTTCAAGCAGCGCAACGAAGTGTCGATGGTGGTACGCAACATCAAAACCGAAATCCCGCGCATGACCGACCTCGACCTGCCGTCGATCCTGGCCGAGGTGATCATGGTCAAGCGTGGTCTGATCCTGTTCGTCGGCGGCACCGGCTCCGGCAAATCCACCTCACTGGCGGCGCTGATCGACCACCGCAACGCCAACAGCCCCAACGGCGGCCACATCATCACCATCGAAGATCCCATCGAGTTCATCCACCCGCACAAGCGCTGTATCGTCAACCAGCGCGAGGTAGGCGTGGACACCATCTCCTTCGAGGAAGCCCTGAAGAACACCTTGCGCCAGGCACCCGACGTGATCCTGATCGGCGAGATCCGCGACCGCGAAACCATGGAGCACGCCCTCGCCTTCGCCGAAACCGGCCACCTGGCCATCTCCACCCTGCACGCCAACAACTCCAACCAGGCGCTGGACCGCATCATCAACTTCTTCCCGGAGGAGCGCCGCCCGCAGTTGCTGCAGGATATCTCTTCCAATCTGCGCGCCTTCGTCTCGCAGCGTCTGGTCCCCACCGTCGACGGCAAGCGCAAAGCGGCGGTGGAAATACTGCTCGGCTCACCCACCATCCAGGAGTTGATCAAGCGCGGCGAAATGAGCGGCATCAAGGAGGTGATGGAGAAGTCGGAACCCATCGGCATGCAAACCTTCGACGGCGCGCTGTTCAAGCTCTACAAAGCGGGCAATATCACCCTCGATGAGGCGCTCAAGAACGCCGACTCCCCCAACAACCTGCGCCTGCGCATCAGCCTGAGCGAAAAGGGCGAGGCTGCCGTTCACAGCGTCGGCAGCGGGTCCGACGGCATTAATCTCAGCCTGGAGACGGTCGACGAGGAACAGGGGGAGGAACAACTCCCGACCAGCGGCGAAGCGAAGTTCGCGCTGCCGGACGAGTAGCCCCCACGGCATACCCCTGTCGTTGCTGCGGCACAAGGAGGTGCGGCAGCCCAGGCCGCTTGGCGCCCCCGCCACGGCATCCCCGCCGTGTCGCACACCCGGACGAAGTAAGCGGACACTTCGCCCATCATCTTTATCCGCCTCCGTGCCCCATCCATTCTTGACTACTTTGGTATGTATTCCTATTTTTATTTGATATAGGCCTTATGTGGAGTACTCCTCCAGGAGGTTCCAATGAAGCGGCGACTCTATTTTCTATTCCCCGACGAGGTGCACGCGCGCCACGCCGTCGACACCATGCTCGACGAAATCGGCATTGACGCACACCATATCCACGCACTGACCCGCAACGAAAACGGCATTGCCCGCCTGCCCCGACCGACTACACGGCAGAAGAACAATACCGCCGCACATACTGAAACCTGGTTGTGGAACGGCAACCTCGTGCTGTTTGCCCTGGCACTGCTGCTGTTCGTGTTCGCCTTGGTGCAGGGTGCGGGCGGCTGGGCCATAGTGCTGCTGGCGCTGATGGTGGCCTCCTTTGTTGCCGGCTTCCTGTTCACCAGTCGGGTGCCGCGGGTCCATCTCGACCAATTCCGCGATGCACTTGCCCACGGCGAGATCCTGATCATGCTCGACGTGCCGCGGGCACGAGTGAAAGAGGTGGAAGACTACATGCACCGGCGTCACCCCGAAGCGGTGGTCGGCGGCGTCAGTTGGAACGTCGACGCCTTCGGCCTGTGAGCAAGACGCAGGAGAGAGCACCATGGAACACAAGGTCACGCTGCTGATGAGCGAATTCGTCACCCACGACGTCAAACGTTTCGTGGTGACGCGGCCGGCAGGGCTCGACTACCGCCCGGGTCAGGGCGTGGAACTGGCGGTCGACGAGCCCGGATGGCGCGACAAGGGGCGCCCCTTCACGCCTACCTCGTTGCTCGATGACGGCGTACTCGAGTTCACCATCAAACGCTATCCCGACCATTTGGGAGTAACCGACAAGCTGCACACTTTGGCGGCGGGAACATCGCTGCTGATGTCGGCGCCGTTCGGCGCCATCCAATATCAGGGGCGCGGCACCTTCATCGCCGCCGGTGCCGGTATCACGCCGTTTCTGGCGATCCTGCGCGAACTGGCAGTTGGCGACAAACTGGACGGCCAGCGGCTGATCTTCAGCAACAAGACGCCCGCCGACGTGATCTGCGGCGCAGAGTTGGTGCACTATCTCGGCGACCGCTGCCTGCTGCTGTGCACCCGCGAAAACGACTGTCACTGCGGCTCCGCACGTGTCGACAAGGAGTTTCTGCAACGGCAAATTGGCGACTTCGGCCAGCACTTCTATGTCTGCGGCCCGCCGCCGTTCGTGCGCACGGTCAACGCCGCGCTCACCGATCTGGGGGCGACGCCGAGCGCGCTGGTATTCGACAAGTGACGATGCGGTCGCGGCCGCGAGGAGCGCTTAACCATGAACAGAGGATACGTAATCCTGGCGGCGACGGCCCTGCTTGTCATCGCTCAAGTCGTCGTCGCGGCGCCGACAATCCACTACGCCATCGACCAGACCGTGATCAAGATGCAGCTGGCCCCCGGCGTCTCGCCGGACGATGCCGCACAAGCCCTGCAGTCGAAGGCGATCGACCTCAACATGAAACTGGTCGCCCACGAACCGCTGTCGAAACAGCTGGCGGCGATGGGCATCAAATCGGGACGTCTCGACATCTTCCAGTTCTGCAACCCGGCCGATGCCCACGCCATGGTGCTCTACGATCCGGTGTTCGCCGCCTACATGCCGTGCCGCATCGCCCTGGTGGAGGACAATCAGGGCAAATACTGGCTGGAGATGATCAACCTCAACATGTTGATCGATAACACCCGGCTGCCGCCGAAGCAGAAGGCCATCGCCAACCGCATCAACCATATGCTGCTGACCATCATGAAGGCCGGGGTCAACGGCGACTTCTGATGAAGCCGCCGCCGGCGTCAGCGGTGTTTGCCCGTCTGCGTCGTCTCCCGCCGCACCGTGTCGGCCGAGGGGCCATAGCCCCCGAGGTGCGGTGCAGTCATGTCGATGAAGCTCCGATGGTGGGACGATGCATGGCGCAGATTGTTGTAGACCATGATCTTCGCGTAGTCCTCGATCACGACCCATACCAGGCAGTAGATCCAGATCATTCCGATATAGCTCCACGGTATCGGCGTGATCAGGAAGCCGAATCCGGCAATCAGCGCAGCGACGGTCTGCGTCCCGAGGATGGCGAACAGCAGCAGCGGAGCCGGATACGGCCGGGTCAGCATCGGACGTTTGGTGCGCGCCACGAACAAGGTCAGATGTCCCGCGACCGACAGCTTGAGGAAGATGATGGTCTGCAGCTGCGCCAGCCCCACCCCCATGACGCTCTTGGCCAAATACAGCAGCAGGAAGGTCTCGGCCACGCCAATCAGGCCGAGCACCGTGGCCAGGGTCAGCACATGATGCATCTGCCAGCGCACCGGTTTGGGATCCAGCCAGGTATTGTCCTTGGCGATGGCCATGATCGGGATGTCGTTGAGCAGCGCCAACATGATGATCATGATCGCGGTCATCGGATAGAAGTTGTAGGCCAGCATCGCCAGCACCATGAACAGCATGATGCGCACCGTCTCGATGACCCGGTAGATGGCGTAGGAGTTCATGCGCTCGAAGATACGCCGCGCCTCCTCCACCGCGCTAACGATGGTCGACAGGCCCGGCGCGGTCAGGATCAGGGCGGCCGCCGCGCGTGCCGCGTCGGTGGCGCCGCTGACGGCGATGCCGACATCGGCCTGCTTGAGGGCGGGGGCATCGTTGACGCCGTCGCCGGTCATTGCCACCAGGTGGCCGCGCTCCTGCAGCGCCTTGACGATGGCATATTTGTGTTCGGGAAAGACCTGGGCGAAACCGTCGGCGTTTTCGATACGTTCGGCGACATTGGAGAGATGCCCTTGCGACGCCGCCTCGGCCAACAGGTCGCCGGCCAGGTGAATGTCGGTACCGAGATCGAGCTGTCCGGCGATCTCACGGGCGATGGCGACATTGTCGCCGGTGACCATCTTCACCTCGATGCCGTGTTCCACAGCATGGCGGATGGTGTCGCGGGAATCCTCGCGCGGCGGGTCGGACAACGGCAGGATGCCGAGAAACTGCCAGTTGCCTGCGGCGTCGGTACGCGCCACCCCGAGGGTGCGAAAACCTTTGACGGCAAGATCATGAATGATCTTGTCGGCACGACCGGTTTCGGCTTCGGAGGTGAAAGCAAGCTCCAGGATGACCTGCGGCGCCCCCTTGGTGACCTTAAAGGTCTGGCCGTCGGCCCCGGCGATCTCCGCCTCGGTGCGCTTGCTGACCGGATCGAAGGGCACGAATCGGCCTTGGGTATAGGCGTCCAGCATTTTCGCATCGCGCAGCCCGCCGATCACCGCGAGGTCGATGGCGTCCCCGTCCTCGGCCTTGGAGGCGAGCGACGCCGCCAGGATCACATCCTGGGCATCGGCCGCGTCGAACACCTCGGGCTCCCCCAGGGTAAGCTTGTTCTGGGTCAGCGTGCCGGTCTTGTCCGAGCAGAGCACGTCGATGCCGGCCATCTCCTCGATGGACTGCAGGCGCGACACGATGGCCTTCATCTTCGATAGCGCCAGCGCCCCCACCGCCATGGTCACCGACAGCACCGCCGGCATCGCCACCGGGATGGAGGCCACGGTGAGGATCAGGGCAAACTGCACCAGCTCCAGCCAGGGCATCCCGCGGTGCAACTGCACGATGGTCAGCAGCGCGATCAGCCCCAGGCTCAGGTAGATCAGGTAGTCGCCGATGGCCAGCACCGCCTTCTGGAAGTGGGAGGCGGCCCCCGCCTTCTGCACCAGCTTCGCCGTGCGTCCGAAGAAGGTGTTGGAACCGGTGCCCGTCACCAGGGCCACCATCTCTCCCTGTTTGGCCACCGAACCGGAGTAGACCACCTGTCCAGCCTTCTTGTCCTGGGGTAGCGACTCGCCGGTCAGGGCGGACTGATCCACCGACAGGTATTCGCCTTCCAGCAACTTGGCATCCGCCGGGATGATGTCCCCCAGGCGCAGGCGCACGATGTCGCCGGGCACCAGTTCGGCGGCATCGATCTCGCCCCACCGTCCGTCACGCAGCACCCGCGCCTTGAGCGCCAGCTGATTCTTGAGCGCGTCGAGTGCATTGGCGGCCTTGAACTCCTGCCAGAAACCGACCACGGCGTTGAACACCAGCAGCACCATAATGATGACGAAGTCGTCCCAGTGACGCACCAAGGCCGACAACACGGCCGCCACTTCGATCATCCAGGGGATTGGTCCCCAGAAATAAGCAAAGAACTTGACCAGCGGACTGACCTTCTTTTCCTCCAGCGCATTGCGACCGACCTGCGCCAAGCGCGCCCGCACCTCATCGCTACCGAGCCCCTGCGCGGTACTCTCCAACTGGCGGAAGATATCCTCCCTATCGAGCTGTTCAACCTTCTCCGTATCGATGCTTTGAATCATGGCGCGGTTCCTTTTGTGCGACCCTGTTATGTCCCGACAAGGCAGTGAACTGTAAATATCGGCGCCCAGCGGCGGACAAAGTGAACGTCATCAGCTGTGTCATGCGCAGATCCGCGTGCTCTTAGCATCGCGTCACGCCGTGGTTACCAAGCTAGCGCAGCCGTAACTCGGCCAGGCCCGAAACCGGAACATGCCCCGTCAGAATGCGTGTGTCGAGCGGCCACCCGACGAGGAATATTTCCGAACGAAATAAGGGTTCCTTACCGTTGCGATCGACATTAAGGAACCGGCAGCGATAGTACATGTCCCATGTTTACAAAGTGGCGCATGATTCACTTCGCCGCAAGTCACACCCGACATCACACACATTAATGGACTTCCGGAGACAAACGGCCGCCGCGTGCGATAGACGCCTCTCCCCTCCCCAGGGGCAACGTCCAAAACCGCTATGTTCAGCGTGACAGACACCCGTCCCGCGCGCCTCATTATCCTCCCCCCGTCGACCTGATATAACGGGATTGCCGGGGGGCACTACCCTACCCGGAGGGGGTCATCTCGGCCTGGCGCCGAAGGCCGCCGCGGCACTGGCCCGCCGCCTTTGCTGCAATTTCTCACCATCCCTCTTGACAATGTTGCTGCGCCGCAGAAAATGCGCATCCAGAAACCCATTACATCCAGACTGGCGACTACGCAGGAAAATGAGATGAACGACAGCACGCTATGGTACGGCTACCTCGAAGCAGGCGACAGAAGTTCCGCCGTGGCCATCGACAAAAAGCTCGCGACCGGCGACCCGACGACGGTCTACATGTTCAACCTGAAGCGGGGCGAAATCATCGAATACAAGCGCGCCATCGTGGAGCCGAAGCTGCGCGAACTGGGCGGCAACGAGCAGGAAACCCTCGGCGAGCTCAAGAGCGGCTACCGCAAGGCGCGCAGTGACTTCCAGCCGCGCGGGGAGCGCACCAGCAACATCCCCGAGCGCGGCCGCGCCGCAACGGCGAAGCCGGTCCAGCCGGTACCCGAGCTCGAGCCGGATGACGACTACGCCGACGAACCCCTCCTCGACGACGACGACGCGGACGACTAGCGGCACCGGGGTGCATCCCCCGTGGGACACCCCGCCCGACCGGCAACCGAACCACGGCGCCCCGCCAACGTCAACCGGCATACCCAACAACATTAGTCGGCCATAATTAAGCCGCCCCCTGCCGCCTATTTCCCCAGGTACGGCAGGCCATTTGTTTACAGCGGGATAGTAACGTGCTGAACTATGTCCCCCATAATTTTGGCGGCAGATTTATGAATCACACCTTTGAGCCCTTCGAGCAAGGCATCGCACGCGTCTCGCGCCGGCTACCGGGTATGCCGCGGGAGATGGTGATACTGACCCGTCTGTTTTTCTTCACCTTCAGCTGCGTCAACGACGACCTCAACCGTTTCCTCGCCGACCACGGCGTCAACACCACCACTTCGCTGGCGCTGGCGATGATCTACGGCAGTACGGACAACCGGGTGAATCCCTGCGAACTGAGCGCCGCCCTCAATTCGTCGCGCACCAACGTCACCCGCCTGATCGACGAATTGGAGAAACAGGGCTGGGTCGAACGCAATGTCTCCCCCAGCGACCGGCGCCGCATCGATCTCTCGCTCACCCCGAGCGGTGTCGCGTTGGTGGAACAGTACCTCCCCCGGCAGTGGGACCATATACGCTCCCTGTGGGACGACTTCGACGCCGCCGAACGAGCCACGCTGGAGCGGCTATTACGCAAACTGCTGACGCATGTGAACGCCCCGCAGCCCGATACCGACGGCGCCTCCACTCCAACCCATCGAGAGCACGAATGAACACTCCGAATCCCGCAAATGTCATGGCCGTCCCCAACGGCAAGCGCCGCCGCGCGCTGCTGCTGCTCGGCGCGTTATTCGTGACGGCGGCTATCGCCTATGGCATCTGGTGGGCGCTGGCCGGGCAATATCAAGTGGATACCGACGACGCCTACGTCAGCGGCAACCTGATCCAGGTGACGCCGCGCATCTCCGGTACGGTAGTGGCGGTGGCGGTGGACAACACCGATCGGGTCGACGCCGGCCAGGTGCTGGTGCGGCTGGACGATACCGACGCCCGCGTGGCGTTGCAGGACGCCACCGCCGGCCTCGCCCAGACGGTGCGTCAGGTACGCCAGCTGTTCGAGGCGGTGAAACAGGATCAGGCGACGGTGGTATTGCAACAGGCCGAGTTGAAACAGGCCCGGCAGGATCTCAAGCGGCGCCTCGGCCTGCTGGCCGCCCATAGCATCTCCGACGA
This sequence comes from Proteobacteria bacterium UBA3588, assembly GCA_002376325.1. GTDB lineage: Bacteria > Pseudomonadota > Gammaproteobacteria > Thiohalomonadales > Thiohalomonadaceae > Sulfurivermis. The sequence continues at coordinate 11,041 of DFMR01000035.1, read as the reverse complement.
AGAGGTGGCCCACGCCCGCACCACCGTGGACACCACGGCGGCCCAACTGAGCCTGGCGCAATCGAAACTGGCGGCCGCCCGCGCGGAGGTGGCCGGGGTGACGGTCGCCACCCACCCGGCGGTACGGCAGGCCGAGGCGCGCCTGCGCGACGCCTACCTCGCTCTGCAACGCTGCGTGATACGCGCCCCGGTGCGCGGTTTCGTCGCCATGCGCAGCGTGCAGCTGGGCGAACAGGTGACGCCCGGCAACGCGCTGATGGCGGTGGTGCCACTCGAACGGCTGTGGGTCGACGCCAACGTGAAGGAGGATCAGCTGGACCATCTGCGCATCGGCCAACCGGTCGTCATGCACTCCGACAGCTTCGGCGACGACGTCACCTTCCACGGTCGGCTGGTGGGACTGGCGGCCGGCACCGGCAGCGCCTTCGCGCTGCTGCCACCGCAGAACGCCAGCGGCAACTGGATCAAGATCGTGCAGCGGCTGCCGGTGCGGGTGAGCCTCGAGCCGCAGGAGCTGGCGGCGCATCCGCTGCGCGTCGGCCTGTCGATGAACGTCACCATCGACACCCACGAGCGTCACGGCGCGGTCTTGAGCAAGGCCACGCCGAATACCCCGGCCCGCTACGTCACCGACATCTATGCGGCGGAACTGAATCGGGTCAACACCCTGATCCAGTGCGTGGTCGACGGCAACGACAGCGACACGGCAACGGCGGCGGCCGCCAAGCCCGGGAAGTGCTGATACCATGCAGGAGACACCACCGCCGCTGCACGGATCGGCGCTCGCGCTGCTGACCCTGTCGCTGTCGCTGGGCACCTTCATGCAGGTGCTCGACACCTCCATCGCCAACGTCTCGATCCCGGCCATCGCCGGCGATCTGGCGGTGAGCGCGAATCAAGGGACTTGGGTCATCACCTCGTTCGCGGTGAGCAACGCCATCTTTCTGCCGCTCACCGGCTGGCTGGCCAAGCGCTTCGGCGAGGTACGCCTGTTCGTATTGGCGACGCTGCTGTTCTCGGTCGCCTCCTGGATGTGCGGGCTCGCCCCCAATCTGCCGGTGCTGGTCGCCTTCCGCGCCCTGCAAGGCGCGGTGGCCGGACCGATGATCCCCCTCTCCCAGAGTCTGCTGCTGGGCTCCTATCCCAAGGAGAAAAAGGGACTGGCGCTGGCGCTGTGGTCGATGACCGTGGTGGTGGCGCCGATCACCGGTCCGATCCTGGGCGGCTGGATCACCGACAACATCAGCTGGCCGTGGATCTTCTACATCAACGTCCCGGTCGGCATCCTTTCCGCCTTCCTCACCTGGCGCATCCTCAAGACGCGCGAAAGCGAGATTGAGAAAAAACCGATCGACATCGTGGGACTGGTGCTGCTGGTAGTGGGCGTGGGGTCTCTGCAGGTGATGCTGGACAAGGGCAACGACCTCGACTGGTTCGGCTCCACCCAAATCGTGCTGCTCGGCCTCACTTCGCTGATATGTCTAAGCGCCCTGGTGATCTGGGAACTGACCGACAAACATCCGGTGATCGATCTGCACCTGTTCGCCAACCGCAACTTCACCGTCGGCACCATCACCATCAGTATCGGCTACATGGTGTTCTTCGGCACCATGGTGCTGTTGCCGCTATGGCTCCAGACCAGTATGGGCTACACCGCCACCTGGGCCGGCCTCGCCGCCGCCCCCATCGGCATCGTGCCGGTACTGCTCTCCGCCACCGTGGGACGCAACCTGCACAAGATCGATCTGCGCATTTGGGCGACCTTCGCCTTTGCCGTGTTCGCCCTCACCTCGTTCTGGCAGGGCAGCTTCAATACCGACGTCGACTACTGGCATCTGGTGGGACCGCGCTTTGCTACGGGCTTCGGCATGGTCACCTTCTTCGTGCCGCTGACCGCGCTGATCCTCACCGACATCCCGCCGCGCATGATGGCCAGCGCCACCGGCCTCGCCAACTTCGTCCGCATCCTCGCCGGCAGCCTCGGCACCTCCGCCACCATTGCGCTGTGGGATCATCGTACGACCCTGCACTACAGCCAGTTGGCGGAGCAGATCAACATCTATTCCCCCGCCACTGAACACGCCCTGAGCGGCATCGGCGCCATGGGCCTGCACGGCCCCTCCGCCCTCGCCCTGCTCGCCCACGGCGTCGAAAGCCAGGCCGTCATGCTCGGCACCAACGACATCTTCTGGCTCTCGGGTGTGATCTTCGCCGCCTTGATGGGAATGGTGTGGTTCGCCCACGGCACGCGCCACGGCAGCGCCGTGGTTGCCGGCGGCGCACACTGAAGGAACCAGGGGCGAGGTACGAGGTGCCAGGTACGAGGGAATGAGTTCGCTATGCGAGCGCTAAATCAAGCTAGCGTGCGCATAGCGCACGCCTTCCCTCGCCCCTTCGTTTCTCGACCCTCGTACCTTGTTTACCGGTTTACCCGGCGTTCCAGTTCACCAGATGGAAGTAGGCGGTGCCCAGCACCACCAGGCCGAAGGCGATGCGGTACCAGGCGAAGGCGGTGAAGTCGTGGTGCGCGATGTAGCGCAGCAGGCCGCGCACGGCGAAGAAGGCGCTGATGAAGGCGAAGACGAAACCGACGCCGATCACCTCCAGGTCATGCACATGCAGCATCGCCCGGTGCTTGTAGAGATCGTAAAAGGTCGCCGCGAACATGGTGGGGATGGCGAGGAAGAAAGAGAACTCCGTCGCCGCCTTGCGCGACAGGCCGAAGAACAGGCCGCCGATGATGGTCGCGCCCGAACGGGAGGTGCCGGGGATCAGCGCCAGCGCCTGGGCACAGCCGACCTTGAGCGCATCGCGCCAATCCATGTCGTCCACCCGCTGCACCGTGATGCGGTGCTGGCGCCGCTCCGCCCACAGGATCAGCAGGCCGCCGATGATGAAGGCCAGCGCCACCGGCACCGGTTTGAACAGATAGTGCTTGATCTCCTTGATGAACAGCACCCCGAGGATCGCCGCAGGCATGAAGGCGATGATCAGGTTGAAGGTGAAGCGCTGCGCATCGGTGCGGTGCGGCAGGTTGCGCACCACGTCGCTTATCTTGGCCCGGTACTCCCAGCACACCGCCAGGATGGCGCCGAGCTGGATCACGATCTCGAACACTTGCGCCGTCGGACCGTCGAAGTGGAGCAGGTCGCCCGCCAGGATCAGATGGCCGGTACTGGAGATCGGCAGGAATTCGGTGATGCCCTCGACGACGCCGAGCACAAGCGCTTTGAGCAAAAGAACGATATCCATGGAGCGGCCCCTGAAAAAGATGCCGCACTATACCAAAAAGTGCGCAGCCTGGCCCGCCGTCGGACAATACGCGCCCACCGAACCGAGCGAACGCGTTATGCATCGCGCAGAAAACACAAGCCCCGCCATAGCGGGGCTTGTGGCACCGTATCGTACGGTATCACTCCACGCTGCCGAACGAGCGATCGGCGTGAAAAGCTGGGGCCGGTAGGCCCGCGATACGGCTGCCCTGAGTCACCGGGCCGCCCGGAAACAGCTGGTAGAGCCTCCGCCTTGCAGTACGATCGCATAGCTCATCCGCCAATTCGCGCACCAGCACCCGTCCTGAACTGGCCTGGCCGCGGGTCACCAGCCGCCGACGCAGGTAGTGCAGCACCACCCAATGAGCCGGCGTCAGCTCAATATCCTCCTCCCGCGCCAACCGCAGCGCGATCAGGCGGTTCCACACCGGCAGTTCGCCTAGAAATTCGCTGGGGCAGCGTTCGGTGATCCGTTCGTTCAACATCCGCCCGTCATAAGGCATCTGTAGCATCGTCCTCACCTCCTCGCGAATATAGAGATCAAGCCATTCTCCTGCATACCTAAGCATAGTCCTGGAGAATGCACCGAACAGGATTCCGGCAATGCGGAATCCCATACGCAGAACACAAGAATACACAAAGGCATCGACGCAGAGGATGCAAGCAGAAAAGAGGAGGCGCAGAGCTTGCGTGCCCGCAAAATATTTCCTTCCTCCGCGGTGAAATTCTCCGTCCAGAACGGGTGGCTGAACTCGCCGGCGCAACGACCTATGGATTTTCCGGCGCCTTCGGTACGCTCGGTGTTTGCCGGTCATCCCTTGGCTACGACACCGGCCTTACGCATCTCCCTCCGAACCTTGCTCCCCGCCCAGCCGCCCCAATATCAACCGAATATCCTCCAAGGAGAAACGCCCATGACCCTGGAAAAAGCGCGAGAACTTATCGCCGTGCAGTGCCACCTGGCCGGCGGCTACAACCGCAACGGCGTACGCCTGATACTCGGCGAGGTCCATCGCGACCACGGTCAAGCCGCCGTCGATCGGCTGATCCGCGACTTCGATCTGCAAGCGATCTTCGGCATCACGCAGGGCAGCGACTTTTCCCAGTTCGGCTGTTGAGGGAAAAAGGATTCGCCGCGAAGGACGCAAAGTAAGCGCATGGAAAGTGGGCAACTGCAGAACCACTGAGTTCACCGCAAGTCAGGTGAAGTGAATTGTTGCAGCACATTACTTTGCCAACTTGGCAAGAAACGATAGATCGACATAATGCTCGCAACATGGACACTCACCCAAATTTCTCCTAGAAAAACGTATCGGTCGCCCTTTTTTGCTCTTGGACTATTTTAATTTTAAATCAATATGTTATTTGTTATCGCGGAGGGTAATTTGGGTGGGTGTCCGGGTAAGCACTAAGCACGTTATCAATACCTGAGCCATAGAGCCTCCCGACAGACGCTATCAATTTGATATCAAATCTAGGTAGGGAATCGGCTGAAATCAAGAGGATATTTGGCGACAGGTGGACTGCCCGTTCGCCCATTGATGCAGGCCCGATAAAGCGAAGTGCTATCGGGCAGCCATGCCGGACACCGCTGCGCTATGTCCGGTCTGCGGCGACTCACTCATCGCCAAGCCCGGCGGTCAATTCCCCGAACAACGCCGCCAGCCTGCCGTAATGGGCCTCTTCGGAAAACAACTCGTCGGCGCGGGTCTTGCCGGCCGCCGCGAGGCGCGCGCGTAGCGCCGTGTCGTCGATCAGCCGCTTCAACTGCGAAGCCAGCGCCCCGCCATCCTCGGGCGGAAACAGCAGGCCGGACTGTCCATCCTCGATGATCTCCGGCACGCCGCCCGCGTCGGTGCCGATGACGGCGACGCCGGCGCGCATCGCCTCCGCCAACACCAGCCCGAAGGTCTCCATGCGGGTGGTCAGCGCCAGCACGTCAAAGGCCGGCATCACGCCTTGGGGATTGGGATGCGGGCCGGGAAAACGGATCGCCTGTGCCAACCCCAATGCCGCGACCTTCCGCCGCAGCCCCTCCAGGTAGGCCGCGTCCATCGCCGGACCGATGATCTGCGCCTCCACCGGCAACCCATCTTCACGCAGGCGCCGCACCGCCTCGACGATCAGGTGCTGCCCCTTCTGCTCTTCGATGCGGGCCACCGAGCCGATCAGAAAAATGTTGTCGTCATCTGTTCCCATCTCTGCGCGCAGTGAACGGCGCGATGCCGTATCGGACAGCTGCGGGGCCGGTACGCCGTAATAGAGCAGTTGAATGTGCTCCGCCGGCATCGGCAGGAAGGCGACGGCCTGCTGGCGCAGCTTTTCGGTGATGGAGAGGAAGCGGTCGACGTGGCGGTAGAGAAAGCGGTGATAGAAATCCTTCTTGGCGCGGGTCAACGCCATCTGCCGCGTATAGACCAAACGCACCGGTCGCCGCGCCCAACGCTTACCCAACACCGCCAGCAGCAGGTCGTCGCCCCAGTGCATGTGCACGATGTCGATGTCCTGTTCGTCGATGATCCGCGCCAGGCGCCGCGCCTCGCGCAGCGGCAGGCGGCGACTGCGCCGCTGGAGGTCGATCGGCTCGAAGCCGCTCTGCCGCAACCGTCCGGCCAGAAAATTCTCACCACCGACCACATTGATGCATTGATGACCGAGACGGGTCAGCCAACGGCTGCTCTTGTCCACGTATAGTTCCAGCCCGCCGACGCCGGGCGAGCAACACAACTCAAGGATACGCACGCTCAGCTCCTTTCGGTCCCGCTGCGGTAATGAAACAGCACCTTGGCGTATTTGACGAAGGCGTGAACACCGGAGAGAACACCGACCACCAACCCCGCCAGCCCGTCGCGAAATCCACCCTTGAACAGATAGACCCGCATAAAGGTCCACAGCCCATGGCCCAGGGGCGACAAGAGGCCAACCCGCTTGCCCTTGGCGACGATCTCGCGGGCGCCGATCTCGGTGAAGTTGTCGAGGGTGCGCAGGTGGGCGGAGATACTGTCGAATGAATAGTGCAGGATGTCGCCATCGAGGTCGGCAACGGCGACGCCCTCATCCATGACCACGCGATCATGGGGATTGACGCCGCCCCAACGCGCCGCGTGCTTGTTGAACAGGCGCACCTTGCGGTCAGGATACCAGCAGTGATTGAGCCAGCGGTAGACGTAGAAGGTCTTGCGCGCCATGCGGTAGACGGTGCGTTCGCGCAGTTCTTCTTTGATCGCCAGAATCGCCTCGCGCAGTTGCGGCGACAGCCGTTCGTCGCAATCGAGGCTCAGTATCCAGTCGTGGCCCGCCTTGCTCACCGCCAGGTTCTTCTGTTCCACATGGCCGAGGAATTTCTGATGGAATATCTTGTCGGTGTAGCGGCCTGCGATCTCGACCGTCTGGTCGCTGCTCAGCGAGTCCACCACGACGATCTCCTCAACCACCCCGTGCAGGCTCTGCAGGCACTCCTCGATCTTCCGCTCCTCGTTGAACGAGATGATGCAGGCGCTAATCTTCGGCATGATGGTGCTTACCCAAATAAGCGTTCCGAATGGGTACTCAGCTCGGAACTTTCAGTTAGTGTCTCGTGGGAGCCCGGCTGCGCCGGGCGATAGCCCCGGATTCGACCATCGCCCGATGAATCGGGCTCCCACGATGACGGTGGCACCCGCAGTTGTGGGTGCCCGGCTGTGCCGGGCGATGGCCCCCGATTCGACCATCGCCCGATGAATCGGGCTCCCACGAGGGAGGCGACACCCGCAGGTTCCTCCCGGACTTCCAGGTTCCCGCGCCAGCTGGCTACCCATTCGGAACTTTCATTTAGCTGGGTACCCATTCGGAACTTTTATTTAGCAGTTTATCCAGAGCCAACCGCACGCTTGCCGGTGCAATCCCGGTCAGGCATGGCGTGTCGCCGATGGGACAGTTGCGTTTGAAACAGGGGCTGCAATCGAGGCCACGGTAGACGATCGCCGCCGACGATGTAAGCGGCGGCGTATATTGCGGTGACGACGAACCGTAAATGGCGACCAGCGGAATACCGACCGCAGCCGCCACGTGCATCAAACCAGAATCGTTGCTGACCGCAGCCGCGGCCAGAGACAGCAGATCGATGGTATCTTCCAGCCGCGTATGCCCGCACAGATTGATCACCCCCGCATTGTCGGCACCGACCGATTCACCGTCGCGCCGCTCCTTGGCGGAACCGAGTACCCACACCTGATAGCCGTCCTCGACCAGCAGCCGTGCCAGTTCGCGATAATACTGCAGCGGCCAGCGTTTGGCCGGGCCGTACTCGGCGCCCGGCATAAACGCGATCACCGGACGCTTTGTGTCGAGATTGAGCGAGTGCAGCAGAGCATCGCGCTTGGCGGGATCAACGTGCAGTCTCGGCTGCGGCAGAGTCTGCGGTAGCGACTCGCCCTGCGTCAGCCCGAGATTGACGTAGCGTTGCGCCACCTGCGGCAGCGCCGCCTTGTCCAGCGCGCGGATATCGTTGATAAGCCCATAGCGCAGCTCGCCGCGATAGCCGGTGCGGCGCGGAATCGCGGCGAAGAACGGCACCAGCGCCGCCTTGAGCGAACGCGGCAGGACGACGGCCTGGTCGTAGGATTTGGAGCGCAGCGCGCGTCCCAGCCGCCAACGCGGCAACAGACCGAACTGGCCGTGTGTGGTGGGCAGCACCACCGGACAGCGCACCTCCGGCATGCGCGCCAGCAGCGGCAGCGACCACGACGGCGCCAACACGTCGACCGCGGAAACATCGCCGCGTTGCTTGAGGGTGATGAACAGGCTCTGTGCCATCACCATGTCGCCCACCCAGGCCGGGCCTACCACCAGTACGCGCATGGGATCCTGTTTGGTTATCCAAAGATCAATCTAACCACGGGGAACACGGGGCGCACGGGGATATGCAATGAGATTTACTGCGGCGATCCAGATAGCGGGTATCTGTGCACAGCATTCATCAATTTCCCCGTGTCCCACGTGTTCCCCGTGGTTAAGCTTTTTTACCCCGCACCGATGCGCTGCACCAGTTCGACATTATCGCGCAGGTGCTGGGGATTGATGGTGCCGACGATGACGCTGTGCACCGCCGGCTGGGCGAAGACGAAACGCAGCGCCGCCTCGACGCCGCCGCCGCCGACGGCCGCATCGGCATGACCGCTCTGCAACCCCTTCTTGATCATGACGCCCTTGTTCAGTTCGGCGGCCCGTTGCAGCACCGGCAGCTCGTCGGTGTAGGTGGGATTGTAGGTCGCCATCACCACGTCCATATTCTCCACACACCAGAGCCCGCCGGCCACCGTCTTGGCCGACATGCCGACGGCGCGCAGCAGCCCCTCGCGCTTGAGCTGCTGCAAGGTCTCGCACACCTCTTCGCGTTCGATGATCGCCATGTCGTCGCCGTGGGAATGCACCAGCATCACGTCGATGTAGTCGCGGCCAAGCCGCTTGAGCGAACGCTCCACGCTGCGGCGCGTGTAAGCGGCGGAAAAGTCGAAGGACGATTGACCATTTTCGAATATCTCGCCCACCTTGCCGACGATGACCCAGTCGTTCTTGTGCGGCAGCAACTGGCCCAGCCGCTCCTCGGAGTTGCCGTAGGCAGGCGCGGTATCGAGGGTGTTGATGCCGAGATCCCAGGCCAGCGCCAGCAGTTCGCGCACTGCCTGGTCGTCGGGGATATTGAAACCGGCCGGATACTTTACCTGCTGGTCACGGCCGATCTTCACGGTGCCCAGTCCCAGCGGACTCACCTTGATGCCGGTCGAACCCAGCGTCCTCAACTCCATCGTTCGTCCTCCTGCCACGGCAGCAGCGCATAGCCGGGGAATGCACACGCCGGCAACGCACCCGCTTCGGCGCCAGGCACAATGTTCTCTGTCTGCAACATCTGCAGTACCTGCGCCGCCAGCCGCGGCGCAAAGGCCAGCTTGGTCGGCCACGTGGTCAGCACGCCGCCTGCGCTGTGCACATAGGCATCGTCGGGGCGGCGGCCGTCGGCCACCAGCGGCTCGGCGCGATCGATATCGAGAGTGGCGAACTGGCATCGGGCGAAATCGATCCACGGCAGCAGTGCCGTCAGCTCTGCCCGTGCCGCCGCGATCTGTTCTTCATCGCTGCGTTTCACCCCGGATTCCGACAGCTCGCCGCCGAGGTACCACACCACCTTGCCTTGCGCGTCGTAATGGGTGGTGATGGTGACGCGCGGATTGGTGCTGGCGCCCAGGCAATGCGCATAAACGCCCTCGGGCAGCGCGCCGCGCACCATCACCATCTTCAACGGCCGGGTCTGCATCGCCGGGGCGCCGTGACCGAGCATGTGCAGCAGCGCGGCATTGCCGCGGCCGGCGGTCAGCACCAGACGACGGGCGTGGAGTTCAACGTTGTCCGGCAACGGAATGACAAAGCGATCGCCCTGGGTGGCGATAGGCGCATCGGCGGCGACGCGGCAGATGGCATCACGCTGCGGTTCGGCCAGCGCGTGGATAAGCGAAGCGGTATCGAGCACCGGTTCTTCGAGCTGATAGACCTGGCCGCGAAAACCACGATCACGGAATACCGTCGGATAGTTCTGCGGATCGAGCGTACCGACCCGGCTCTTCATCATCTTGCTGGCGAAGAAGCCGGCCATACGCGAGGTGATGCTGGCGGTCGACCAGAGATATTGATGCGGCGACATCAGCCGCACCTGACGCAGATCCACTTCACCGCGGCCCGCCATGCAGTCGCGCCACAGGCCGGGCATCGCCGCGATCGCCTCGCTCGCGGCGCTCACGTTGCCGGTCAACGCATACTTGGTGCCGCCGTGGATGATGCCCTGGGCATAACGCGTTTGCCCCGCGCCCAAGGCCTGCGACTCCAACAGAATCGCCTGATAACCCGCGGCGCGCAGCCGCGCCAGCAACCACAGGCCGGCGACGCCGCCGCCGAAGATCACCACGTCGGCCTGGTAGGTGGTTTCGGTCATGGACTCAACCTAACTTCCATCAATTGTCTCGCGCCAAGCCGCCAAGAGTGCCAAGAAAGAACGGCCAAGTGCTCACTCACCGATCGGCACCCGCGTGTTTGGCGTAAATGGACATTCCTTGACGGTTTTCGCAACTTAAAGGGCATAAACGCCTTGGCGAGATCAAATTCATATGCAGTTCAGTCGCCCTTCGCGGTGGAGCGGATTGCCTTGATCAGGCCGGTGGTGGAACAGTTATCCACGTACTCCATCACCAGTACCTGGCCGCCGGACTCGCGCACGCAGTCGCCGCCGGGGATGTTGGCGGGGTCGTTGTCGCCGCCCTTGACCAGGATGTCCGGCTTGACCATGCAGATCAGCCGCGCCGGCGTGTCCTCGTAGAACGGCACCACCCAGTCGACGCAGCCGAGCGCCGCCAGTACGAACATGCGCCGTTCCATGGTATTCACCGGCCGCTCTTCGCCCTTGAGCCGTTTCACCGAGGCGTCGTCGTTGACCGCGACGATCAGCCGGTCGCCCAGCTTGCGCGCCTGTTGCAGGTAGGTGACGTGGCCGGCATGCAGGATGTCGAAGCAGCCGTTGGTCATCACCACCGTCTCGCCGTGGGCTTTGGCCTCCAGCACCAGCGCCTCCAGGTGGTCCTCGTCGACCATGCCGCGGGCCACCTCGTCCTGATCGCGCAGCGCCCGGCCCAGCTCCTGCACCGTGACGGTGGCGGTGCCGAGCTTGCCCACCGCCACGCCGGCGGCCACATTGGCCAGGGCGGTCGCGTCGGCCAAGTCCCGGCCGGCGGCGAGGGCCGCCG